>NZ_KV811293.1:0-54969 GCF_001813025.1 Pseudomonas sp. HMSC066A08
GCACGAACTCGCCGCCGATGTAGTTGCCGTAGCGAGGCTTGAAGGTGACGACGGCACCGGGGGTTCCGGGCGCTGCGTAGATCATGGCGAAGCTCTCCTGTGTGGTCGTTCCGCCGTGGCGCGGCGGACTCGTGCAAGGGCGCCGCGGTCGGCGGCGAAGGGTCGGGCGCGTCACTCGTCGACGTGCACGCTTTCCAGATAGCTGCGGATCGCCCAGAGGCCTTCCTGGCTGATGAAGTCGGCCATCTTCGGCATGTACACCGCGCCATCGCGCACCGCGCCGTTGATGACCCGCTCCTTGAACCATTCGTCGCCCTCGGCGCCGGTCTCCAGCAGGCGCAGGTCCGGGGCGATGCCGCCGGACTTGGCTTCCAGGCCGTGGCAGCGCGCGCAGTTCTGGTTGTAGGCGGAGGCGCCGATCTCGACGGCGAGGTCGTGCTTGGCGTAGGGCTCGCGGTAGGGGTTGGTGTCGCGCCATTCCTTGCCCAGCGGCTCGAGTCCCTTGGTGTCCACTGCCTGGGGGGTCACGTCGCCGTGGGCCAGCGCCAGGCTCGAGAGGCTGAGACCGGCCAGCACCAGCAGGCCGCGCAAGGCGTTGTTCTTGTTCATCACTTCATTCCTCCGGGGAGACAGGACAAGGCACGGGCGCCAAACGGCGCTCGTCGCCATCCTAGGAAGCTCCGCCGCGCGCCCGAATCCTGCTTTGGGCGTCCTCGCCTACTCCCTTCGGAGTAGAGCCTCGGAAGGCCTTACGGGGGGCTTTGGCAGCAAGTCCAAGTCATGCCCCGTCCGGGAAGTCTTCCCGGACGAATCGGGCGATCTTCCGTTCCCGTCGGCGCGCCCCGCTTCCACCATGAAGCCGCCGCGGCCCGAGCAGCGGCCTGCCGTTTCTCGACCCTCACTCCAAACGGGAACCCGATCATGACAACAAGAACCTCACCCGCCCCTGCCGGCCTCCTGCGCCCGAGCCTGCACTGCCTCGCCTTCGCCGTCGCCCTGGGCAGCGCTGGCGCCGCGCTGGCCAAGGATGTGTCCTGGGAGGACATCGCCAACGACGACAAGACCACCGGCGACGTGCTGCAGTACGGCATGGGCACCCACGCCCAGCGCTGGAGCCCGCTCAAGCAGGTCAACGCCGACAACGTGTTCAAGCTGACCCCGGCCTGGTCGTACTCCTTCGGCGACGAGAAACAGCGCGGCCAGGAGTCCCAGGCCATCGTCAGCGACGGCGTGATCTACGTGACCGCCTCCTACTCGCGTCTGTTCGCCCTCGACGCGAAGACCGGCAAGCGCCTGTGGACCTACAACCACCGCCTGCCCGACGACATCCGCCCGTGCTGCGACGTGGTCAACCGCGGCGCCGCGATCTATGGCGACAAGGTGTTCTTCGGCACCCTCGACGCCTCGGTGGTGGCGCTGAACAAGAACACCGGCAAGGTGGTGTGGAAGAAGAAGTTCGCCGATCACGGCGCCGGCTACACCATGACTGGCGCGCCGACCATCGTGAAGGACGGCAAGACCGGCAAGGTCCTGCTGATCCACGGCAGTTCGGGCGACGAGTTCGGCGTGGTCGGCCGCCTGTTCGCCCGCGATCCGGATACCGGCGAGGAAATCTGGATGCGTCCCTTCGTCGAAGGCCACATGGGCCGCCTGAACGGCAAGGACAGCACGGTAACCGGCGACGTGAAGGCGCCCTCCTGGCCGGACGATCGCAACTCGCCGACCGGCAAGGTCGAGTCGTGGAGCCACGGCGGCGGCGCTCCCTGGCAGAGCGCCAGCTTCGACGCCGAGACCAACACCATCATCGTCGGCGCCGGCAACCCCGGCCCGTGGAACACCTGGGCGCGCACCGCCAAGGGTGGCAACCCGCACGACTACGACAGCCTCTACACCTCCGGCCAGGTCGGGGTGGACCCGAGCAGCGGCGAGGTGAAGTGGTTCTACCAGCACACCCCCAACGACGCCTGGGACTTCTCCGGCAACAACGAACTGGTGCTGTTCGACTACAAGGCCAAGGACGGCAAGATCGTCAAGGCCACCGCCCACGCCGACCGCAACGGCTTCTTCTATGTGGTCGACCGCAGCAACGGCAAGTTGCAGAACGCCTTCCCCTTCGTCGACAACATCACCTGGGCCAGCCACATCGACCTGAAGACCGGCCGCCCGGTGGAGCGCGAGGGCCAGCGCCCGCCGCTGCCGGAACCGGGGCAGAAGCATGGCAAGGCGGTGGAAGTATCGCCGCCGTTCCTCGGCGGCAAGAACTGGAACCCGATGGCCTACAGCCAGGACACCGGCCTGTTCTACGTGCCGGCCAACCACTGGAAGGAAGACTACTGGACCGAGGAGGTCAGCTATACGAAGGGCAGCGCGTACCTGGGCATGGGCTTCCGGATCAAGCGCATGTACGACGACCACGTCGGCAGCCTGCGCGCCATGGACCCGGTCAGCGGCAAGGTGGTCTGGGAACACAAGGAACACCTGCCGCTCTGGGCCGGGGTGCTGGCCACCGCCGGCAACCTGGTGTTCACCGGCACCGGCGACGGCTACTTCAAGGCCTTCGACGCGAAGAGCGGCAAGGAGCTGTGGAAATTCCAGACCGGCAGCGGCATCGTCTCGCCACCGATCACCTGGGAACAGGACGGCGAGCAGTACCTCGGCGTGACCGTCGGCTACGGCGGCGCCGTGCCGCTGTGGGGCGGCGACATGGCCGACCTGACCCGGCCGGTGGCCCAGGGCGGTTCCTTCTGGGTATTCAAGCTGCCCAGCTGGGACAACCGCACCGCCAGCCGCTGATCCCCGCGCCGCGCCCTGCGGGGCGCGGCTTTCCCCGCCTGCGGAGTATCCCGATGAAGACCTTCCTCCTCTGCGCCGCCCTGCTCGGCGCCGGCCTGGCCCAGGCCGCCGACGACATCGACGACGACGTCCGCGTCATCGCCGGCTGCCGCCTGGAGCCCGGCGCGCGCTGCGCCAAGGCCGACCTGCGCGGCGCCGACCTGCGCAACCTCGACCTCGGCCGCATCGACCTGGCCGGCGCCGATCTCTCCGGCGCCGACCTGCGTCACGCCAGGCTCGACCTGGCCAACCTGGAAAAAGCCAACCTGCGTGGCGCCGACCTCACCCGCGCCAGCCTGCAGCAAGCCAACCTGCGCGGCGCCGACCTCTCCGGCGCCAGGGCGGTGGCGATCCAGGCCTGGGGCCTGTTCGCCCAGGGCGCCCAGTGGCAAGGCGCCGACCTCACCGCCGCCTACCTGGAGTTCGCCCGTCTCAGCGGTGGGCGCCTGCACCAGGCCACGCTGCGCGCCGCCGACCTGGAGATGACCTGGCTGTCCCGCGCCGATCTCAAGGGCGCCGACCTGCGCGACGCCAACCTGCAGGAAGTCAAGCTGGCCGAGGCCAACCTGGAGGATGCCGACCTGCGCGGCAGCAAGGTGCGCTTCGGCAACTTCCAGGGCAGCAACATGCAGGGTTGCAAGGACTGCCCCGCGGGCTGGCAGTGAAGCGCCGGACAGCAGCGACGGCGCCCCTACCCGAGGCTGCCGCGAGCCTCCTCGGCGAGCGGCAGCGGCAGGCCCAGCCGCAGCACGCCGCTGTCGATGGCCCGGTGCACCAGTTCCGCCTGGGTGCTCACCTGCAACTTCTGCTTGAGCAGGCTGACATGGTTGGACACGGTCTTGGCGCTTACCCCCAGGTGCTCGGCCACCTCGCGCAGGGCCAGGCCACGCGCGAGCAGGCGGAAGATCTCGAACTCGCGACGGGTCAGCCCGCGCAACGCTGCCCCGCCCTGCTCTCCCCACGACTGGCAGGCCAGGCGCGTGGCCAGCGGCTGCTCCAGATAGAGCTGGCCGGCGAGCACCCGCCGTATCGCCTCCAGCAGCACCGTCGGCGCCGCGCGCTTGGTCACGTAGCCGCGGGCACCGGCATCCAGCGCCTGGCGCACCAGGGCCAGTTCGTCGTGGAGGCTGAAGAACAGCACGCGCAACTGCGGCAGGCGCTGGCGCAGCCGGCGAGTCAGTTCCAGGCCGCTGATGCCCGGCAGGCCGAGATCGACGATGACCAGCGAAGGAATTTCCCGCTGCACCGCCTGCATGGCTTCTTCGCCATCGCCGGCCTCGCTCACCTCCACGTCGGGGAGCAGCCCGCGCAACAGCGCGGCCAGCCCTTCGCGGACCACGAAATGATCGTCCACCAGCAGGATCTTCATCGTCCTCTCCTCTCAGTCGCCGCGTTCCAGCGGCATCCGCAGGCGCAACGCCAGGCCCTGTCCGGGACGGCTGCGCAGGCTCAGTTCAGCGCCCAGGCAGCGCGCGCGCTGGCGCATCGAGTCCAGGCCGAAGCCGGGGGCCGGGTCCGCCGCGCAGCCGCGACCGTCGTCGCGTACGCTCAGGTAGAGAAAGCCGCCACGGCGTTGCAGGCGGATCCGCACGCGGCTGGCGCAGGCATGCCGGGCGACGTTGTTCAGCGCCTCCTGCAACAGGCGGTAGAGATGCGTCCCGGCCGCCGCATCCAGGGGCGGCAGCGGACCGCCCAGGCGCAGCTCGCAGGCGATGCCCTGGCCTCCCTGCCAGTCCGCCACGCAGGCGCGCAGCGCCTCGTCCAGCGACTGGCGTTGCAGGGCCGGCGGCGGTAGACCGCGCAGCAGCGCGCGGAAGCTGTCGTCCAGCCCCTGGCAGTAGCGCTCCAGGCGCGCCAGCGCCGGCTGCCCGTCGCCTGCCGTACAGCGCAGCAACAACAGTTGGGTGCGGATACCCGTCAGGTACTGGCCGATATCGTCATGCACCGCCTGGGCCAGCAAGCGCCGCTCGCGCTCCTGCACGGCGAGCAGCCAGCGGTACTCCGCCGGGCCGGCGGGTCGCAGGTCATCCATGGCGTGGCTCAGGGGGCGATCCGACAGGCCTGTCCGACGGCGCAGGCGGCGGGTCTTTCCTGGCCGAGGTGGCGGGAATAGAGAAAATCGAACCCGAGCAGGCTGAGGATCAGCAGGATGGGCAACACCAGGGTGACGGCGATGCGCATGGCGGCGACTCCTGTCCATTGTCGTTGTCGAGGCATGCTAGGACGCGCGGAGCCACGGCGTGCTACTACCTTGGTACTGCCGGGCCGCTACTTTTGCGCGGCCACCCGCCTCCAGCCGCCCCTGCGGGCGCCGCCGATGCAGCAGGAGCGCTGCGCAAGCGCCTGGTCCTGCTACTTTGGTACTGGTTCACCCCTCCGGACGTCGAATTTCCAAAGCAGCGCGCCTGCCCTGTAATGACGCATACAAGAAGAAACGACGAGAAGCCGCCATGCCCCGCCTTGCCTTGCCCCGCGTAGCGCCCGACTACCCTGCGGCGGTCCCGCCGCGGTACCGAGCTCGCCTTCTCCGCCCGCCCGCTGGGCTATCGCGCCCACGACTGCTACCGTGAGCGCATTCGCATCCGCCCGCGTGCCCCGAGCCGCCACCAGCCGCCCATAACGACAATAACGAGGTGCAGGCCATGTACAAGATCCTGATCGCCGACGACCACCCGCTGTTCCGCGAGGCCATCCACAACGTCATCGCCGACGGATTCCCCGGCAGCGAAGTGATGGAAACCGCCGACCTCGACAGCGCCCTGGGCCTGACCCAGGAACACGACGACCTCGACCTGATCCTGCTCGACCTGAACATGCCCGGCATGCACGGCCTCAACGGCCTGATGAACCTGCGCAACGAGGCCCCGACCATTCCCGTGGTGATCGTCTCCGCCGAGCAGGACAAGCAGGTGGTGCTACAGGCCATCACCTACGGCGCGGTGGGCTTCATCACCAAGTCCTCGCCGCGCGCGCAGATGACCGAAGCCATCGAGCAGATCCTCAACGGCAACGTCTACCTGCCCTCGGACGTGATCCGCACCCAGAAGAGTTCGCCGCGCCGCAGCGGCCACGAAGAACACGGCATCTCCCCGGAACTGCTCCAGGCCCTGACCCGCAAGCAGCTGCTGGTGCTGGAGCGGATGACCAAGGGCGAGTCGAACAAGCAGATCGCCTATAACCTGGACATCGCCGAGACCACGGTGAAGGCGCACGTTTCGGCGATCCTGCGCAAGCTCAAGGTACACAACCGGGTCCAGGCGATCCTCAGCGCCGGCGACATCGACTTCGCCGCCTACCTGCGCCGCTGAGACCCGCCGATGCCCGACCGCCGCACCCTGCTGCTCACCGTCCTGGCGATGCTGGCCTTCGCCGGCAATTCGTTGCTCTGCCGCGCAGCGCTGAAGGACACCGCCATCGACGCGGTCAGTTTCACCGCCCTGCGTCTCTTCTCCGGCGCCCTCATGCTCGCCGTCCTGCTGCATCTGCGCCGGCGCCCGGCCACGCCCGCGCGCGGCGGCTGGCGCGGGGCGGCGGCGCTGTTCGTCTACGCGGCCGCGTTCTCCTACGCCTATGTGCAGCTGGACGCCGGCACCGGCGCGCTGCTGCTGTTCGGCGCGGTACAGGTCACCCTGCTGCTGGCCGGCCTGCTGCGCGGCGAACGGCTGGGCGGACAGGCGCTGCTCGGTTTCCTGCTGGCCCTGGGCGGCCTGCTGTTCCTGTTGCTCCCCGGAGCCAGCGCGCCGCCGCTGGGCGGTGCCCTGCTGATGCTCCTCTCCGGCCTCGCCTGGGGCCTCTATACCCTGCTCGGCCGCGGCGGCGGCGATCCGCTGGCGGTCAGCGCCGGCAACTTCCTGCGTGCCCTTGCCTTCGCCGCCCTGCTGCTCCTGGCATTCCACGGGCAGTTGCGGCTGGACGGCGCCGGACTGGCCTATGCGCTGCTTTCCGGCGCCTTCGCCTCCGGCCTCGGCTACGCCGTCTGGTACGGCGCACTACCGGGGCTGACGGCGATCCAGGGCGCCTCGGTGCAACTCAGCGTGCCGGTGCTCGCCGCCCTCTGCGGCGCCCTGCTGCTCGGCGAGCCGCTCGCCCCGCGACTGCCGCCGGCGACCCTGGCGGTGCTCGGCGGGATCGCCCTGATCCTCGCACCGCGCCTGGGCCGCGCGGCGCGCGAAGGCGCCTGAATCAGGCCGAGGCTTCGCGCTCCAGCAAGTGGCAGAGCGCGGTCTTCAGCTTCATCGGCCGCACCGGCTTGTGCATCAGGGTATGGCCAAGCTCGCGGACCTGCTGCTTGAGCTCGTTGCTGTAGTTGGCGGTGATCATCAGCGCCGGCAGCGGCGAGCCGCGCCGGGCGTTGATCGCGGCGACCGCGTCGACGCCGTTGCGCTGGTCGTCGAGGTGATAGTCGACGATCAGCAGGTCGGCCTCGGCATGGTAGTTGTCGACCTGTCGCGCCAGGTCTTCCTCCGACAGCGCCGTCACCACCCGGCAGCCCCAGGCTTCGAGCAACGTGCGCATGCCTGCGCAGATCGCCGCATCGTTGTCCAGCACCCACACCCGCGAACCACGCAGGCGCTCGCGCAGGTCGTCCGCGCTGGCCAGCGGCTCGGCCCGACTGCGCGGGGCATGGCGGGCCAGCGGCACTTCGATGGCGAAGCACGAGCCCTTGCCCGGCAGCGAGCCGACCCGGACCCGGTGGCCGAGCATGCGGGCGATCTTGTCGACGATCGCCAGTCCCAGGCCGAGCCCCCGGTCCTGGTGGCAACGCTGCGACTCGCCGCGCTTGAATTCCTGGAAAATCTCGCCGAGCTTGTCGGCGGCGATGCCCACCCCGGTGTCCCAGACCTCGATCGACAGGCGCTGCCGATGCCGGCGGCAACCCAGCAGCACGCGCCCTCGCGGGGTATAGCGAATGGCGTTGGAAAGCAGGTTGCGGAGGATTCGCGCGAGCAGTTGCTGGTCGCTGCGGACCAGCGCCCCGCAGGCCACGAAGTCCAGGCGTAGCCCTTCGCTGGCGGCTACCTGGCGGTACTCCGCGGCCAGGTTGCCGAGCAGTTCGCCAAGCTCGAACGGAGCGATGTCCGGGGTGATCACGCCGGCGTCCAGCTTGGAAATGTCCACCAGGGTGCCGAGCAGGTTCTCCACGTCCTCCAGTGAATGACTGATGTTGTTCACCAGCGCCTCGTTGTCCCGTGCCGCGCTGCCGCGCTCCTGCAAGGCGCTGGTGAACAGCCGCGCGGCGTTCAGCGGTTGCAGCAGGTCGTGGCTGACCGCCGCGAGGAACTTGGTCTTCGACAGGTTGGCCTGCTCCGCCTCGCGCTTGGCCTCGCGCAGGCGCGCCTCGACCTGGCTGCGCTCATGGATCTCGCGCTTGAACTGGTCGTTGAGGGTGGTCAGTTCGGCGGTCCGCTCGCGCACCCGCTGTTCGAGGTTCTGGTAGGCCTGGTGCAGCGCCTCGGCGGTACGCCGGCGCTCGGTGATATCCCGGATCAGCACGAACAGCCCGGCGACCCTGCCGTCGGCCTGGCGGTTCGGCACGTAGGAGCGCTGCATGTAGCGTTCCTCGCCGGACAACGCGGTCTCGGCGATCTCGAAGGTCACGCTTTCGCCGGCCAGGGCCCGCTCGAAGTACGGCTCCAGGCGCCGGCAGTGCTCGGCGCCATGCACGTCGCGCAGGCAGCGGCCGAGCATCGAGCCGCTGGGCCAGCGGTACCACTCCTCGTAGACCTTGTTGGTGAATTCGTAGACCAGTTCGTCGCTGAGATAGGCGATCAGCGCCGGCACCTGGTCGGTGATCAGGCGGATCCAGCGCTCGCTGGCGCGCAACGCCTCGGCGTGGCGATAGCGCTCGGTAATGTCGGTGAAGGTGTTGACGAAGCCGCCGGTGGGCAGCGCGTGGGTACGGATCTCCAGCACCCGGCCATCGAACAGGCGCTGCTCGCGGGCGCTCAGCGGACTCCCCTGGGAGTCCCGGCTGCGCGGCGTGAGCAACGGCAGTTCGCTCTCCGCCATGACTTCGGCGAAGGCCCGGTGCCCGGCGATCGGGGCCAGCCCGCAGAGCTCCAGGAAGCGCCGGTTCCACAACTCCAGCACGCCGTCGGCGCCGACCATCGCCACGCCCTGGGAGAGATTGTCCACCGCCCGCTGCAACAGGTGCGACTTCTGCGCCAGCGCCTGCTCGCGGCGCGCGGTCTCGCTGAGCTTGATCTCGGTGACGTCGCTGTAGAGCACCGCCAGCCCGCCGTCGCGGGTCGGTCGCTCGCTCATCCGCAGCCAGCGCTCGTCGCGCAGGCGGTACAGGGTCTGCTGGTCGCCGCCGCGCTGCTCCTCGACGATCAGCCCGCCGCTACGCGCCAGCCGGTGCAGTTCGGCGCGACGCATGCCAGGACCGATCCGTGCCCGGCTGTCGACCCACAGCGCGCGGAAGCGCTCGTTGAACAATACGATGCGTTGCTGCGGATCGAACAGGACGAAGGCGTCGGAGATGCTTTCGATGGCGTCGAGCAGATGCTGGTGGGCGGTCTCGGCACGCAGACGGGCGTCGCTGAGCAACTGGTTGCTGGCCTTCAGTTCGAGCATTGCCTGGCTCAGCGCGTCGGTGCGCTCGCGGACCTGCTCGGCCAGCACCACGGAATACTGGAAGGCGCCGTAGGCATCGTCGCTCTGCGCGGCGCTCGACTCGATGCGTCCGATCAGCGCCTGGTTGATCCGCTGCAACTTGTGCCGCTCTTCTTCGAGGGCGACGACCCGCGCCTGCAGCTCAGCGACGGACACCTCCGCGGGGTCGGCCAATGGCGACCCCGGTGAAGGTCTGGTTGATATGCATGCCATTGAATTGCTCTCCGTAGGTGTTGAAGCCGATCACCTGCTGGCTGCGGAGAAACGCGGCGGTAGCTTGCGTGTCGCCGCCGACCTCCAGCTCCAGGCGCCGCAGGAAGCAGTCGCAACCGATGGTCAGCAACGGCGGTCCGAGGCGCTCGTGGAGGCGACGGAACTGCGCCTCCAGGTTGGGCAACAGCGGGCCGGTGCTCATCGCGGTGAGGACGATGCCGTTCTCCACCGCACAGTAGAACGTCAGGCTCAGGTCCTCGTTGGCCTGCTGGATCGAGCGCACGTAATAGCGTTCGTCGACCCGCACCGCCAGCGGATGCGCGGAGAACAGGGCGAAATCCAGCGCCTGCGGCGCCACCCCGACCAGCCGGGCATATTCCAGCGCCGCCGGCTCGGCGTTGAGTTCGTGGACCCGTCGGCTGCCGCTGTCGGCGCGGGTCACCACCAGCTTCTCGGCGCGCGGCACCACGTGATGGGTGGTGAAGACCTCGAAGTCCAGCCAGGTGTTGACCAGCACCACTACTGCCGCCCCGGTATGGAACTGGCCCTGGTGGTAGACATGGGTGTGGGTCAGGTGCCGGTCGTCGCCGGCCGAGCCGCCGAAATGCGGGATCGCGCCGAGCGCCGCGCCAAGCGCGGCGAGCACCACCTCTTCGCGGCTGGACAGGCCGTCGAGCAAGGTCAGGGCGAAACTGTGGTCCTTGATCGGCGCCAGGCCGCCGCGGCGACAGCCGGCCACCAGGGTCTCGACCATCTGCTGCGCGTCCAGCAGGCTGAAGCGCTCCATTTCGTCGATCAACGCGCTGCTGATGGCGAAGCTGCGCACGTCGAAGCCCACCGCGCTGACGCAGCCGCGCCCGTAGCCCGCCGGAGTGATCTCGCCGGCTGTGGTGCAGCCGACCAGGTCGATGCCGCCGAAGTAGCGTTCGAGCATCTCGGCAAGGGCCGGCAGGTCGTATTCCGCGGAACAGAAGAACAGCACGAAGCCCAGGTGCGGATGGATAAGCTGGCGCGCCAGGTCCTGGGCCACCACCTCGACGTCGCGGGCGCTGGACATACCCCTGCAGACCCCTTCCCCCTGCCCTTCGTACATGCCCGCTCCCCCGTCGTTCCGCCTCGCCAGCATTCTACGAAGGGCGCCGCCGCGGCCCCTATCCTACTTGGGTCGCGGCGGGGTCCTTCGAAAGTAGCGGTATCACCAGTTCAGTACGGCGCCGAGGGCCACGGTGTCGGTGTCCTCGTCGAGCGCGGCACCGTCGCGCCCGTCGATCCGGTAGCGGTTGAGTTCGGCGACCAGCTTGAGGTTGTCGTTGATCGTGCGGAAATAGGCGATGCCGCGACTCTCGTAGTCGGCCGCGGAACCCAGGCCGTTGCCGTCGTCGACGGTCTTGCCGTAGGACAGCGCCAGGCGGTTCTTGCCCCATGAGTACGAGCCCTGCAGCAATGCGCCGCGGCTGTCCACCTCGCGTAGCGCGGCTTCGCCGGCGTTGTTGGTGAAGAAGGGATTGATGCCCTTGGCGGTGAACCCCGAACCGGTCACGGAGAAACCGCCCATCTTCACCTGCAAGCCATAGCCGACACCCTTGGAAGTCACGCTGTCGACGCTGTCGCTGGTGTTCTTCGAAGTCTGGTAGCCGCCGTTGATCCAGCTGTAGACCTGCGCCCCGGCCAGGTCGAACTGGTAGCTGACCTCGCTCTCGTAGCGCGGGTTGTCCTGGTAGGCCTTGTCGTCGAG
Source organism: Pseudomonas sp. HMSC066A08 (assembly GCF_001813025.1). Lineage (NCBI taxonomy): Bacteria > Pseudomonadati > Pseudomonadota > Gammaproteobacteria > Pseudomonadales > Pseudomonadaceae > Pseudomonas > Pseudomonas sp. HMSC066A08. The sequence continues at coordinate 11,396 of NZ_KV811293.1, forward strand.
GCCGTCGCTGGCGTCTTTGTCGATCTGGTTGGAGTCGATCGGGTCGAGGATGCCCACGGCGATGCGCAGGCCGGGCAGCAGGTTGTTGTTGCGGTAGGTGATCTGCGAAGTGGGGAACGGGTACGGATAGCCGGTACCGATGTTGCCGAAGGAGACGCCCTTGCCGTCCACCAGGCCGAGGGTGTCGCTGGGGTTGCCGAAACCGGCCAGCAGTTCATCGAGGAAGATGTTCGAGCGCGAGAACAGGCCGAAGTCCTTGCCGATCAGCACCTCGCCCCAGTCGCCGGCGACCGTGCCGTAGAACTGACGGACGTCGATGGCGGTATCGGTGCCGTCGGTCTCGCTGTCGTTGATGGTCACCCAGAAGGAGGCGCGACCGCCGAGGCTCAGCTCGTCGACCTTCCTGCCGAAGTTGAAGCCGATGTAGTTCGGCAGGAATCCCATCTTCACCCGCGACTGGCGGCGATCGTAGGTCTCGCCCTGGCGGTCGACGTCGCTGTTGACGTAGAAGGCGTTGAAGTAGCCGTCGGTGGAAAAGGTGGTCTCGTCCTTGTCGTACAGCAGGATATCGGCGGCGGCCGGTTGCAGGCCGCCCAGGGCACCCAGCGAGGCCAGGGTCAGCGGCAGGATTCGGCGAACGGCGGTGTTGTTCTTGTTCATGGCGCACTCCGCGAGGTGAAACGACCGGGCCGGTCGTGGCGGAGCCGATTATCGAAACCGGGAAAGCCCGGCCATACGCTTCCTTGGGCCTGCTTCGACGCTTCTTCATGGTGGGCGCGGGTGCCGCTGCGCAAGGCGCGGGCAGCGCTCCTCCGGCAGTAGCGCAACCTTGGTCGCGGCGGGAGCGCCACCGAAGCAGCGCGGCTTTCGACCTAACGCCGCAGTGATGCCGGCAAGGCTGTCGTCGGGTTACCGCGTGGCTCGCTTCAGCGCCGGCTGGAAAGCACCCACCAGCCGCCGCGCGCCTCCAGCAGCCGGGCCTGGGCCGCGAGCAGGTCGTCGCCGCTCAGGCCGAGGGCAGCCTCGGCGAGCAGCCGGGAGCGACCGGCGCCACCGCCAAGGTGCTCCGCCCAGGCGCGCCGTGCTCGCTCGGCGAAGCTACCCGGCGCTCGACGCAGGTCGTCGGCGAGGGCTTCGCGCAGGCTGGCCAGGCGTTGCGCCGGCAGTCGCGCGAGCGTCTCGACGGAGCGCTGGAGGAAGGTCTCCATATGCTCCAGCAGGCGCTCCGGGCAGGCCCGCGGGGATTGCGCGGCGAACAGCAGGCCGCGCCGGGCGCCGACCTCGCGGAAGCCGCAGAACAGCGCATAGCCCAGTTGCAGCTCGTCGCGCAGGCGCCGCTGGAAAGCTGGCTCGTGCAGGCGCGCCAGCAGGCGCCAGGCCGCCTCCATCGGCACTTCCGGCGTGGGCAGCGGACAGAACAGCAGCAACGCCGACTCGCCGTCCACGGCCAGTTCGCGGCGATGCCGTCCGGGCCTCGGCGGCAGAGGCTCCAGGCGCTCGCCGGCAGCCTGGCCGGGCATCCATCGTGGATCTGGCATCGCGGCCTGCATGACCAGGCCGTCCCAGCGCGTCCGCCGCCAGTCGTCGTCGACCTCCGCCAGCGGCTCGCCGAATACGCCGGGCAAGGCGTCCAGCAATTGCCGGATCGGCAGGCCAGTGGCGCTGCGGCGCCGCTCGGCGGAGGACAGACGCTCGCCGCTTGCGCGCCAGTCGGCCGGCGCCGCGAGGAGCCGGGCCAGGGCCGGGCGCACGGCGGCCTCGAGGCGATCGCGCGGACCGAGCAGGCGCAGCGACCAGTCTTCGCCGAGCGCCTCCAGGCCCATCTCCACACCCCCCAGGCGCGCCTGGCCGCACAGCGGACGCAACGCCTGGTACAGCGCCAGGAAGCGTGACCGTGCGGGCACGCCGGGAAAGCGCCAGCGCAGGAACAGCGCGCCCTCGGCGGCGGCACTCGGCGGCGACGGCAGTTCGAAGCGCCAGGCATGCCGCTGCGCGGCCAGCGGCGGCGCTGCGGCAACCGGCGCCACGCTCAGGCGGAAGCCCGCCGACCAGCGCGCTTCGGCGCCGTCGAGTTCGCTGTCCAGGTGCAGCCGCAGGCAACGGTCGGCGCGCAGCGCGTCCAGGCAGGCCGGGCGAATCTCCGCTGGCAGGCCGAGAACGCGCTGGCGTAGTCGCTCCAGCGGTGCAGCGGGCTCCGCCAGCAACGGCCGGCGCGCCGCCAGCAGGCTGGCGGCATCGTCGCGCAGGGCGCCCAGCCAGTCGAAAAAGGCCGCCTCCAGCGCCGCCGCCGCGCTGCCGTCGAACAGTTCGAAGGTCAACGCCAGGAGCGCCTGCCGCGCGTCCCGATGGACCACCCGCAGCGCCACCGATTCGCCCAGGCCCTGTTCGCCGAGTGCCGCCAGCAACCCGCCCGGCGAGCGATCGCCGAGCAATTCGGCGAACGCCAGCAGGGTCTGCTCGTCGGCCTCCCGCAAAGCGTCGAGGGCAAAGCCCAGCACCAGCCGCGGCGGTCCCAGCAGGCGCAGCGCCAGCGCTTCGCCGGCGAAGGGCAGCAACGGCGGCGGCGGCGGACTCGCGCCTGGCGTGCGGCCCGGCAGGCCGGCGCAGGCACGCTGCGCCAGCCTCTCCAGCTCGTCCAGTGCCTGCGGCCCTTGCAGCCATAGTTGGCAATTGCCGGCGTGATAGTGGGCGGCATGGAACTCGCGCAGGGCCCGCTGGAACGCATCGTTCTCCAGGGCCAGGCTGTCGCGGCGCCCGGCAACGAAACGCCGCAAGGGATGCCCGGCGGGCAGGCCGAGGGCCAGCGCCGCGTCGATCAGGGTCTGTTCGTCGGCCGAGCGCGCCAGGTATTCGGCCTCGAGTACTTCGCGCTCGCGCCGTTGCGCATCGATGTCCAGCAAGGGGCGGGCGAGCATGTCGATCAGCCGTGCCAGACCGGCGCCAAGGTGCTCCGCCGTCACCTCGAAGAAATAGTCGGTGGTCCTGCCCCGGGTGCTGGCGTTGACCTGGCCGCCGCGCACCTGCAACCACGGCATGAGGCGCTCGTCGCCGGGAAACGCCGCGCCGCCGAGAAACGACAGGTGCTCGAGGAAGTGTGCCAGGCCGGGATGCGCGTTCGGCTCGTCGTGGCTGCCCGCCGCCACCCGCAGCCAGGCAGCGGCGCGCGATGCCGCCGGGTCATGCGTCAGGTGCAGGCGCAGGCCGTTGGGCAGCACGCAGGCGCGGCTCCGGGGGTGATGTTGGGCGTGGCGATCCATGGGCATCCTCGCGGGTTCGAGGCTGAACCTTACCCTTCCGCGAGGCGAAGGAAATAGTCCTTTCGCCGGGTCGTATCAGGAAGCCGGCGGCTCCTGGCCAGACGCTTCCTCGGAGTACAGCGCCCGTCCGCCGTCCGCCTTGAGCGCCTGGAGAACCTCCGGCGCACGGCACGGGGCGAACAGGTCGAGGCCGGGATCGTAGGCGCCGGTGCGCACCTCCAGCAAGCCGAGCATCGAGTGGAACAGGTTGTCCTGGGACAACTCCTCGTCGCTGCGCTGGCGCAGGCAGCCACTGTCGAGGCCGAAGGCGCTCTGGTAGCCGGGCGAGAACCAGGCCAGCATGCCGACGTGCTTCTGCTGGTCCGGCGCCAGCAGGTAAGGCGTGCCATGCAGGTAAAGGTTGTACTCGCCGAGCGACTCGCCATGGTCGGAGAGGTAGAGCATGCCGGTATCGATGCGCTCTTCGTTCTTGCGCAGCAGGTCGATCAGGCTGGCCAGCACGTGGTCGGTGTACAGCAGGGTGTTGTCGTAGCCGTTGATGATGCTGTCCCGCGAGCAGGCGCTGAAGTCGTTGCTGGCGCAGACCGGGGTGAACTTCTCGTACTCCCTGGGATAGCGCTTGAAGTAGGCCGGGCCGTGGCTGCCCATCTGGTGCAGGACCAGCACGGTGTCCTGTTGCAGCCCGTCGATGAAGGCCTGCAAGTCGCGCAGGAGGATCTCGTCATGGCACTCGCCGCCGGCGCACAGGGCCGGATCCTTGCTCTCGCTCAGGTCCTGGAAGGCGACGCGGTCGCAGGTGCCCTTGCAGCCGGACTGGTTGTCCCGCCACAGGACCCGCAGGCCTGCGCGCTGCAACACATCGAGAAGGCCTTCCTGGGTGCGCGCGCGAGCGTCGCTGTAGTCCGCGCGGCCCAGGTTGGAGAACATGCAGGGCACCGACACCGCGGTCTCGGTACCGCAGGAGTGCACGTTGGAGAAGTTGATCAGGCCCTCCTCGGCCTTCAGCCGTGGGTTGGTCTCGCGAGCGTAGCCGTTGAGGCCGAAGTTCTGCGCCCGCGCGCTCTCACCCACCACCAGCACGGTCAGCGACTTGCGCGCATGGCCCTGCCACAGGGCGGCGCGCCGGGCATCGATGGCGATCGGCCGGAGCGGCTGGCTGGCGGCCTGGGCCTGGCCCTTGGCGTAGCCGATGGCGGCGCCGACCAGATTGCTCGGAGTGACCTGCAGGCGCAGTTCCTTGTTGTTGCGGAACAGCGAGGACAGCCCCTGGTAATTGGCCAGCGCCACCCCGGCGAGCAGGGCCAGGCAGGCGAGCGCTACCAGCAGCTTGCTCAGCAGCTCGCGTGGCCACGGCCGGTAGCGCACCGGCGTGCGCCACAGCAGCCAGACCGGCAGCGCGCCAAGCAACGCCAGGTAGACGGCGAGCTTCGGCGAAAGCAGGTCGGCGACCTCGGCCGGGTTGGTCTGCATGACGTTGCGCAGCATCCCGACGTCCATCAGCACGCCGTACTGGGTCATGAAGTAGGTGGTGCCGGCGGCCGCCAGGATCAGCAGGGTCAGCGCCGGCTTGAGCAGCCAGCGGAACGCCAGCAGGGTCAGAGCCAGGTTGAAGATCGCGGCGATCATCAGGCCGACCGCCAGCATCATGCCGAGGCCCTGCCAGCCCGCCGGGGTGATCGCCAGCAGGCGCTGCCACAGCGGCAGGTTGTAGAACAGCAGGAAGGCGAGGCTGACCAGCAGAGTCAGCAGTTCGGGACGGACGGCGCGGGCTTTCGACATGGGCATGGATCTTCACTGACTTCCGGGTTGCCGTGCGCAGCGTTGCCCCTGGCAGCACTCGACGACGGCGGCAGTCTGCTCGGCGATCCGTCAATCTTTCGTGAAGAATACCTACAGAAAACGTAACCCTCCGGAAGCGCCGCAGCCCTTGTATTCCGGGGCTTTCAGCCGGATTGCAAAAAGTTCGCGGGAAGCTTGCCGGGCGTTCTCCGGGTTCGCCGGCATCCTCCCGCATGGCGCCGCCGATGCGAGCGGAAGACAGCAAGCGGCAAGGAACGCGGAGCGCTCCGGCGCCGACACCTACGGACTGTTCTGATTGCGACGTCGTTTTTCAACAAAAGGACAGCCAGACCAATGTCTATCCCGCGACCCCGGCATTTTCGTTAGCATGCCAAGTTTCCGGCCCGGCTCCCACAAGGACGGCGGCCGCCTCCCCTGCTCGTCCCATCCAGATGAGTGCCGTTTCCCCTACCCCCCGGGAAACCCTTCTGTGAATTTCCTCGAGCAGCGCGGTACCTCTCCAGCATGAACGCTTTGAAAGGCCGGGACATCCTGGCGCTTGGTTTTATGACCTTTGCCCTGTTCGTCGGGGCCGGCAACATCATCTTCCCGCCCATCGTCGGCTTGCAGTCCGGCCCCCATGTGTGGCTGGCGGCACTGGGCTTCCTGATCACCGCGGTGGGGCTGCCGGTGATCACCGTGATCGCCCTGGCCAAGGTCGGCGGTTCGGTCGACGCCCTCAGCCATCCGATCGGCAGGTATGCCGGCGGCCTGCTGGCGGCGGTCTGCTACCTGGCGGTCGGCCCGCTGTTCGCCATTCCGCGCACCGCCACGGTGTCCTTCGAGGTCGGCGTGGTGCCGCTGCTCGGCGAGAGCGGCACGGCGCTGTTCGTCTACAGCCTGGCGTACTTCCTCCTCGCCCTGGCCATCTCCCTCTACCCCGGTCGCCTGCTGGACACCGTCGGACGCTTCCTCGCCCCGCTGAAGATCCTCGCCCTGGCGATCCTCGGCGCCGCCGCCTTCCTCTGGCCCGCCGGCCCGATCGGCACGGCCCAGCCGGAGTACACCCAGGCCGCGTTCTCCCAGGGTTTCGTCAACGGCTACCTGACCATGGACACCCTCGCCGCACTGGTCTTCGGCATCGTCATCGTCAACGCCATCCGTTCCCGCGGCGTGCAGTCGCCGCGGCTGATCACCCGCTACGCCATCGTCGCCGGGCTGATCGCCGGTGTCGGCCTGGTGCTGGTCTACGTCAGCCTGTTCCGGCTCGGCGCCGGCAGCCATGCCATCGCCGCCGACGCCAGCAACGGCGCGGCGGTCCTGCACGCCTACGTGCAACATACCTTCGGCAGCCTCGGCAGTTCGTTCCTGGCGGGACTTATCGCGCTGGCCTGCCTGGTCACCGCGGTCGGCCTGACCTGCGCCTGCGCCGAGTACTTCTGCCAGCGCCTGCCGCTGTCCTACCGCAGCCTGGTGATCATCCTGGCAGGGTTCTCCTTCATCGTTTCCAACCTCGGCCTGACCAAGCTGATCCAGGTCTCGATTCCGGTGCTCACCGCGATCTATCCGCCGTGCATCGTGCTGGTGGCGCTGAGCTTCTGCATCGGCCTCTGGCATTCGGCGACGCGCATCCTCGCCCCGGTGATGCTGGTCTCCCTGGCGTTCGGCGTGCTCGATGCCCTGAAGGCGGCAGGCCTGGGCCAGGACTTCCCGCAATGGCTGCTGCACCTGCCGCTGGCCGAACAGGGCCTGGCCTGGTTGATCCCCTCGGTCGCCACCCTCGCCGCCTGCAGCCTGGTCGACCGCCTGCTGGGCAAGCCTGCGGAAGTCGCGGCCTGATCCTCCCCCGGCGCCGCGCCTGCGCCCCCACCGGGGCGGAGGCGCAGAACGGCGGATGACACCGCCGGCATCGTTCGCCCTGCGCCCTCTCATCGAATGTCTCTCCTACGCCGGCACACGGCACGCGAGCGCGCCATTATGCCGGCTCGCGGCAGAGGTGGCGCACGCTCCAGCTTCCGCTCTTCAACCCCTCCCGCTGCCGCCCCCTGCCTCTTCCTACGCCGGGAATAACCTCGGAAGCAGGAGTTCTTCCCGCGTTCGGCCAGGCGAATAAGCACTATCGAGCGGGATGATTTCTAGCGCCGCGGCGCCGTTGTTAGCCTTTCGACCATTCCCCGGGAAACCGAATCCAGGAGCCGGTCATGGCCAAGACACTCATCAGCGTACTGTTCCTCTCCCTCGCCCTGCTCGGCTGCGCCAGCGACTACAACCCTTCGCGCCCCTACGGCGACGACGAGGTCCGCCAACTGGCGCTGGAAGACCTGGCTCGACGCAGCCTGTCGTTCGAGGAATACCAGGCCAAGCGTCAGGCGATTCTCGAGGAAAAACCGCAAACCGCCGTCAGCCAGTCCAACGCCGCCCTCCGCAGTACCGCCATCTGAGGCCTCTTCGAACGGCCAAGAGAAAGCCCCGCGATGCGGGGCTTCTTCGTATTCGGGGCTGGGCGGTCAGCCGCAGGACAGGCGCTTGATCACCAGCGTGTCGTCGACATCGATGTTCAGCCGGCGCGGGTTGTAATCCATGGTCACCGCATCGTGCGGGCGCAGCGCCCGGGCGACTTCCGCGCCGGCGGCGCGGCGGGCCTCCTCGACGATGGCCGCGGAAGCCTGCTTGCCGACATAGGCCTGCACCGCGCTGGCATCGCAACGGCCATCCGCTGCCGGGGTGGCCGCGGGCGCGCTGGCGCCTTCGGTGGACGGGCCGTCGCCGTTGCTGCTGCAACCGGCGAGCAGGGCCGCGAGAACGAGTGCACTGGAAAACTGCTTCAAAGGCATACCGCCTCCTCTGATCTTCTGGGATCGCCACCTTACCAGTGGCATGGGTTTCCTGGCGAAACTGCAATCCGCGCCGACAAATTCGCCAGCTTCAGTCGCCGCTCAAGCGCTGCAGTTCGCGACGCACCATGGCCGCGTATTCCGGCGGACGCAGGAGGTAGAGTTGGCCCGCGACCCAGTCCAGCCAGCGGCCGCCCTGTTCGGCGCGGGCGTCGAGCAGGCGCCGCGCCTCTTCCTCCGCCCGTTGCCGGTGCTGCCGATGGAATGCCTGGCGCTTCGACAGGCCGGAGGCATCTCCGGTTCGATCGTCGGGAGTGTCGGTCATGGCTCTCTTCGCAACCTGGTGCACAAGCCGGGCATTCTAACCGCGGAACGCCGTTGCCGTTAGCGGCAAGCGCTTGCCTCCGCCCTGCCCTGCGCCATGCGCCGAACCCTCTGGCGCGGGGCCCGGGCGACCTGGCACGGCCCTTGCGACGGAGCGGCGGTCATTCATTTCCATGGAAGCAGGTCATGAACAGCATCGGTCCCGCCAGCCTTTCCGGCTGGTCTGCGCGTTACCTGAACAACCAGCGGCAAACCGACACCGGGATCGGCAACGGCGATCTGCTGAAGCCGCGCCCCGCCCTTGGCACGCCATTGCGCAACGAGGCCGTCGATCCCGCCGCGGAGTCCGCCCGCCAGGCCATGGACGAGGGTTTTGCGAAGCTGAACCTGACACTGAAGCAGAACCAGGCGAATGCCCCTGCCGCCGCCAGCGAAGGCAAGTCGGCCTATGACGAGTTCAAGGAGTACATGCAGAAATCGCCTGCCGAGCGGATGCGCGAGCAGGTCCTAAAGAGCCTCGGCCTGACCGAGGAGGAACTGGACGCGATGCCGCCGGAGAAACGCGAACAGGTGGAGAAAGGCATCGGCGAACGCATGCGCGAGATGATCGCCATGCAGAACGGCCAGGCGCCGGGACGGCAAGAGGACCCGACGCAGGCCGGCGCGGCACTGAACGCCTGGATCTGAGCCAGGCGCGCCAGTTTCTCAGCGCTGCCGGGCGACGACGCGCTTGGCGTAGCTGGCGCGCTCCATCTCGCGCACTTCGACGCTGACCTGCACGCCCTCCTCGCCGCCCCCCGCCACCGCGCCGGCGAGCACCTCGCAGAGTGCCTCGCCCAGCGCCTGACGGGTCGTCGCGTCGCGTCCGTCGAGGATCGCCAGGCAGGCGTGCAGGTAGGCGCGCTCGACCGCCGCGGTTCCCTGCCGGTAGGCCTCCAGGGTGACGAAGCGCGACTTGATGTCCGCCTCGCCGAATTGTCCGGAAGCGAACAGCGCGGCATTGACCTGCTCCAGCAGTTCGCCGGGGGACGTTTCGAGGCGGAGGTTGGCAGTGGCTTCGATGACGAGATGCGGCATGCTGGCGGGCCTTGCGGTGAATGGGAAGCGCGATTCTAGCGGCTGGGCGAGCGATGCGACAGCCGGCCTGCGCCTGCGTGGCTCAGATCAACCCGGCGGCCGCGAAAGCCCGCGCGTAGATGGCGCGGATCAGCGGCTCCTTGCGCCGGTTGTAGTCCGCCACCCGCTGCTCGCCGTCGGCCGAAGCGCGCTTGGCGGCGGCATACGACTCGCGGTCCTCGGCATTTTCACGCAGCCAGTCGCGGAACAGCCGGTGACGAATGGTCTCGGGACAATCCGGACCGAACACGTGCAGGTTCACCCGTGGCGACTCCAGTTGCAGGCAGCGGTGCTGGTGCCAGCTCGGCTCGCGGATCCGCAGGCGGTAGCCGAGCTGCTCCAGGGCTGGCACATAGGTCTGCTCCTGGCGCGGGTCGGCTACCGTCAGGTCGATGTCGATCACCGGCTTGGCCGCCAGGCCCGGTACCGCCGTGGAGCCGACATGCGCGATCTCCAGGGCGAGCCCGCCGAGCGCATCTCCGATGCGCCGTGCCAGCTGTCGGTAGAGTTCCGGCCAGCGAGGGTCGTAGTCATGCACCTCGATGCGCTCGGGCGGCGGCGGCTGGCCGTCGACCCAGGGATTTTCCAGCGGGTCGCTGTCGTGATGACGGACGATATCGGCGGCACTGGGCATGGGCATTCCCTCCGGCGGGATCGTTCAGCGCGTCTCGCAGGCCTGCCGCTGGCCCTTGGCCGGCGTGTACAGGTAGCCGGGCGTGTCGCCCGCCTGGCGGTACAGGACCGAACCGTCGCTATAGGAAATCGCGCTCAGCGCCTGGCCATCGGCGAGGCTGCGGACATCGCCGCCCAGCGACTGCACGCTGCTGCCGTCGGGCAGCTTTAGACTGGCGAAACCGTCGATCACCTCGAGTTTGCCGAAGTCTCCGCAGTGCAACGCCAGCGGCCCGGAAGCAGCCTTTCCGTCCGATGATGAATCCCCGCAACCGCCCAGCAGCGACAGAACCAACAACGCGGGGAGAACAGCGGGCTTCATCGGGGAGTCCTTTGCGGATGAGCGGAAGACGGGACTCTACCACCTGCCGGGCAGCGGGAAAAACCGCTTCGGCGTACGCTGTCATGCAACGGCAGGCGCACCTGTGAGACAATTCGCCGAATGCCAGGCATCACACCCCGCCTTCATCGCGCTACAGCCACGTCATGACGCTGGCTGCGGCACTCCACGAATGCCCGCAGGATCGACCCATGCTCCAGATGGAGCGCAGCGGAAAGCCGAGAACCGGTAGCAGACCGGTATCGCCAGGGTCCAGGCGTGCGTAAGTCCTCTATAGGTAAAGAAGTTGATCTCCACCGCGAATATCACCATGCAGTTCGGCGCCAAGCCGCTGTTCGAGAACGTTTCCGTCAAGTTCGGCAACGGCAACCGCTACGGCCTGATCGGCGCCAACGGTTGCGGCAAGTCGACCTTCATGAAGATCCTCGGCAACGACCTGGAGCCGAGCGCCGGCCAGGTCATGCTGGAACCCAACGTGCGCCTGGGCAAGCTGCGCCAGGACCAGTTCGCCTACGAGGACTTCAGCGTCATCGATACGGTGATCATGGGCCACGAGGAACTCTGGGCGGTGAAGGCCGAACGCGACCGCATCTACTCGCTGCCGGAAATGAGCGAGGAAGATGGCATGGCGGTGGCCGAGCTGGAAGTCCAGTTCGCCGAGTTCGACGGCTACACCGCCGAGTCCCGCGCCGGCGAACTGCTGCTCGGCCTGGGCATCCCGCTGGAGCAGCACTTCGGCCCGATGAGCGCCGTCGCTCCCGGCTGGAAGCTGCGCGTGCTGCTGGCCCAGGCGCTGTTCTCGGACCCGGACGTACTGCTACTCGACGAACCGACCAACCACCTGGACATCAACACCATCCGCTGGCTGGAAGGCGTGCTCACCGCGCGCAACAGCACCATGATCATCATTTCCCACGATCGCCACTTCCTGAACAGCGTCTGCACCCACATGGCCGACCTGGACTACGGCGAGCTGCGCCTGTTCCCGGGCAACTACGACGAATACATGACCGCCGCCGAACAGGCCCGCGAGCGTCTGCTGTCGGACAACGCCAAGAAGAAGGCGCAGATCGCCGAGCTGCAATCCTTCGTCAGCCGCTTCTCGGCCAACGCCTCCAAGGCCAAGCAGGCCACCAGCCGCGCCCGGCAGATCGACAAGATCCAGCTGGAAGAGGTCAAGCCGTCCAGCCGGGTCAGCCCGTTCATCCGCTTCGAGCAATACAAGAAGCTGCACCGCCAGGCGGTGACCGTGGAAAACATCAGCAAGGGCTATGACGGCAAGCCACTGTTCAAGGGCCTGAGCCTGCAGGTCGAGGCCGGCGAGCGCGTCGCCATCATCGGCCCCAACGGCATCGGCAAGACCACCCTGTTGCGCTGCCTGGTCGGCGACCTGCCGGTGGACAGCGGCGAGGTGAAATGGACCGACAGCGCCGACGTCGGCTATTTCGCCCAGGACCATGCCGACGACTTCGCCGACGACATGAGCCTGTTCGACTGGATGGCCCAGTGGACCCAGGGCGGCGAACAACTGGTGCGCGGCACCCTCGGCCGCATGCTGTTCTCCAACGACGAGATCAAGAAGTCGGTGAAAGTGATCTCCGGCGGCGAGCAGGGCCGCATGCTGTTCGGCCGGCTGATCCTCAAGCGCCCCAACGTGCTGGTGATGGACGAGCCGACCAACCACCTGGACATGGAGTCCATCGAGGCGCTGAACCTGGCGCTGGACAACTATCCGGGCACGCTGATCTTCGTCAGCCACGACCGCGAATTCGTTTCCTCGCTGGCCACCCGCATCATCGAGCTGGGCGAGAACGGCGTGACCGACTTCAGCGGCAGCTACGACGACTACCTGCGCAGCCAGGGCGTGATCGTCTGAGTCCCCGTCCCGCAACGCAAAAGCCCCGCATCCGCGGGGCTTTTTCATTCCTCCCGCCGCATCCGGGCCGCAGGGCGGATAGCGCGCCCCGGCATGCCCGCAGCTCTTCGGGGGCGCGATTCAGTCGACGTAGCCGGCCATCATCGCCGCGCGGGTCGCCAGGCGCTGGCCCTCGGCGATCTTCTCGCGCTGTTCGGCGGTCAGCTCGCGGGGCGGGTGGTCCTTGATGTAGGCAGCCACGTTCACCCCGATGTAGACGATCAGGGCCGCGGCGATCAGGACGTTCTTCGGATTGATGTCCGAGCGCCGCTTGCAGGCTTCGCAGATGCCGTTCTCGACGAGACGGGTCGCTCGGGCGCCGCAGTTGCGGCAGTAACACGCGCTCACAGGCCGGTTCCTTGTGCTTGTAATTGTCCGGCCAATCTACACGCAGCGCGCCGCCGCGCACAACGCGAAAACCCCGCCGAAGCGGGGTTTTCCGATGACGCAGGGATCAGGCCGCGGCGAACTGCCCGGCGATCTGCCGGCGGGCGGCGGCGATGGCCTGGGCGCGAGGCTCCTCGCCATAGGCCAGGCCTTCGGCGCGAACCACTTCGATATCGGTGATGCCGAAGAAGCCCAGCACGGTGCGCAGGTAGCCTTCGTGGGCCGCGCCGGTCGGCTGGCCGGCATGCACGCCACCGGCGGTGGAGACGATCACCACCTTCTTGTCGCCGGCCAGGCCAACCGGGCCGTTCTCGGTGTAGCGGAAGGTCTTGCCGGCGACCGCGATGCGGTCGATCCAGGCCTTGAGCTGGCTGGAGATGGTGAAGTTGTACATCGGCGCGCCGATTACCACGACATCGGCGGCGAGGAACTCTTCCAGCACTTCTTCACCCACCGCGACTTCATGCTTCAGCGCGGCGTCGCGCAGCTCCGCCGGGGTGCTGCCGGCGGCCAGGGTCAGGGCGGAGAAATGCGCCACCGCGTCGGCGGCCAGGTCGCGGTAGGTGACGTCAAGCCCGTCTTCGTTCTGCCGCCAGGCCTGGACCAGCTCGGCGCTCAGTTGTCGGGAAGCGGAGGCGTCGCCGAGGATGCTGGAATCGATATGCAAAAGTTTCATGTCTCGCTCCTGAAAGTGGGGGGATCGCGGTGTGGCGATCGAGTGGTTTGCATCCTACCGGCAAGACCAATCGACGATTAGTCGGTAGAAACATGACTATTCGTCCCACACATAGGACAATCTGTTTTTCCCCCAGCGGAGCGCATGCATGCCCCACGACCTCAACGATCTCTACTACTTCGCCAAGGTGGTGGAATGCGGCGGCTTCGCTGCGGCCGGACGCGAGACGGGAATTCCCAAGTCGCGCCTGTCGCGGCGCATCGCCGAACTGGAGGAGCGCCTACAGGTGCGCCTGCTGCACCGCACGACGCGCAAGCTGGCGCTCACGGAGGTCGGCGAACGCTACCTGCAGCACTGTCGCAACCTGCTGCTGGAAGCGGAGATGGCCGACCAGGTGATCGCCGAGCTGAGCGTCGAGCCGCGTGGCCGGCTGCGCCTTTCCGCACCGGTGGCCATGGCTTCGAGCAACCTGGCCGACCTGTTGCCGCGGTTTCTCGAACGGCACCCGCAGGTCCAGCTGGAAATCCTCCTGACCAACCGCCGGGTCGACCTGCTCAACGAGGGGGTGGACGTGGCACTGCGCGTGCGCGAACTCGGCGACGAGGACCCTGCGCTGGTCTGCCGGCGCCTGGCTCCGGCCACCACGCAGATCCTCGCCGCCCCGTCGCTGATCGCCGGGCGTCGCCTGGAACATCCGGAAGACCTCGAGGACCTGCCCTTCCTCGGCGCCATCCACAACGACCGCAAGGTCCACGCGACCCTGATCGGGCCGGATGGCAGCCGCTACCAGTTGGAACGCGAACCGCGCCTGGGCGTCGACGACTTCGTCCTGCGCAAGAAAGCCGCCGTGGCCGGCCTCGGCGTCACCCTGCTGCCCGAAGGCTACTGCGACAGGGAACTGGCCGATGGCAGCCTGGTGCGCATCCTGCCGCAGTGGACCTTGCCGAAAAGCACCATGCAGGCCGCCTACCTGCCGCGCAGCAGCCAGATTCCGGCGATCCGTGCCTTGATCGACTTCCTCGTGGAAGCCCTGCAACGCCCCTCGGGCGAGACCGGCCCGGCCTACCGCCGCGCCGGCGAGTGAGCCGCGCCGTTCAGCCGATCCGTTGCAGCAGCGCGGCGGACAGGCGCCCGCCGAGCAGGCTGTCGAGCCAGAACGACTGGTGCAGCAGGACGATGCCCCAGAACACCAGTTGGAACGAGAGCTTGCGGGTCTTGTGGCGGAATACCTGCTGCGCGACCAGCGCTCCAGGCCAGCCGCCGAGCAGCTCGAACAGGTGCAGGCGGACCTCCGGGGTACGCCAGTCGCCGCGTGCGGCGCTGCGCTTGTCCCGCCAGTAGAGGGCGAATGCGAGCAGGCTGGCCAGCGGATAGGCCAGCAGCGGCCAGAGCGCCTGTCCGTCCAGGTACATCCGCCATGCGCCGGCGGCCGGCAGCACGCAGAGGATCAGCAGGACCAGCAGCTTCGCCGACGGGCGCTGCAACGCGCTCGGCGGAGTCGGCGCCGGCCGCGCCTGGGCCCGCGTCACCGGCGCCTGGGCGCCACGGCGGACGGATGGCGGATCGATGGTCAGCGCGTCCAGCCGCGCCCTCTCGGCGCGCAGGCGGCCCTGGGCGTCCTGGCTGGCGAGAAACCACACCTGGTCGCCCTGGCGGGGACGGCGGTCGCCGCGGAACGCGGAGATATGCAGGAAGACTTCTTCCCCGCCGGTCTTCGGCAGGATGAAGCCGAAGCCCTTGTCGTCGTACCAGCGGCTGATCATGCCCGGTTTTTCCATATCCACATCCACTCGCTCGCTACCCGTTTCGCGCTGCATTCTAGCCACCCGCGGCGGCCAGGCGAAAAAAAGGCGCGGCTCGCGCCGCGCCTCTTGCCTGCTCCCCGGGCCTCACACCTCGCCGGCGGTGCTCCAGTCGATCAGGTGGAACTGCCAGGTCGCCAGGATCAGCAGGCCGAAGGCGATCCGATACCAGGCGAAAGCCGCGTAGCTGTGGTTGCCGATGAACTTCAGCAAGGCGCGCACCGCCACCATGGCGAAGACGAACGAAGTGACGAAGCCGACGGCGAACACCGGCAGGTCCTCGGGGCGGAACAGGTCGCGGTACTCGTATCCGGAATAGACCGCCGCGCCGACCATGGTCGGCATCGCCAGGAAGAACGAGAACTCGGTGGCCGCCTTGCGCGAAAGGCCGAACAGCAGGCCACCGATGATGGTCGCGCCGGACCGCGAGGTGCCGGGGATCATCGCCAGGCACTGGGCACAGCCGATCTTCAGGGCGTCCTTCCAGGTCATGTCGTCGACGTGTTCGGCGCGGATCACATGCTTCCGGCGCTCGGCCCAGAGCATGACCACCCCGCCCACCACCAGCGCCAGGGCGACGGTGATCGGGTTGAACAGCCACTCGTGGATCAGGTCGGCGAACAGGACGCCGAGGACCACCGCCGGGAAGAACGCGATCAGCAGGTTGGCGGTGAAACGCTGGGCCTGGCGCTGGCTCGGCAGGTCACGGACGACTTGAAAGATCTTTCCCCGAAATTCCCAGACGACAGCGAGGATCGCCGCCAACTGGATGATGATGTTGAACGCCTTGGCGCGTTCGCCGCCGAAGCCGATGAGGTCGGCGACGATGATCTGGTGCCCGGTGCTGGAAATCGGCAGGAACTCGGTCAGCCCCTCCACGACGCCCAGGATGAACGCCTGGAAAGCAGTCCACCACTCCATGTTTCTCCCCCTTCTACTACTGTCCCGAACGAGCTTTCGTTGTTCTCGGCGATACACTCGCCGTCTTTTTTGAAGGCCTTACGACTCCGAAGAACCCGACCAGTTCCCCACTGCCGAAGTCGAAACCGGCGGGCATGCTACCAGAGCGGCCGGCAAAGAATCTTGGAATTCTTGCCGGCCGGCGTCCGAACGAATCCGTCCGCGCCCCCCCTTTTTCCCAGGCCTTCGCGAAGCGCCGGATACATTCGCTACAATGCGTCCTCGTCGCATGAGGGCCTTCCGTGTCACCCCTTGAACTCTTCGCCGCTTCGCTCGGCGCCATCGCCGTCTACCTGACCGTCCGCCAGAACCCCTGGTGCTGGCCTATCGGCCTGGTGATGGTGGCGCTCTATGCCTGGATATTCTTCGAGGTGAAGCTTTATTCGGACATGCTCCTGCAAATGGTCTACGCGGCGCTGCAGCTCTATGGCTGGTGGCAGTGGACCCGCGGCGGGCAGGACCACGACGGCCGCTCGGTGAGCCGCCTGAACGCCGCGCAGCGCCTCTACGGGCTCGGTGCGGGCCTGGTCGGCAGCGTCGCGCTCGGTTACCTGATGGCCAACCACACCGATGCCGCCAGTCCCTGGTGGGACGCCGGGCTGACCGCCTTCAGCCTGGTGGCGCAATGCTGGATGGCGCAGAAGCGCCTGGAATGCTGGGCCCTGTGGATCGCCGTGGACGTGCTGTTCGTGGCGCTCTTCGCCAGCAAGGCGCTGTACCTGACCGCCGCCCTCTACGCCCTCTTCACCCTGCTGGCGATCCACGGCTGGCGGACCTGGCGCCGCGACCCGGCATTGCGCGAGGGCGTCGCCGCATGAAGGTGCTGGTACTCACCGGGCCCGAATCCAGCGGCAAGAGCTGGCTTGCCGAGCAGCTCCAGGCCCGCTTCGGCGGCCGGGTGGTCGGCGAGTACGTCCGCCACTTCATCGACGAACAGCGCCGCGACACCTGCTACGCCGACATCCCCGCCATCGCCCGCGGGCAACTGGCCCGGGAGGACGCCGCTCGCGCGGAACGGCCGGCGCTGCTGATCCTCGATACCCACCTGCTGAGCAACATCCTCTGGAGCCGGATTCTCTTCGGCGCCTGCCCGGACTGGCTCGAACCCGCCCTGCTGCGGCGGCGCTACGACCTGCACCTGCTGCTCTCTCCGGAGGGCGTAGCCTGGAGCGCCGACGGCCAGCGCTGCCAGCCGGAACTGGCGCAGCGCCAGGCATTCCATCGCGAATGCCATGCCTGGCTGGAGCGACATCGACAGCCCTACCGCGCCATCGCCGGCGACTGGGCCGAGCGCCGGCGCCAGGCTTTCGTCGCGGTGGAAGGACTGCTCCGGGACGACTGAAGGGTCGGCCCTGTCACGCCGGCGATACACCGCCAGCGCAGTCCGGGCCTTGGCGCAGAGCGTTTCGCGACGGCACCGCGGAAAGCTGTCTCGGCGCTGAAACAGCTCCGGGCGCTTCCCCGGCAGGCTTGCCCCCATGGTCGGCGGGCCTGCTGTTGCACGGATGCAACACTGTCCGCCAGACTCCTCCGGCGCTCACCCCCAAGCCCTTGATTGACAAGGAAAACGCAAAACCGGCACGCCCCATGCTCGCTCCCTGCCAACGCTGATTAGGGCTCAGCGCCAACGAAGGAAGCGCCATCATGTCGGGGAGTTCGCTACGCATCGTCGTTCCAGCGCTGCTGGTCATCGTCGGCTCCGTGCCGGTGAACCTCCCGCCCGCGCATGCGGCGGACGGCACGATCGTCGTCCAGCGCCAGGTCCAGCCACGGGTCGCCTACCGTCCGAGCATGGTGCCCGACCCACATCCCACCGTCGTCGACACCAACGTCTCCGCCGAGGTCAACGCCCTCGCCAACGGGGCGGCCAGCGGCAATACCGTGAGCCGCGAACTGGGCGATGCCGACTTCGCCAGCGTGACCAGCGGTTCCGGGATTCGCAGCATGATTCTCCCCGGCGGCGCCCTGCCGGGTTTCGCCAGGCAGCCGGCGAGCCCGGCGGCGGTCCAGGCCGTCGGCAACCTCGGCGCGACCCATCGCGCGGGAGGCGGCGCCGGCGCAGGCCTCGCCGGGCAAATCAACGGCAGCCTCAAGCAGGGCCTGGCGCCATTGCAGATGCTCGGGGGTGGTCAATGAAGCGCCTGTCCGCCCTCCTCCTCGCCTTCGCCTGTATCGCGTCGCTCCAGGCCGACCCATTGGCCTCACGCAATCGCGCCAGCATCGATGCCAGCGGCACCTACCGCGGCAACTTCGCCCTCAACCAGGCCGCCGGCGACGCCCAGCAACAGAGCAACGTTCGTGTCGTCGCGGTCGGCTCCGCGGCCCTCGCCGGCAGCGACCAGCGGCAGCATCTGCAATTCGACGCCAGCCCGCCGATCGCGGCCAGCGCCAGCATCTCGGGGACGGCGCTGCGCGGCAGCGGCATCCTCGGCGTCAACCAGGGCGCCGGCCTCGGCAACCAACAGATCAACGCCTTCCGGCTGAGCCTCGGCAACGGCCCGGAAAGCCTGGATGACAGCGTTCTCGCGCAGAGCGTGGCGCTGAGCAAAGTCTCCGGTTCGACCACTCCGGTCCCGGGAGGACGCAGCGTCTCGACGGACGATCGCGCCTTCGCCGGGAGCAGCGGCGTGGTGCAGGTGAACCAGAGCGCTGGGGTGGGCAATCAGTCGATGAACACCCTCAGCGTCAGGGTCATGGAATGACTCTGCCAAGCCAACACAAGCCCAACACTAAGCACAGAAATGCAAGGAGAAACGCCATGAAAGCGACTATGGTCCTGACCCCGCTGGCCCTGGCAATGGCTGCAGTGCTGTCGGTATCGGCCTACGCCGGAAACGAAGGTGGCCACGGCGGCTGGCATCCGCCGAAACCCCCGCATCACAACCCGAAACCGGACATCCCGGCGAGCAAGAAAGGCGGCGCCTCCGCCGTAGTGATGGACGCCCAGCTGAACTACAACAACAAGGTCAGCAACTTCGGCACGGTGAACAATGCCTCGGTGAGCGGCTCGATCAAGGATGCCTCGGGCAACGTCGGGGTCAACGTCGCCGCCGGCGACAACAACCAGCAGGCCAACGCCGCCGCGCTGGCCAGCGCCGACGCCAGCTTCGTGTTCGGCACCGCGACCGCCAGCACCAGCGTGCTGCAGAGCGGCTACGGCAATACGCTGAACAACTACTCCAACCCCAACACCGCATCGCTGAGCAACTCGGCCAACAACGTCTCGGGCAACCTGGGCGTGAACGTCGCCGCCGGCAACTTCAACCAGCAGAAGAACGACCTGGCCGCCGCCGTCTCCAACGGCCAGTACAGCACTGCCGGTAGCGCCGCGTCGCAGACCTCCACCGGCAACGCCACCGTCAACAGCGCCAACTACGCCTATGGCGGCACCTACGTGTCGCTGAAGCTGAACGCCGACGGCAGCTACAAGGGCACCTCCGACCAGATCGGCGACGTCTACCTCGACACCTGGGAAGGCCAGACCCATCCGGGCGGCAGCAATACCGGCCACATCGACGTGGACAGCCAGGCCCAGGGCGCCAAGGACCTGAACCACGACGGCGGCGCGTTCGCCTTCAAGGAAAAGGGCGACGTCGACCTGAAAGGCACGGTGTCCGGCTTCATCCCGGCGATCGTCGGCTTCAAGACCCCGGTCACCAACAACGCCAGCCTGAGCAACTCGTTGCAGAACGTCTCGGGCAACGTCGGGGTGAACATAGCCGCCGGTGGCGGCAACCAGCAGAGCAACTCCCTGTCCATCGCCGCCGGTTGCAGCAGTTGCCCGGCCGGTGGCGAGAGCCTTGGCTTCTGATCCTGGCCCAGGGGTTCCGGCGCCAGCCGGAACCCTTTCCATCCGACACAGGAACCGGCCATGCGCACGCTCATCCTTTCCCTGCTGCTGCTCGTCGACCTCACCGCCCAGGCGGCGACCCTGGGCTTTCCCGCCCTGCCCGGCGGCGGCCTGGTCTACAAGCAGGTGCAGAGCATCCGCGAGCGGCGCTTCGCCGACCTGGTCGAGCAGAAGACCGATTTCAGCTGCGGCGCCGCGGCCCTCGCGACCATCCTGGAGAAGGCCTACGGCGCCCCGCTCGACGAGCAGGCGGTGATCCAGGGCATGCTCGCCCACGCCGACCCGGAGATCGTCCGCACCCAGGGCTTCTCCATGCTCGACATGAAGCGCTACGTCGAATCCATGGGCATGCGCGCGCGCGGCTACCGGATCGAGGCGGCGCAACTGGAACAGCTGAAGATTCCCGCCATCGTGCTGATGGAAATCCGCGGCTACAAGCACTTCGTCGTCCTGCAACGCACCCAGGGCGAGTACGTGTACGTGGGTGACCCGGCGCTGGGACACAAACGCTACGCGCTGACAGAGTTCGCCAAGGGCTGGAACGGCATCGTCTTCGCCGTGATCGGCCAGGGATACGACCGCGGCAATCCGCTGCTGACGCCGCCCGAGCCGCTGACCGCGCGCAATCGCCTGGACCGCTTCAAACCGGTCAGGGACGCCGAACTGATGGAATTCGGCTTCATCCAGAGCGATTTCTTCTGATCGCAGGAGCTGGACGCTTCGGGAGTACGCCATGCACACGCACCACTGGTTCCTCCTCGCCTGCTGCCTGGGCGCCGCGCTGCCCGCCCCCGCCAGCGACCTCTTCGCCCCCGCCGAACTGAGCGACCAGGAGCTTTCCCAGCTGCGCGGGCGCTATGTGCTGCCGGGGCGGATCGTCAGCTTCGGGGTGACCATGAGCAGCACCTGGCAGAACGCCAGCGGCCAGGTCCTCGGCGCGCGCGTCGACCTGCAGGTCCGGCAGAACCTGGCGCGCCCGGTCCTCAACGTCACCCTGGTCGATCGGCCAGGCGACGCACCGCCGCCCGCCGCCGGCACCGGCCAGGTCCTCGGCGGCGCCGGGCTGGCGCAGACCCAGGGGGTCAGCCAGAGCATCCGCACCGCCGGCGACCACAACAGCGCCAGCAATGGCGTCAGCATCGAGGTCCGCCACGGCGAGGCGCCGCCGCCATTGCCGGGCGGCACGCCGCTGGAGGGCGCGCTCGCCCTCAGCGGCGAAGCCGGCACGGTCAAGGTCACGCCGAACGGCGGCGCCCTGCAACTGGCGATCCAGGCCAGCGGCCAGGGCGCCAGCCTGCAAAGCCTCGGCGCCGGCGGCCTGGTGCAGAGCGTGGCGCTCAGCGGAAATCGCAACCTGGTGCAGAACCTGGCGGCGCTCGAGGTGATGCTCAAGGACCGGCCGGGCGCCGATCCGGCGCTGAATTGCGCCTGGGAGCAATTGCGCGCGCTGCGCCCCAGCGGCTACTGAAAGTTGATCTAGTCTGAAATCACTGTGCTATCGGAAGGCCATAAAAACGGAACGGCAAACATGACCCAGACACTCTCGCTGCAAGCTGTCCTCTGCGCCACCACCCTGGTTTCCCCGTTCCTGGCGCAGGCCGCGACGGAGTCCGAGGTCGAGGCGCTGAAGAAGGAACTCCTGGAGCTGCGCCAACGCTACGAGGCCCAGCAGAACGCCCTGATGGTCCTCGAACAGCGCGTGCGCCAGGTCGAGGCGCAACCGCAGGCGCCGCAGCCGCAACGCCTGGTCAAGTCGATCCAGCCGCCGGCGCAGGCGCGCAACGACGCCAACGCGGTCGCCGGCACCTACGGTGCCAGCCTCAAGGACGACGGCGCGCCCGCGCCCAGCGTGGAAAACATCTACCAGGACGCCAGCGGCTTCTTCGGCGGCGGCACCTTCAGCCTGGAGACCGGCCTCACCTACAGCCACTACGACACCCGCCAGTTGTTCCTCAACGGCTTCCTGGCGCTGGACTCGATCTTCCTCGGCAACATCGGCGTGGACCAGATCGACGCCGACATCTGGACCCTCGACCTGACCGGCCGCTACAACTGGAACCAGCGCTGGCAGGTGGATATCAACGCCCCGGTGGTCTATCGCGAATCGACCTACCAGTCCGCCGGCGCCGGCGGCTCGACCTCGCAGATCACCGAGAAATCGGTGACCGGCGATCCGCGCCTGGGCGACGTCAGTTTCGGCGTCGCCTACAAGTTCCTCGACGAAAGCGAGAGCACCCCGGACGCGGTGGTCAGCCTGCGGGTCAAGGCGCCCACCGGCAAGGATCCCTACGGCATCAAGCTGAGGCAGGTACCGGGCAACAACAACCTCAACGTGCCCGACGACCTGCCCACCGGCAACGGCGTCTGGTCGATCACCCCGGGCATCTCGCTGGTGAAGACGGTGGACCCGGCGGTGCTGTTCGGCAGCCTGTCGTATACCTACAACTTCGAAGAGTCGTTCGACGACATCAACCCGCAGCAAGGCGTGAAGACCGGCGGCAAGGTCAAGCTCGGCAACTGGTTCCAGCTCGGCGTCGGCGTGGCCTTCGCGCTGAACGAGAAGATGAGCATGTCGTTCTCCTTCTCCGAGCTGATCAGCCAGAAGAGCAAGGTCAAGCAGGACGGCCAGAGCTGGCAGACCGTCAGCGGCAGCGACGCCAACGCCGGCTACTTCGGCCTGGGCATGACCTATGCGGTGAGCAACAGGTTCAGCATCGTGCCCAGCCTGTCCATCGGCATCACTCCGGACGCGCCCGACTTCACCTTCGGCGTGAAATTCCCCTACTACTTCTGAGGGGGCATGCCGCCGTTCGAGCCTGGGCATGCCCTACCCCTCAAAGGGATGCGCGAGCCTGGGAGCGATCCTCGCGTAGCTGCGCAGGGCGGATAACGCCGGTAGCAACGGCAGCGTCCCTCTCAAGCCTCGCCAGCGAGCGCCCGCTCGACTTCCCCGCGCGAGGGGATCGAGGTCTGCGCGCCGAGGCGGGTCACCGAGATCGCCGCGGCGGCCTGGCCGAAGCGGATCGCCGCCGCCTCGTCGAGGCCGCGCGCAAGGGCCGCGGCGAAGCCGCCGACGAAGGTGTCCCCGGCCGCCGTGGTATCCAGCGCCTTGACCCGCGCCACCGGGAAATGCTCGACCCGTCCTTCGCCCACCAACAGCGCCCCCTGTGCGCCGAGGGTGACGATCACCCTGCCGGCGCCCATTTCGCGCAGGCGCTCGGCGGCACGCCCGGCGCTCTCCGGGGAGTCCACCGGCAGGCGGCAGAGCAGTTCGCTTTCGGTCTCGTTGGGGACCAGGTAGTCCACCAGCGGCAGCCACTCCGCCGGCACGTCGCGGGTGGCCGGAGCCGGGTTGAGGATCACCGTCTTGCCCAGCGCATGGGCCCGGCGCAGCACATGGCCAACCGTCTCCAGCGGGCTTTCCAGTTGGCAGACCACCACCTGCGCCTGCTCCAGCAAGTGCTCGTGGCGCGCCAGGACGGCCGGCGACAGGTGGCCGTTGCCGCCGGCGACGATGACGATGGCATTCTGGCTGCTGTCGTCGACCACGATCAGCGCCACTCCACTGGACTCCCCGGCCACCCGCTCGACGCCCTGGCAGTCGATGCCCTCGGCCTGTAGCGCACGGTACAGCTGGTCGCCGTAGGCATCGTCGCCAAGGCAGCCGATCATCGCCACCTCCGCGCCGAGACGCGCCGCGGCGACCGCCTGGTTGGCTCCCTTGCCGCCGGGAATGGTGATGAAGGACTGCCCGGCGAGGGTCTCGCCGCCCCGTGGCAGACGCGGCGCGCGCACCACCAGGTCCATGTTCAGGCTGCCCACCACCAGTACTTTCGCTTGCATCGTTGCGTCCTTGTTCCAGCCTCTCTCTAGCGAGGGCGCCCCCGGCGCCCGGTTCAGACCCGCACCAGCGGCGGCGCGGTGGATTCGCGCAGGACCAGCGCCGGCG
Organism: Pseudomonas sp. HMSC066A08; assembly: GCF_001813025.1. Taxonomy (NCBI): domain Bacteria; kingdom Pseudomonadati; phylum Pseudomonadota; class Gammaproteobacteria; order Pseudomonadales; family Pseudomonadaceae; genus Pseudomonas; species Pseudomonas sp. HMSC066A08. The sequence goes on from NZ_KV811293.1 coordinate 35,257, forward strand.
CCACCACCCGCCGCTGCATCGGCTCCTCGCGCTCGGCGATGCGTTGCAGCAGCAGTTGCGCGGCGATCTCGCCGAGCAGGCGGATCGACTGGCCCACGGTGGTCAAGGCGGGAAACACGAAGCGGCTCAGCTCGATATCGTCGAAGCCGATCACCGACAGCTCGTGCGGCACCCTGATATTCAGCTCCGCCGCGGCACGCAGCACGCCGATGCCGATCATGTCGTTACCGGCGACGATCGCCGTCGGTCGCTCACCCTCGCCGCCCAGCAGGCCGAACGCCGCGTGGTAGCCGCCGGGGCTGCTGAACTCGCTTTCCAGCAGCCACTGTGGGCGCACCTCCAGGCCGGCCTTGGCCATCGCCCGCCGGTAGCCCTCGACCCGCAGCGTCGAGACCTTGGTCGACAGCGGCCCGCCGATGCAGGCGATGTCGCGATGGCCCAGTTCGAGCAGGTGGCGGGTCGCCAGGTAGGCGCCCATCTCATGGTCGATCTGCACCCGGTCGGCTTCCACGCCTTCCACCTCGCGGTCGACGATCACGGTCGGCGTGCGCATGTTCGCCAGCCCCTTGGCCAGCGCGCCGTCGCCGCCGGCGGACGCCAGGACCAGGCCATCGATGCGTTTTTCCTGGAGCACGCGCAGGTAGTTGGCCTGCTTCTGCGGGTTGTCGTCGGAGTTGCAGAGGATCACGCAGTAACCGTTGCGCTCGCAGCAATCCTCGATGCCGCGCGACAGCTCGGCGAAATACGGGTTGGTGCTGTTCGGCACCAGCAGGCCGATGATCGAGGTGGTGCGCACCTTCAGCGAACGCGCCACCGCGCTGGGCACGTAGTGCAGCTGCGCGATGGCGTCCTCGACCTTCTTGCGCACCGCGTCGCTGACCGGCCGCGTCCTGTTCACCACATGCGATACGGTGGTGAAGGAAACCCCCGCCATCGCCGCCACGTCCTTCATTGTCGCCATCGTTCAGCCCTGTCTGCGGGCGCGATGGCTGCGGTAGGTATCCAGCACCACCGCTACCACGATCACCGCCCCGGTAATGATTCGTTTGGTCGGCTCCGACGCACCGATCTGCGCCAGCCCCGCCGCCAATACGGAAATGATCAGCACGCCGAAGAAGGTGCTGACCACCGAACCTCGCCCGCCCATCAGGCTGGTGCCACCGATCACCACCGCGGCGATGACCTGGAGTTCCAGGCCGACCCCGGCGTTGGGATCGGCCGCTTCCAGACGCGAGATCTGGAACAGCGCGGCCAACCCGGCGAGCAGCCCCATCAGGGCGAATACAGCAATCTTATAGGGTTTCGGGTTCACACCGGCCAATCGCACCGCTTCTTCGTTGGTGCCGATGCCGATCAGGTAGCGGCCGAACACCGTGCGGGTGAGCACCGCCTGGGCGGCGAACATCACCAGCAGGGCGATCACGAAGGCCGGCGAGATGCCGAACGCCAGCGGATTGGACAGCCAGGCATAGGCGTCGCCGATATAGGCCGTGCGCGAATCGGTCATCTGGTAGGCCAGCCCACGGGCCATCTCCAGCACGCCGAGGGACACGATGAACGAGGGAATCCGCCAGGCCACCGTGATCGAACCGGTGACGCAGCCGGCCAGGGTCGCGCAGGCCATCCCGAGCAGCGCCGCCGGCAGCACGCCCCAGCCCCAGCCGAGCGTCGCCAGGCTTACCGCCGAGGCCGCCAGGGCCAGCACCGAACCCACCGAGAGATCGATGCCGCCGACGATCAGGATCAAGGTCATGCCCACCGCCAGCACCACCAGGTCGGGGATCTGGTTGGCGATGGCGAGGAAGGTGCCATAGCTGAGGAAGTGGCTGCTCAGCGCCGAGAACAGCGCGATCATCGCCAGCAGCGCGCCGGCCAGGCCGAGGTAGGTGCCCAGGCCGAAATAGTTGCCGCGTCGCAGGGTTGGCGCTGCGGCGGCGGTAGCGGAAGACGTCGGGTCGCTCATTTCTGGTTCCTTGCGTTGCGTGTTCACGACGTCGCCAGCAGCGCGTCGCGTTTCTTGTAACCGGCGAAGGCCGCCGCCAGCAGCGCGTCCTGGGTCCAGGCCTCACGCTCGAAGGTGTCCACCAGGCGTCCCGCCGAGAGCACGCCGATGCGATCGCAGATCAGCATCAGCTCGCGCAGGTCGCTGGACACCACCACCAGCGCCTTGCCCCGGCGGGTCAACTCGGCGAGCAAGGCATAGATATCGAACTTGGCGCCGACATCGATGCCACGGGTCGGCTCGTCGAACAGCAGCACCTGGCAGTCGCGCTCCAGCCAGCGGCCGATCACCACCTTCTGCTGGTTGCCGCCGGACAGTTCGCCCACCGCCTGCGCGGTGTCCGCGCAGCGCACCCGCAGCGCCGCCACCTGGCGCCGCGCCAGGGCTTCCTCGCGGCGCCGGTCGATCACCCCGTGGCGCGCCAGCGCCGGCAGGTTGCCCAGGGCCAGGTTGGCGCTGATCGACTGGTCCAGCAGCAGGCCCTCGCCCTTGCGGTCCTCGGTAATCAGCGCCACCCCCTGGCGCACCGAGTCGGCCGGCGAACGCAGGCTCAGGCGCTGCGGCGGATCGCCGAGCAGGACCTGGCCACCGTCGGCGCGGTCGGCGCCGTAGATCAGGCGCAACAATTCGGTGCGCCCGGAACCGATCAGTCCGGAAATGCCGAAGATCTCCCCCGCGCGCACCTCGAACGACACCTCATGCACCTTGCCGCGCCGGCTCAGCCGCTCCACCCGCAGCAACGGCGCGCCGATCTGCCGTGTACCCAGGTCGAAGCGCTCACCCAGGTCGCGGCCGACCATCAGGGTCACCAGTCGGTCGGCGTCGTAACGTTCGATCGGCTCGACGCAGACCAGGCGGCCATCGCGTAACACCGCGATGCGCTGCGAAATCCGCGCCAGCTCTTCCAGGCGATGGGAGATGTAGACGATCGCCACGCCGCGTTCGCGCAGCCGCTCGACCTGCTCGAAGAGCATGTCCACCTCGCGCGCGGTAAGCATCGCCGTGGGTTCGTCGAGGATCAGCAAGCGGCAGTCGCCGATCAGGTTGCGTGCAATCTCGACCATCTGCTGGTGGCCGATGCCGAGGTCGCCGACCAGCGTGTCGGGATCGATCGCCTCCAGGCCGACCTGGGCCATCGCCTCGCGGGCCGCCGCGCGCAGGCGCCGACGGTCGATCCAGCCGGCGCGCCGGGGCAGGTCGTGGAGGAACAGGTTCTCCGCCACCGACAGGGTCGGCAGCAGGTTCAGTTCCTGCATCACCATGCGCACGCCCAGCGCCTCGGCCTCGCGGCGGCTAGCGGGGGCGTAGGGCCGGCCGAGGAGTTCCAGGCTGCCGGCGCCGGGACGCTCCAGGCCGCCGACGATCTTCGACAGGGTGCTCTTGCCGGCACCGTTCTCGCCGGTCAGGGCCAGCACCTCGCCGCCGAACAGTTGCAGGTCGATCTCCGCCAGCACCGGCTGCGCGTAGGTCTTGCCGACCCCGCGGATGCTCAGCAGCGGCAATGCGTCGCTAGACATGGGAAGGCTCCATCGGACGGCTCAGGGCGCGGTCACCAACTCGACAGGCGTCTCGACCACGCCGTCCTTCTCATGTTCCGGGGTTTGTCCGGCGAGCAGCTTGAGCGCGGTCTGGATACCGAACACCGCCTGCTTCGCGGCGAACTGGTCGGCAGTGGCCAGCACCCGGCCATCCTTGAGCATCGGCTTGATCGCCTGGATATTGTCGTAGCCGACCACCTTCACCTGCCCGGCGCGGCCCGCCGCGCGCACCGCCGATACCGCGCCGAGGGCCATGCTGTCGTTGCCGGCGAGCAGCGCCTTGAGGTCCGGATGCTCGTTGAGCATCGCCGAGGCCACCGCGTTGCCCTTCTCGATTTCCCAGTTGCCCGACTGCAAGGAGACGATCTTCATCCCCGCCGCTTCCATCGCATCCTTGAAGCCGGCGGTGCGCTGCTGGGCATTGGTGGTCGTGGAGACCCCTTCGATGATGCCGACCTCGTCGCCGGCCTTCAGTCGCTTCGCCAGGTACTCGCCGACCAGCCGCGCGCCCTTGCGATTGTCGGGCCCGACGAAGGGCACGCCGATCTTCTTCGCCTGCAGCACCTGCGGGTCGAAGCGGTTGTCGATGTTGATCACCACGATGCCGGCATCCAGCGCTTTCTTCACCACCGGCACCAGCGCCTTGGAATCGGCCGGCGCGATCACCAGTGCGTCGACCCCGGAAACGATCATCTGCTCGACGATGCGGATCTGGCTGGAGGTATCGGTCTCGTCCTTGATGCCGTTGGAAACCAGTTCGAACCGGTCGGCATGCTCCTTCTGGTAGGCCTTGGCGCCGTCCTCCATGGTCAGGAAGAACTCGTTCGCCAGCGACTTCATCACCAGCGCGATCCTGGGCTTCTCGGGAGTTTCCGCGTGGACGGCGGACAGGGGCAGGAACGAGGAACAGGCAGTCAGCACAACGGCAGCCAACAGGCGCCGGGAAGCGACCCGCTTCATGGTGTATCCTCCAGCTTTTCTTATCGTTTTACTGAGGCTTTTCCAGGATATTATCCATACGCAAACGTTTGCGTTAGGTGAATATGCGTCGATCTGACAGATTCTGTCAATCGCCACGAGCAACTGTCGCGAACCGGTCGGGATCGGTTGGATTCTAGTTCGCTACGGCTGGGAAACGCAGGATATTTTGCTTGGCCGGCACATCTGCCGCCGCCCTCTCCGTCGCCCTACGCAACCGGCCCTCCCGCGAACGCAGGGGAACATCCGCATGCCCACTCGCTCCCGTAGGGCGCATAACGCCACGGGCGTTATGCGCCGACTCCGCCGCAACGGCGGATAACCGAGACGCGCTCGTACGCCCTACGCGCCCGCCCACGGTGGCCGCTCAGCGCAACCGGTGCTTGTGCAACAGGCGGTAGAAGGTCGGCCGCGACACCCCGAGCATCCGCGCGGCCACGCTGAGGTTGTCGCCGTAACGGGCCAGCGCGTCACACATCGCCTGGCGCTCGGCGCAGAGTTTGTAGACCTCCAGGCTGGACAACGGCGGGCCGTCGCCGCGCGCGCATTCCAGGCCGAGGTCCTGGGCCTCGATCTGTCGCCCCTCCGCCAGGACCAATCCGCGACGTACCCGGTTGGCCAGTTCGCGGACATTGCCAGGCCAGGCATGCATCGCCATCGCCGCCAGCGCGTCCTCGCTGAAGCGACGCGGGCGGCGGCCGGTCTCCAGGCTGTAGAGCCGGGAGAAATGATTGGCCAGCAGCGGCAGGTCCTCGCTCCGTTCGCGCAATGGCGCGGTGCCGACCTGCAGGACGTTGAGCCGGTAGTAGAGGTCCTCGCGGAACGTCCCGGCGTCGATCGCCGCCTCCAGGTCGACATGGGTCGCCGCCAGCACCCGCACATCCACCTCGACCGGCCGGCTACCGCCGACCCGCTCGATCTGCTGTTCCTGGAGAAAGCGCAACAGGTTGGCCTGCAACTCCAGCGGCAGGTCGCCGATCTCGTCGAGGAACAGGGTGCCGCCGTCGGCCGCCTCGATCCGCCCGACCTTGCGCTGGTGCGCGCCGGTGAAGGCGCCCTTCTCGTGGCCGAACAGCTCGGACTGGATCAGGTGCTCGGGAATCGCCCCGCAGTTGATCGCGACGAACAGCTTGTCCGCGCGCCGCGACTGCCGGTGCAGGGTACGCGCGACCAGTTCCTTGCCGGTGCCGCTCTCGCCACGGATCAGTACCGGCGATTCGGTCGGCGCCAGCTTCGCCAGCAGCCGGCGCAGGTCGCGTACGGCCAGGCTCTCGCCGAGCAGTTCGTGCTCGCCCCCGGCATTGCCGGGCACCGTGCCACGCCCGCGCAGGCGGGCCATGCCGAAGGCGCGGCCGAGGGTCACCTGCACCCGCGCCATGTCGAACGGCAAGGTATGGAAGTCGAAGAACCATTCGCAGACGAAATCGCCGACGCCATTCACCGGCAAGGTGTCCGGGCTGAGCACGGCGATCCACTCGGTGCCGCTGCGGCTGATCAGGTCCTTCACCGTCTCCGGCCGTTCCAGGTGGAACGGCCGCAGGCGCAGCAGGCCGACGTCGCAGGCGCGTTCGCGCGCCGTTTCCAGCGCGCAGCTGTCCACTGCCCAACCCGCCTCGCGAAGTCCCGGCGTCAGGCGCCGGCAATCGTCGCACGGGTCCACCACCAGCAGACGGCGGAGGTTCGATGCGTCTGGCATGTTTGCTCCTTTGCGGCGCCAATTCTTTGAACCGTCATAGAAACGGCATGTTGGCGCTCTGAAAGGAAAATCTAGCAATTTTTTGACGCCCTGAAGTGAATCTTTGTTTATATCGCCAATGCCGAAATCGTCTTATCAGTCGTAGCCGCGACGCTTGACTTCCAGACGCCGGACGAACTCCTCCAGGACCAGCTTGTAGAGGTCGTCGCCGAGGTAGACATCCTCCACCCCGCAGTCGATGTTCGGGTTGTCGTTCACCTCGATCACCACCACCTTGTCACCGGCCTGCTTCAGGTCCACCCCGTAGAGGCCGTCGCCGATCAGGTTGGCGGTCTTCACCGCCAGCTCCACCACCTTGCGCGGCGCCTCGTGCACGGGCAGGGTGCGGAAATCGCCGCTGACCTCCTCGGCGTCCGGGCTGTGGTCGTAGATCTGCCAGTGGCCCTTGGACATGAAGTACTGGCAGGCGAAGATCGGCTTGCGGTTGAGCACGCCGATACGCCAGTCGTACTCGGTATAGAAGAACTCCTGGGCAAGGATCAGCACCGAGCGCTCGAACAGCTCGGCGCTGGCCGCCAGCAACTGCTCCTGGTCCTCCACCTTGATCACCCCGCGCGAGAAGCTGCCGTCGGGAATCTTCAGCACCAGCGGGAAGCCCAGGCGCTCGCCGACCTTCTCCAGTTCCTGCGGGTTCTCCTTGTAGAGAATCTCGGTGGCCGGCATGCCCAGCTTGTGGCTGCGCAGCAGGTCGGCCAGGTACACCTTGTTGGTGCAGCGCAGGATCGACACCGGGTCGTCCATCACCACCAACCCTTCGCTCTCGGCCTTCTTGGCGAAACGGTAGGTGTGGTCGGCGACATTGGTGGTCTCGCGGATGAACAGCGCGTCGTACTCGGCGATCCGCGAATAGTCCTTGCGCTCGATCAGGTCGACGTCGATGCCGAGGCTGCGGCCGACCCGCACGAAATTCTTCAGCGCCTTGGCGTCGGAGGGCGGGAACGCCTCGCCGGGGTCGTGGAGGATCGCCAGGTCGTAGCGGAACGGCTTGCGCGAACGCGGCTTGCGCCAGATCTGCCGGCTGAAGCTGTCCAGGGCGTTGGCGAAGAGGTCTTCCTGGTCCTCGCGCAGCTTGTGGATGGCGCCGGGCTTGATGCCCTCGATGTGCCAGGTGCGGTTGCGCTTGAACTCCACCAGCAGCAACGGGCAGGGAAACGCCTCGAACAGTTGTCGCGCCAGGTCCTGCAGCGGCTCGATGTCGGTACGGCCGAAATACAGGGTCAGGGTGAAACCATCGGTGCTGCCGTAGGGGTGCGCGGCCAGGGCCTTGTCCAGGGTGCGATCGAGATCTTCCAGGACCAGGCTGTACAGCGACTTCCTGGCCAGCTCGCTGATCGTCCGCACCGAGGGGATCACCTTGTGCCCGCGCGCCTCGGCGAGCAGCGAGCAGTAGTAGCCATGGCGCAGGTACTTGTAGTGCCGGCACAGGTTGATCACCTGGACCCGCTTGCCGGTGTCGTCGTCGATGGGCAGTTCCAGGTATTCCTGGGCGGTGACCACATCCTCGCTGGGGTAATAGGACGTCCAGTCTTCCTTGCGTTCCACGATGATGAACAGCTTGCTCACGACACCTCCCGGGGTGACAGCGAAACCACGGCGCATTCGGAACCGGCTTGCCGGCGCACGCATCCCGGCCAATACTCGGCGGGAATCCCTTGCGAAACCGCTCTATGGCGCCTGCCAGCAAACCGAAGCGTACAGCATCCATTACAGCACGCCTGCGCGGAAGTTCCCGCCCGCGGCCGTGGAGACCGCTATGAACCTGACCCTCCGCCCGGCCGGCGTGGACGACCTGTCCGCCCTGGTCGAGCTGGAAAATCGCTGCTTCGACTACGATCGCCTGTCCCGCCGCAACTTCCAGTGGATGCTCACCCGCGCCCACGCCAGCCTGACGGTAGCCGAAGGCGACGGCGGCGTGCTCGGCTACGCCCTGGTGCTGTTCCACGAAGGCACCTCGCTGGCCCGCCTCTACTCCATCGCCATCGACCCGCGCGCCCGCGGCATCGGCCTCGGCCAGAAGCTGCTGGAAGCCGCCGAGCAGGCCGCGCGGGACAACGACCGCGCCTACATGCGCCTGGAAGTGCGCCCGGACAACCGTGGCGCCATCGCCCTCTACGAGCGCAACGGCTACCGTCCCTTCGCCACCGTGCGCGACTACTACGAGGACCACAGCGAAGCGCTGCGCTTCGAGAAACGCATCCGCAACCCCGGCCACGACCAGCGCCGCCACGTGCCCTTCTACCGGCAGACCACCGATTTCACCTGCGGCCCGGCCTGCCTGCTGATGGCCATGGGCGCGCTGCAACCGGAGCGCCAGTTGACCCGCCGCGAGGAGCTGCGCCTGTGGCGCGAGGCGACCACCATCTACATGACCGCCGGGCACGGCGGCTGTAGCCCCCAGGGCCTGGCGCTGGCCGCCTGGCGGCGCGGCTTCCGGGTCAAGCTGGTGCTGTCCGCCGGCGGCCCGCTGTTCCTCGACGGCGTACGCAACGAAGACAAGAAGGCGGTGATGCGCCTGGTCCACGAGGACTTCTGCGAGGAACTGGACGCCTCGGGCGTCGAGCAGAAGCGCTCGGCCAGGCTCGACATCCCGCGCCAGCTGGCCCGGGGCGGCCAGCCGCTGGTGCTGATCAGCAGCTACCGCCTGACCCGCTCCAAGGCCCCGCACTGGGTGCTGGTCACCCACTACGACGAGGACTTCGTCTACCTCCACGATCCCGACGTCGACCACAGCCAGCACCGCCAGCCGCTGGACTGCCAGCACATCCCGGTAAGCCACGCCGAGTTCGACAAGATGAGCCGCTTCGGCCGCAGCAAGCTGCGCGCGGCGGTGATCCTGTTCAACCCGGAATGAGCCGCATCGCCCCGCCCTGCGGCGGGGAGATGTTCTCGCCTATCAATCAATTCCATCGATAGTGGCTAGTGAGACTATCCATTTTTCATTCGCCAACGCCGATGTTTACATAGTCGCCAGATCCCCGAATAACCAGAACGGAACTGGAGACGACACCATGAGCTACTCCGCCAAATCCTTCTCGGCCCTGATCAATGCCATGCGCGCCGACGGCATCACCCGCCTGGAACAACTGGCCCGCCAGCCCTTCCGCAACGCCCAGGGCTTCTGGAGCGCGGAGGCGAAGAAATGAAAGCCCTGCTCGACCGCCGCACCGATCCCACCTGGATGCTCTACGCCGCAATCATCGCCTGGCTGGCCTTCTCCGGTCTCTGACCGGCAGGCCGCCGGCGCCTCGCCCTGCCGTTCCAAGACGCTCCGGCGTCCCGCCTTTCTCCGGTGAAATACCGAGTTTTCGTCGCCAATATCGCCAGGCGAGGCCTGCACAAACGTTTCACCCGTTCGCTGTCAAGAAAACCTTGTCAAAAAAGCTGATAGCAGCTTGCCAATATGCCAACGCCTTGGCATAACGGTGCCCAAAAAAGGCCTACAAGGACGTTTCCTGATGCGCACCGTGAAAAAGGCTCTGCTGGTTGTCGGCGTGATCGTGCTGGCGGTCGTCGGGGTGGTGGTCTACTACGTCGCCAATCCCAACCTCCCCCACTACCAGGCGCCGAGCGAGGTACGCTACCTGCCGCAATGGAAGGACGAGGCCCGCCAGCGCTTCTACTACACCCCCCAGGGTACCCTGGTGAAGGGCCTGCACTACGACTGGTTCACCGCCCTCGAACTGCCCTTCTCCGAAGAACCCTTCGCCGCCCCCGAATACCTCGCCCGCTTCGGCTTCCTCGTCGATCCGCAGCAGAAAGCCAGCGACCTCAACCCCGGCAACCTGCCGGTGGGCTTCAGCCAGCACCGCGACGAGAAGACCGGCACCCGCTACCTGGACATCACCTGCGCCGCCTGCCACACCGGCGAACTGCGCTACCAGGGCAAGTCGCTGCGCATCGACGGCGGCGCCGCCATGCACTCCATCGCCGCCACCGTGCCGACCCTGCGCGGCGGCGCCTTCGGCCAGGCGCTCGGCGCGAGCATGGCCGCCACCTACTACAACCCGTTCAAGTTCAACCGCTTCGCCAGGAAAGTCCTCGGCGAACGCTACGAACAGGACAAGTCGCAACTGCGCGCCGACTTCAAGGCCGTGCTCGACACCCTCCTGCGCACCGCCTGGAACGACACCCGCCGCCACCTCTACCCCACCGAGGAAGGCCCCGGCCGCACCGACGCCTTCGGGCGCATTGCCAACAGCGTCTTCGGCGATGCCATCGACCCGGGCAACTACCGCGTCGCCAACGCCCCGGTGAGCTATCCGCAGGTCTGGGACATCTGGAAATTCGACTGGGTGCAATGGAACGGCTCGGCCATGCAGCCGATGGCGCGCAACATCGGCGAGGCCCTCGGTGTCGGCGCGCGCCTGCAGATCTTCGACGAGCACGGTCAGGCGCTGCAGGGCGAGCAGCGCTACGCCTCCAGCGTACGCCTGCACGACCTGCACGCCCTGGAAGAAACCCTGCAACAACTGAAACCGCCGACCTGGCCGGAAGACCTCTTCGGCCGCATCGACCTGCAACGCGCTTCCCAGGGCCGCGCCCTGTTCGAAGCCAACTGCGCCTTCTGCCATGCGCCCAAGGTGCAACCGGCGGAATACGCCGCCCCCGGACGCAATCCCGAGTGGCGCATGCACATGGTGCCGACCGAGGTGATCGGCACCGACCCGACCACCGCCGACAACATCGCCGACCACCGCTACGACCTGCGCAAGCTCGGCTGGAGCGTCGACGAACTGGCGCGGATGAACGTCCAGCTGATCGGCGCCGATCCGCAGCAACTCGACCTCTCGCAACTGTCCTCGGCCAAGGGCCTGGCCTACATCACCGCCTTCGTCGAGCAGCGCGCCTACCGGGACGCCGGCATCCCGCCGGAACAGCAGAAGACCATGAACGGCTTCGACCTGCCGATCGGCGTACAGGAACTGCGCGCCTACAAGGCCCGCCCGCTGGACGGCGTCTGGGCGACCCCGCCGTTCCTGCACAACGGCTCGGTGCCCAACCTGTTCCAGCTGCTCTCCCCGGCCGCCGAACGCTCGCCGCAGTTCTACGTCGGCACCTTCGAATTCGATCCGAAATTCGTCGGATTCCGCACCGAGAAATTCCCCGGCGGCTTCCTCCTCGACACCCGTCTCACCGGCAACCGCAACAGCGGCCACGAATTCCGCGACGGCTGCCGGCAGAACGGCGTGATCGGCCGCGCCCTCAGCCCGGAAGAACGCTGGGCGCTGGTGGAATACCTGAAGGTGCTCGGCAACCCCGAATTCGAGCGCCGCCTGGTCCCGGCCCAGACCCCACCCTGGACGCCCGGCCCGAAATGCCCGGCGCCGGAGCAACGGACCGCGCAACGCTGAACCTGGGAAATGGAGAAGCGCGAGGCATGGCGCCGCCGCCCCTCTCCACCCCGAGCAGCCCCTCTCCCTCCAGGGGGGACGCCTAGCCAGAGGACGGGGAGAAGCCATCGTGGCGCACTCCCCGCCCAAGAAGAATAAAAGCCCACAGCCAACGCACACCACCAAGGACACCCACTCCATGCGCGCACTCCTCACCCACGCCTGGCTGTTCCTCGGCAAATGGCTCGGCCACCTGCTCCTCCTGCTGCTGGCCGTCGGCCTCGGCGGCTGGGCCATCGGCAGCCTCTACTACGCCTGGAAATTCTCCGGCCCGGTGTCCGCGGAAGAGCAGATCGCCCCGGACGAAGCCCGCATCACCCAGGCGATCATCCAGGACGCCATCCGCGTGGTCGAACAGCACCGCGACAACACCCGCGTCCTGCGCGATGCCCACGCCAAGGCCCACGGCTGCGTGAAGGCCGAGTTCAAGGTACGCGCCGACCTCGACCCGACCCTGCGTCGCGGCGTGTTCGCCGAAGCGGGCAAGAGCTGGAACGCCTGGGTGCGCTTCTCCAACGGCAACGCCTACCCGCAGTTCGACAGCAAGAACGACGCGCGCGGCATGGCCATCAAGCTGCTCGACGTGCCCGGCGAAAAACTCCTGCCCGGCCGCGGCCATGACAGCGAGCAGGACTTCGTCATGTTCAACCAGCCGGTGTTCTTCATCCGCGACATCGCCGAATACCGGCAGAACTTCGCCGCCCAGGCCGACGGCAAGAAAGCCCTGGCCTTCTTCCCCAACTGGAACCCCACCAGCTGGGAACTGCGCCACCTGCTGATCGCCCTACGCACCCTCGCCCCCGCCCCGGACAGCCCGCTGCACGCCGGCTACAACGGCATCTCGCCGTACAAGCTGGGCGAACACAACATCAAGTTCCGCGTCGTCCCCGCCCCGGAGAAATGCCCGGCCTACCAGCTACCGAAGCAGAACCAGGACCTGCCCAACTTCCTCCGCGCCGCCCTGTACCAGCAACTCTCCATCGACCGCGCCCCCGCCTGCTACGCCTTCCAGGTGCAGCGCCAGGACCCGGACAAGTACATGCCCATCGAAGACACCAGCATCGAATGGAAGGAGTCGGACGCGCCCTTCGCTACCATAGCCGACATCATCGTGCCAGCTCAGGATTTCGATAGCCGGGAACAGAACCTGTTCTGTGACAACCTTTCGTTCAACCCCTGGCACGCGCTGCCGGCGCATCGGCCGATCGGCGGGATCAACCGGTTGCGGAAGGCGGTTTACGAGGCGGTCAGTAGGTATAGGTTGGGGAGGAATGGATGAGGGGTTGAGGAGAAGGTGGCTGCGTATGACGTCTCTCATTGGTATTGATTTCGCCAATTTGGACTGGCAGAAAACGGCCAAAAGCGGCCACGAGCAACCATCAAAAGCGGCTGCGGAGCTAGGAGCGATTCAACTTGTGGATTCGCTCTTTCCAATCAGTTAGGTTTGATCAAAGTCATCCGTACCCCAAGAAGGAGCTATGCAATGGCAAGGAATGTTTTCTTCAGCTTCCACTTCAAGAATGATTTTTGGCGCACCCAGCAAGTTCGGAACATCGGTGCATTGGATGGTCAGAAGCTCTATACGCCGAACGAGTGGGAAGAGGTCAAGAAAAAGGGTAATGCAGCAATTGAAAAGTGGATTGATGACAGCCTTGTAGGGAAGTCATGCGTAGTCGTGCTGGTGGGCTCCGAGACCGCAAGCCGACCATGGGTGGTGAACGAAATCATCAAGGGTTGGAACGCGGGCAAGGGCGTCGTGGGCATTCGCATCAACAAGCTTCTAGATACCAATGGAAACTCTTCGATGGCGGGCTCCAACCCTTTCGATCTGGTCACACTGAAGAACGGTACTGTGAACCTTTCGAACTATGCCAAGCTGATCACCCCCGTAGGGGTCGACAGCAAAGCGGTCTACGCATCGATCCAGGAGAGCATTGAGCAATGGATCGAGGATGCCATTGCCGTCCGGAAGAACTACAAGCCGTGAGGTCTGGAGCAATCTCCGCGCATTTGATGAGTGCTGACCATGACTAAAGCGGCTTTGAACCGATTCCTCAATGAGTACCCTGATGCGCTGAACGATGGTGTGGGGGCGATTTTCGTTGGTGCCGGCGTCTCAATGGCGGCGGGTTACCCTTCCTGGTCAGAGCTGCTCAGTGACATCGCTGTAGAGCTTGAGGTTGACTCGAAGAACGTCCACGACCTGGCGGCGCTGGCTCAATGGAGCATCCTGGAAAATGGTGGTGCCACACGCGTCCGTAATGTCATCAAGAACGAGATAGGCCCTGACAAACCTATCCCCGAGACGGTTGAGATCATCTCGCGGCTACCGGTCAGACATATCTGGACGACCAACTACGACCGCTTGATAGAGCGTGCATTTGAATCCATTAGCCGGCCGCTCAACCCCATATCCGGCTCCAAAGATCTCGCCCTTAGGGTGACACCTGGCGCAGCGCTGCTCTACAAGATGCATGGTTCTGTGGATCGCCTCGACGATGTCGTCATCTCCACGGACGACTACGAGCTGTTTCGTTCAAAACGAGGCCAGTACCTACCGCTGTTTCAAGCGCACCTGACCAGCATGTCCATGCTGTTCATCGGCATCAGCTTCACCGACCCCAATGTTCGGCATGTCCTATCGCTGATTCGGGAAAGCTTCACCGATGCGCCGCCCGAGCACTTCGCCATCGTGCGTGCGCCGCAGAGGGCCGACTTCACGACCGAAGGGGAATTCGCAGCGCGCAATGCTCAGCACAAGCTGTGGGCGAAAGATCTGAAACGCTATGGCTTGTTGGCGGTAGAGGTCAGTGACTATGCCGAAATTCCGGCGCTTCTACGTCAGATTGAAAAGCGAGTCGCTGCGCGCAGAATCTGGGTGAGTGGCAGCTGGCCTCTTGAGCGGGGAGGTTCCGAGTCAGCCGACATTCATGCACTGGCCGAGGACATTGGCCGGCAGATTGGTGAGACAGGGCGCCACCTGGTGACTGGTGCAGGCCTGTTGGTTGGATCGGCGTCATTGTCGGGGTTCTTGGGAGCGCTGCGGCAAGGCGGCGGATGGGATCTCGAGCGACGGCTGATCGCCAGGCCCTTTCCTCAACCCCTGGCGGGAGCCCAGCCCAACAACGAAGAATGGGCTGCGCTGCGGCTGGAGCTTGCGCGACAAGCTGGTATCGCCATTTTCATTGGCGGTGCGAAGCTGGCCGGCGACAAGTTGGAGGTCGCTCAAGGCGTGGAACAAGAGTTTGAAGTTGCCAAGGCGGCAGGGGTATTTCTGCTTCCGGTAGGGGCGTCTGGTGGCGCTGCGCAGAAAATCAGTGACCTGCTGTTGGGATCAGAGCTCTCCTCATCTGGTCAGGACGCTGTAAGGCCCACGGATAAAGAACTGAAAGTACTTTCTGCTCCAGGATTCCTGGATAGCAAAGTTGGGCGGCGCAAGCTCGTTTCCCTAGTTTTTGAGATCATTGACCGAATAGCTCATGCTACGTGAGTGCCCCAAGTAGAAAGGATTCGATGGCAAGGAACGTTACCACGGCCGAACTTCGAGCTTTTACAGCAAACAGATCGCAAAGTGGCCGCGAGCAGCTTCTAAGATCCAATGCATCAAGCAGTGGCACGAGCACATTCTTGTCGCACTCCAGCAAAGATCACGAACTGTTGGAGGGAGCGATGGAGGTGCTTCACAACCACGGTGCACGGGTCTATATCGATGAAATTGACCCTGAAATGCCGCCCTACACCTCAGCAGAAACTGCTGCCTTACTTAAGCAGCGCATTAGTCAAACAAGACGCTTTGTTCTGCTGACCACTGAGAAGAGCAAAGACAGTCGGTGGGTTCCCTGGGAGTTGGGCATTGCGGATGGCGAAAAGGGTTTGATGAAAATCGCCCTGTTTCCAGCATCTGACAGCACCTACGATGACAATTGGACGAATTGGGAGTATCTCGGCTTGTACCATCGAATCGCTTGGGGAAAACTTTCAGGGTACGAGAAAGAGCTGTGGATGGTGCTTGATACTAAAGCAAATACAGCCGTAACGTTGAGAGATTGGCTTTCGGGATATTGAATTCTTGGCGGCCGATAACTGACGGTCGACAACAGTACGTATAGCTTTTGGTTTTGCATTCCTTCAAAGACATTGTTACGCAGTGTGTTAGCCTCGAAGAACGCTAGGTTGCCGAACAATGCCAAAATCTTAGCAAGGCAGAATGAATCACAGCAACTAGGACGTTTAGGCATATTTTGAATATTTTGTTGGGGAGCCGCAGGCTCGCTACGTAAACGGGAATTGAATGCATGAGTGCCGATCTATTTATCTCTTACGCGTGGACATCAACAGCCCATCGAGATTGGGTTCGCTTGCTTGCTAGTCAACTCCATTTGCTCGGCTACGTCGTAAAAATTGATGAGGCAGTAGATTATGGATCAAGTCTGCATGGTTTCATGCGAGAGGTTACAGAGTCCGCTCATGTTCTTTTGATTGTCGACGAGAATTATGTTGATCGAGCTAATAATAAGCCAAAGTCTGGGGTTGGCATTGAGACGGAATGGGTAAGTAGGGCTTTTATGGGCAAGCCAGCCAATTGGTTGTCAGTTATATTCGTCCGAAACCCCGAGCGTATATTGCCTAACTGGCTCAATGATCATAATCCTAAGGGTTTTGACTTTAATTCCAGTCCTGAAAATAACGAGTTTCCCGGGTCGATTCAGATAGACGAGCTCTGGCGATGGGTTGAAGGGCTGCCGGCTGACAAGACTCATGCCGTCCCATTGTCTTTGGTTCGAAAACGCGCAGCACGCCTTGAGCGTGTTGATGCTCTTCGCGACCCAGCTCTTTACGCGAATCCCGCCCTTAATGGACGTGTGACCTTTCGCTATAGAAACCATGCCCACTACACGGTTGGCCACGGGGAGTTCGAATTCAAAATCAACTTCAGTGGGCATTCCAACAACAGTATCCAGGTGTACATAGATAGCGGCTTGAAAGCGGTTGGCCTGATTGTTGGTCCGGATTTTGACCCGCTCACTGTAGAGTCTTTCATAACACCGGGTCGCATTGTCAACCCAGTTTTGGGGCAGAAAGCAGTCCTATTAAACTCGTACGGAGTTCTGTGTATCATCACAATTGATGAGGTGCAGCGTGAGGTCAACGCACAAGAGTATGTTCCAGAGCATGTGACGTTCACTTATGAAATTCTGGTTAGGGATTAGGGACTGCAGGTAAAATTAAATGGTAAACATCGCCGCTACAAGGCCTCATCGCTGCGCAACTTGTTGCGAGCTTGCAGTAATGGGCCGCTAGGCAGCTGCGCTTCTTCGGCCAACTAAACAGCCGTTCGATGAAGCCATGTCTGGCCTGTTGATCTTCTCTGACGATGGCTATGGGGCACTTGTAGCCCTTCATGTCAGGCAGCAATCGGTCGTTTTCTGCCTTCGCTCGCAGGCAGCATTTGGCCGCATTGAGCCTGTCGCAACAGGCAGGAGGCGGCCAGAAGCAGTCATTCGAATCGACTATAAAAGAGGGGACGATTCATTGTTTATCCCGAGCTGTGATAACAGAGAGGATGCCATTAGATCTCTTGCTGAAATCTATGCAGTTCCCACTGAGGAAATCGATAGAGTTCTTCGAAATCCTGAAGTGCAACAAATCGCTGAGATTTATTCTGAGATTGATACGAGGAGCTTCCATTTTTTTGTATGCCACCTGCTGAAAGCCTCTCCTCGCACTGATATCACCCAAGCTTATTACTACCATTCGACAAGCTACGATGGCTGCACCTCATGGTTTGATGAGGGCCTCCTAGGTTCGTCGCAAGGTGTAGAGCGCTTCTTAGAAAAAATCACCGAGTGGATTCCTCCTGAGAAGCAATCACTTGCGAAGCAGGTGGCTAAGGGAATCGTTAAGCGTCGCAGCGAGTTTGAGGGCTACGCACCCGAGATGTGTGGCCCCTACGCTTGGAATACTTTCACCGCGGCCAGCTCTAGCTCAAATGGAATTCGCTATCGGGTTCCAGAGGCTATTCAGGATCTGTGGTCTTCCAGCTTTTGTGGTGGTGGAGGGGTGGTCGACTTGTCGGAAATCATCGAGGAGAGGCTGAGGCCCGTTGTAGTCAAGTTCAAAGGAGGGGTCTCGAACATTGACGACTACTCCGCCACGCTCTGGGCCTATTTATTATCAGATGATGGTGAGTGCCACCTTAAACATACCTTTACAGGTAATGGGCTTGCTATACCTCGCGAGGACATTGCTGAACTCATTGACGTCGGTTAATTGCGACTTAGGAGAAGCTGGCTGTATAGGCGCGGCTGCCCATGGGGGGCAGCTCTCGGGCATCAGGAGCAATTTAGCCTTGGATGTCAGTCAGGAGGCGTACGCCCAAGATTCTTCTTTGCGCTGCGCTGTCGGACTTGGCCAGAACAGCAGTCTTCTCTGCTTCAAGCTGAGCAAGTTTTTTTGAAATAAAATCATCCAGCGCGCTCATGCTGTGGGTGCCATTGCAAAACGTGAAAGCTTTTCCCCACCCTAGGATGATTTTGTCGATCCGGAAAAGAGCGGATGAGTATGCGTACTTCCCGTCGCCGTCGTGGTACTGGGCGTTATAGCGTAGGGCATGTGAAGCAGCGACGAACTCGGCGTCCAACTTTTCCCTGAATCGTTTGCGTGTCGCTTCGCTAGGCTGTACCAAACCCGGAGAGACATTGCAGCCCAAGAAATCGAACCCCTTCTGGGTGGCTCCGCGGGAGGCCTTTGCTTTGTCTGTCCGTGGGTCGTAAGCCTCCAGCCCAATCTTGCTCAGCACTTTCAACGATCTGTTGAATGCTTTGTCTACATCACTAAGAGTTGCCCCAAGCAGCAAAAAGTCATCGATGTAGCGTAGGCATGTAATGCCGTCTGAGTTCATTTCTAGATCGAAGTCGGCCAGGTAGATGTTGGCTATCAGGGGGGACAATGGAGATCCTTGAGCCACTCCCTCGATTCCGATTGGAAAAATCTCGGCCAGCTCCTTCCTTCTGAGGTCGTCGATATTGGCTAAGTCCGTTTTGATGGCTTCCTCAAAAAGCTTGAGGGTAGCCTCACAGTTCAGATGCGGCCGCAGAAGCTCTAGAACCCGGTCTTTGTTGATTTTGGTGAAGAAGGCGGGGATGTCTGACCGAATGTGGAATCGTGCCCCCGCACGCATTGCTTCTCTCGCGTCAGAGATGGCCATGGCTACACGTTTTTCGGGAATGCCACCATAGCTTGTGGAAGTACCAAGAACT
Source organism: Pseudomonas sp. HMSC066A08 (assembly GCF_001813025.1). NCBI lineage: Bacteria > Pseudomonadati > Pseudomonadota > Gammaproteobacteria > Pseudomonadales > Pseudomonadaceae > Pseudomonas > Pseudomonas sp. HMSC066A08. The sequence goes on from NZ_KV811293.1 coordinate 54,180, forward strand.
CGCTTAACAAAGCGGACGCGTCGCTGCAAAACGTCGAGAATGGCTCGCTGGACAATACGATTCGGGATAGGAGCTAGAACCAAGGGGCGGGATTTCCCGCCTGGCTTCTTCTGTGCGACGCCAGTTTGCTGGAGGAATATAAATGCTTGTTTCGATAGAGCGCGCTGAATATCGATCAAGGAGTCAGGGAGCCGGCTTTCGAAATCTTCAGCCTCCCGTTTGATTTCATCAGAGGAGGAGAAGATGGCGCTACTACGCACCTTTCTCCAGGCGCCGTAAAGCGTTCGTTGGCTGCAAATGTCCTTATATAGCCTACTCAAAGCTACTCCTTGTGTTGTTGGGCAACACCAGTTCGCTCTCACCCAACTGCTACAGGGACTCACTACCTACGGGAGACCCAGATACCAGAACGGCTATCTTGGTCGCGACCCGAACAGCGCCCTCCGAAGAGAGATCGCTGCCGTCTGGCAAACTGGCTTCACCGCCGCCTGGCGGCTCGACCAGCAAGCAAACGAAGCAGAGGGCAGCTAGAAACAGCTTGGCTGCCGCGCGCGCCGAATTGGCACGTTTTTGCATGGACGCATCTTTGCCTCCTGGGCGTCTGGGGCACGATGAATCGTACCTTTTTCGGCCCCTCGGTCAACCACGCCTCACGCGGTCGGACAACGAGCGCCGCACTGAAAATAAAGCTGCCAACCGTCTGGCGTGCCCATTGAAAGGACAGAGTTACGGTCGTTGAAGCAGCAGTCGGGCGACACTCACTACCTACGGGAGACCCAGATACCAGAAC
>NZ_KV811293.1:55069-91021 GCF_001813025.1 Pseudomonas sp. HMSC066A08
CGCCTGGCGGCTCGACCAGCAAGCAAACGAAGCATCACCACAATAGCTATCGCGAGGAGTTCGCGCAATGAGTAGCCCTTGGCTGCTGTAAGGCTGCTTGTGGCCGCTGCTAAAATCGGGCGCAAGTGGCCGAGCAAAGTGTCACTTCACAAGCAGGTAAACTGAGGGGCCTCCGTTGTGATAGCCCCATATGAACGTCCGCTCCTGGCCGTATACAGCCCTTCCCTCCCTAAGCCATAGCCTCTCCCATACCTGAACGGCACACCTATTGCCACCCGCAGAACCACAACCTCCCCCACTGCTAACCACATAGTCGCGGCTTGAGTGGTGCGGATTCGGATTTTGGAATCTGGTGTTGCCGGGTATTGTGCTGCTGGCCCTTACCCCAACCCTCTCCCGCACACGGGAGAGGGGGCCGGGCGTGCCTTGTGGGTCGAGCGCCTCGCTCGGGCGCAGCCTGGAACGATGTCTACCCTCCCCTAGCCCCTGGGTAGCTGGAATTCGGCCCCCGGTACAGGCAACCAGAAGCGCCGGAAACGCGCCCTGAATGATTTCAGATTCGCGCCGAAACCTTCGAAAGCCGTTTCCTCGCACCCGAAAGCCGCCGAGGCTGCCCTGCGGCTTTCGCTGCGCAACGGCTAGTAGCCTACTTGCACCGGTCGCTCAGCCTGACCAGCGATGCACCGTACACCGCGTCGTCCTCGGAGGCGAAGATCGCGTCGCCTTCGACGGAGGCGCCCGGCTTGAGGGTCTCGGCGGTGAGTTCCTCGTCCACGGTATCCAGCCTGAAGGACTGGCCGGCGGCGGATTGCGCCACCAGGCAACTGTTCTTCAGGCTGATCTCGCTCTTCGCCGCATTCACCAGGCGGACCTTGAAGGCCTGGGTGCGGAAGTGCTTGTCGCCGACGGATACGCTGCCCTTGTCGCCCTGGCGGGCGAAGACCATCACGGCGTCCGGCGCGGCGGCGAAGCCGAGGGACGGAGCGGCCAGCAGGCCGGCCAGGGTCAGGGCCATTGCGTTCTTCATACTGATTTCCTTTGGCAAGACTGAACGACCCGGTGATTTTCCGTGGGTCTTTTCGCCACGATCAAGCGCAGTGCCAAGGAATGCGGGTTGCCTCGCGTTCTGCAAGTCGGAGGGTTTGCAGCGGAACTTTTCCCGCAACCGTGCTTCCAGGCGAAAACCGCTCGCTACGCGGAGAACCCACGCGATCCTTACGCCCGCCAGGCTGTCCTCGAACACTTGCAACCGCAGGCCAGGCGCTCGGCCCAGGCGATGGCGGCACAGAAGCTGTCGCCGGAGGGATGGCCGAGGATCAGGCGGACGTTCTTCGGTGGCATGTCGCGTTCGACTCCGCTGCCGGTGGCGAGCGGAGTCTGTGTTCGCCACCTTGTGGGAGAGTCAAGACCGGGCGCCGTCCCGCTCCCGCCTCACTTGAACAGGCTCGACACCACCCGCGCCACGTGCTCGGCGCCCTTGCTGATCTCCTGCATGATGCCGGCCACGGTGGTGATCTGGTTGTTGTTCTCCTGGGCGCTGGACTCGATGGTCTGCATGTTGTGGTTGATCTGCTGGGTCAGCTTGACGTTCTCGGTGACCACGTTCTTGATCTCCACCGTGGCGCCGCTGGTGCGCGCCGCCAGTTGCCGCACCTCGTCGGCGACCACCGCGAAGCCGCGCCCCATGTCGCCGGCGCGAGCCGCTTCGATGGCGGCGTTGAGGGCCAGCAGGTTGGTCTGTTCGGCGACGCTCTGGATGGTGGTGACGATGTTCTCGATGTCCTTGGTCTGGTGGGTGAGCTGGGAAATCAGACCGACGGCGATGTTGACCATCGACAGGGTCTTGGCCGACAGGGCGACGGACTGGTCGAGGGAGTCGATGCCGCGGGTGGAAATCTGCGCGGTCTCTTCCGCGGTGGAGAACGACAGCTCGGCGGCGCGCCGTACTTCCTCGTTGCGATTGACCTGCTCGGTAACGTCGATGGCGAACTTGATGACCTTGATTATCCGCCCCGACCCGTCCTTGACCGGGTTGTAGGTGGCTTCGATATGTACCCGCTCGCCGGCGGCGCTGCGGCGCTCGAAATGCCCGCGGGAGAATTCGCCCTGCCGCAGCCGGGCCCAGAAATCCGGGTTCTCCCGATAGAACTCGTCGAAGCAGAGCATGCGGTGGTGCTGGCCCTTGAGCGACTTGAGGCTGTAGCCGAAGAGACGCAGGAAGTTTTCGTTGGCATCGAGTATCTCGCCGTCCGGGGTGAACTCGATGACCGCCATGGACTGGCGTATGGAGTCGTTGATCGCGTTGAGCAGGAGCAGTTCGGAATGGTTGCGGGTCACGTCGGCGGCGATCTTCAGCACCTCGATGACCGCCCCTTCGGCATTCTTCACCGGGAAATAGGTGGCCTCCAGCCAGACCGGCGTACCGTCGCGCCGCAGGCGCTTGAACACGCCGCGCTGGGGCGTGCCGCTGGCCAGCTCCTTCCAGAAGCGCACGTAGGCGGCGGAGGCCTGGTAGTCCTCTTCGCAGAAGATCCGGTGGTGCTTGCCGGCCAGCTCGTCCGCCGAGTAGCCGACCACCGCGAGGAACAGCGGGTTGGCGGACAGTATCTGGCCATCGGGAGTGAAACGGATGGTGGCAACGTTCTGCCCGATGGCATCGAGTCGCCACGCCAGGTCTTCATCCTTGGCGGCGCTTTCCACCGCCCTGCTTTTTCTGCCGAAGAGCATCGCGCACGACTCCTTGATGGCGCCTGTCCATCGCGAGGGAGTGGAGAACCGGAGATAGCCGTCCTACCGCTAAACGCCAGTGTAGATCGGGCTCCGGCAACTTTCCTCGGCCACCGCATCGCCGTCCATCCCCTACCGGGCGGGACCCAGCGGAGCGCGCGATGCCAGGATCGCCAGGCCGGCCAGCCCGACTACCGAGACGCTCTGCTTGAGGCAGGCATGGGTACGCCCCGACAATCGCCCGCGCATCGGCCAGGCTGCGAGCCACGCCAGCGCCGGCCCGCGCTATGATCGCTGCGCCCGGACTGAGCGCGCTCCGACCTCGCGCCGTCGTATCCCGAACCCCACTTCCAGGAGGAAGCACATGGCAACCGATCTCTACGCGCTGGCCGAACAGGTCGAGGACGAAGCGGGTTTCCTGCGCTTCCTCGCCGCGCTGGCGGCGGACTGGAAGGAAGACCGCCGCCTCGCCGCCGCCAACCCGCCGAAACCCTTCGGCCCCAGTCCGCTGGGTTGGGAGAACGGTAGCATCGGCGGCTTCCTCGATGCCGCCGCGACCTGGGGCGAGGACTCCCGCGACGGCCTGCCGGGCTATTCCAGGCCGGAGAATGCCTGGCGGCGCGCGGCACAGCTGATGCTGGCGGGCAAGTTCTATGAATGACTTCAAGTCCGTCCTGGAGCCCTTCCCGCCCGGCCACCCGAGGGTCTTGCCGGGCAACCGGCGGCAGGTGCCGATACTGCATCGCGACACGGATTTCCTCCTGCGCGCGCTGCAACCCGACGATTTCGTCCGGACCAGCCGCTACGAGAACGCCAACCGCGAGCACCTGGCGCCATGGGAGCCGCTGCGCGACCCGGGGTACTTTTCCGTGGACAACGCCCGCGCCCGCACCCTGCTACAGGTGGCGAGCATGGACGAAGGCGAGGCGCTTCTCCTGCTGTTGCTCGATCCCAACGACGGCGAGGTGCTGGGGCGCTGCAGCTACACCAATATCGTCCGCGGGGTATTCCAGGCCTGCCACCTGGGCTTTTCCCTGGCCGCTGCGGCGCAGGGCCGCGGCCTGATGGCACGAGCCCTGCGGATAGCCAACCGGTATTGCTTCGAGCAGCTCGGCCTGCACCGGATCATGGCCAGCCACCTGCCGCGCAACGCACGCAGCGAGCGCCTGCTGGAAAGCCTCGGCTTCGAGAAGGAAGGCTACGCCCGCGCCTACCTGAAGATCGCCGGGGTCTGGGAAGACCATGTGCTACGGGCGCTGGTGGACGCTCCGCACTGAACCGACGTGCAAATGCGCAACGGGACGCCAGGCGTCCCGTTGCGCTCACCAGGCCTGCGGGTCAGCCGCGGGCGAGGTCGCCACGCAGTTCGCGGGCGGCGGCGACCATGTTCACCAGCGCTGCCTCGGTTTCCGGCCAGGCGCGGGTCTTCAGGCCGCAGTCCGGGTTGACCCAGAGCCGCTCGGCGGGTATCCGCCGGGCCGCCTTGCGCAGCAACGCGACGATCTCTTCCCGGCTCGGCACGCGCGGCGAGTGGATGTCGTAGACGCCCGGACCGATCTCGTTCGGGTAGTCGAACTGCTCGAAGGCCTCCAGCAGCTCCATGTCCGAACGCGAAGTCTCGATGGTGATCACGTCGGCGTCCATGGCGGCGATGGACTCGATCACATCGTTGAACTCGCTGTAGCACATGTGCGTATGGATCTGGGTTTCGTCGCGGACTCCGGAGGCGCACAGGCGGAAGGCCTCGGTGGCCCATTCCAGGTAGTGCGGCCAGGCGTTGCGGCGCAGCGGCAGGCCTTCGCGGAAAGCCGCCTCGTCGATCTGCACGATCCTGATGCCGGCCGCTTCCAGGTCGACCACTTCGTCGCGGATCGCCAGGGCCAACTGGCGCGCCTGCACCTCGCGAGACACGTCCTCGCGCGGGAAGGACCACATCAGCATGGTCACCGGGCCGGTCAGCATGCCCTTCATCACCTTGTCGGTAAGGCTCTGGGCGTACCTGATCCACTCCACGGTCATGGGCCGCGGACGGCTCAGGTCGCCATAGATCACCGCCGGCTTCACGCAGCGCGAGCCGTAGCTCTGCACCCAGCCGAAGCGGGTGAAGACGTAGCCGTCCAGTTGCTCGGCGAAGTACTCGACCATGTCGTTGCGCTCGGCTTCGCCGTGTACCAGCACGTCCAGCCCCAGTTGTTCCTGGATCTGCACCGCATGGCGGATCTCGCTGTGCATCGCCTCGATGTACTCGGCCTCGCTCAGCTTGCCCTGCTTGAACGACTGGCGGGCCAGGCGGATCGACGAGGTCTGCGGGAAGGAGCCGATGGTGGTGGTCGGGAATGCCGGCAGGTCGAGCCCGGCGCGCTGCCTGGCGATGCGTTCGGCGAACGGCGAGCGGCGCTGGGCGTCACTGGCCTTGATCGCGGCCAGGCGCGCCTGCACGGCGGGCTTGTGGATTCGCGGCGAGGAAGCGCGGCTGGCCTGGACCGCACGGCTCTCTTCCAGGGCAGCAAGCACCTCGGCGGCTTCCGGCTCAGTGGCGGCACGGGCCAGCACCGCGACTTCGCGGCACTTCTGCACGGCGAAGGCCAGCCAGCTCTTCAGCTCGGCGTCCAGCCCATCTTCGCGCTCCAGGTCCACCGGACTGTGCAGCAGCGAGCAGGACGGCGCGACCCACAACCGCTCGCCCAGGCGCTCCCGGGCATGGCGCACCACCTCCAGGGCTTTCTCCAGGTCGCAGCGCCAGACGTTGCGTCCGTTGACCAGGCCCAGCGAGACGACCTTGTAGGCCGGCAGGCGGTCGAGGATGCTCGGATACTGTTCCGGCGCTCGCACCAGGTCGATGTGCAGGCCGTCCACCGGGAGGTTGGCGGCCAGGCCCAGGTTGTCTTCCAGGCCGCCGAAGTAGGTGGCGACCAGCTTCTTCAGCGGCTCGCTCTGTAGCAGGTTGTAGGCGCGCTCGAAGGCGTTCTTCCATGCCTGCGGCAGGTCGAGGACCAGGATCGGCTCGTCGATCTGCACCCACTCCACGCCCTGGCCGGCGAGGCGGCGCAAGATCTGGCCGTAGAGCGGCAGCAGACGGTCCAGCAGGTCGAGCCTGTCGAACCCGGCGCCCTTGACCTTGCCCAGCCACAGGTAGGTCAGCGGACCGATCAGCACCGGCTTCACCTGGTGGCCGAGGGCCCTGGCCTCGTCGACCTCCTCGAACAGTTGTTCCCAGCTCAGCTGGAACTGCTGGTCAGCGCTGAACTCGGGGACCAGGTAGTGATAGTTGGTGTCGAACCACTTGGTCATTTCCTGGGCATGGGCACCGCCGCAACAACTGTCGTCGCTGACGCCACGGGCCATGCCGAACAGGGTATGCAGGGTCGGCCCGGCCTCGCCGTGCGCCCGGAAGCGCTCGGGGATCACGCCGAAGGTCAGCGAATGGGTAAGCACCTGGTCATACCAGGCGAAATCGCCGACCGGCAGCAACTGGATGCCGGCGTCCTTCTGCGCCTGCCAGTGGGCGGCGCGCAGTTGCCGGCCGACGGCACGCAGGCCGGCCTCGTCCAGCTCGCCCTTCCAGAACGCTTCCTGGGCCTTTTTCAGTTCGCGATCGCGTCCGATGCGTGGGAAGCCGAGAGTGTGGGCCAGGACCATGGGTGTTCCTCCAGTCGAAAGGTCGATGGAGGGATTCTCGGGAGACTCATGCCATGAGACAAACTCAATTTCTTCGTGATGAAATCAAGTTTCCCTCATGATCATCCTCGCGTCCCGACCTCGGCGCCCTCCTCACTTGCGCTTGCGGATCGCCATGCGCCGGGGCTTGAGGCCGCCAGCTGCGACAGCCGTGGCCTCGCCGTCCACCACGGGCTGCATCCTGGCTCGCGCGGCGTGCAGCTTCTTGTAGCTGTCGATCAGCCGCAGGTGCCGGTCGAGCCCTTCCAGCTTCATGCTGGTCGGCGTCAGGCCGAAGAAGCGCACGCTGCCGTCCACCGAGCCCAGCGCGGCGTCCATCCGCGCGTCGCCGAACATGCGGCGGAAATTGGCCTCGTAGTCGGCGATCTCCAGCTCGTCGTCGAGGACGACCTCCAGCACCACGTTCAGCGCCTGGTAGAACAGGCCGCGCTCGACGCTGTTGTCGTTGTACTGGAGGAACGCCTCCACACCTTCCTTGGCGTCTTCGAAGCGCTTCAGGGCGAGGCAGATGAGCACTTTCAGCTCGAGGATGGTCAGTTGGCCCCAGACCGTGTTGTCGTCGAACTCGACGCCGATCAGCGTGGTGATGTCGGTGTAGTCGTCCACCTCGCAGTCTTCCAGGCGCTCCAGCAAAGCCCCGAGCGCAGCGTCGTCGAGGCGGTGCAGGTTGAGGATGTCCTCGCGGAACGCCAGGGCCTTGTTGGTGTTGTCCCAGATCAGGTCTTCCACCGGATAGATTTCCGAGTAGCCCGGCACCAGGATCCGGCAGGCGGTAGCGCCTAGGTGCTCGTACACCGCCATGTAGACCTGCTTGCCCATGGCTTCGAGGATGCCGAACAGGGTCGCGGCTTCCTCGGCGTTGGCAGCCTCGCCCTGCCGGGTGAAGTCCCACTCGACGAACGGGAAATCGGCCTTGGCGCTGAAGAAGCGCCAGGACACCACGCCGCTGGAATCGATGAAATGCTCGACGAAGTTGTTCGGCTCGGTCAGCGCATGGCTTTCGAAGGTCGGCTGGGGCAGGTCGTTCAGGCCTTCGAAGCTGCGCCCCTGGAGCAGTTCGGTCAGGCTGCGCTCCAGGGCCACTTCGAAGCTCGGGTGGGCGCCGAAGGAAGCGAACACGCCGCCGGTGCGAGGATTCATCAGGGTCACGCACATCACCGGGAATTCGCCGCCCAGCGAGGCGTCCTTGACCAGTACCGGGAAGCCCTGCTCTTCCAGGCCGCGGATCCCGGCGAGGATGCCCGGGTACTTGGCCAGCACCTCCGGCGGCACGTCCGGCAGCGCCAGCTCGCCTTCGAGGATTTGCCGCTTGACCGCGCGCTCGAAGATCTCCGACAGGCACTGCACCTGCGCTTCGGCCAGGGTATTGCCGGCGCTCATGCCGTTGCTGAGGTAGAGGTTCTCGATCAGGTTGGAGGGGAAATACACCACCTGGCCGTCGGACTGGCGCACGAAGGGCAAGGCGCAGATACCGCGCTGCACGTTGCCCGAGTTGGTGTCGTACAGGTGCGAGCCGCGCAGCTCGCCGTCGGGGTCGTAGATCGCCAGGCAGTGGCCGTCGAGCAGTCCCAGCGGCAGCGCATCGTCGCGGCCGGGCTTGAACCAGCGTTCGTCCGGGTAATGGACGAACGCCGCATTGGCGATCTCTTCTCCCCAGTACTGGTCGTTGTAGAAGAAGTTGCAGTTCAGCCGCTCGATGAATTCGCCCAGCGCCGAGGCCAGCGCGCTTTCCTTGCTCGCGCCCTTGCCGTTGGTGAAGCACATCGGCGACTGCGCATCGCGGATGTGCAGCGACCAGACGTTGGGCACGATGTTGCGCCAGGAAGCGATCTCGATCTTCATGCCGAGGCCGGCGAGGATGGCCGACAGGTTGGCGATGGTCTGCTCCAGCGGCAGGTCCTTGCCGGGGATGCGCGTGCAGCCGGCGGCATCGGTGCCGGGCATCAGCAGCGCCTGGGCGTCGGCATCGAGGTCGTCGACCTCCTCGATGACGAACTCGGGCCCGGTCTGCACCACCTTCTTCACCGTGCAGCGGTCGATGGAGCGGAGGATGCCCTGGCGGTCCTTCTCCGAGATGTCGGCCGGCAGTTCCACCTGGATCTTGAAGATCTGCCGGTAGCGGTTCTCCGGGTCGACGATGTTGTTCTGCGACAGGCGTATGTTGTCGGTGGGGATGTTGCGCGTCTGGCAGTACAGCTTGACGAAGTAGGCGGCACACAGCGCCGACGACGCCAGGAAGTAGTCGAACGGCCCCGGCGCGGAGCCGTCGCCCTTGTAGCGGATCGGCTGGTCGGCGATCACCGTGAAATCATCGAACCTGGCTTCCAGTCGAAGGTTATCGAGAAAATTGACCTTTACTTCCACGGCGAGCACCAAGAGAAACGGAAACCGGCCATTATCCGGGAACTCCGGGCAAAAGTCCCAGCTCTCCGCCGTACGCGTCGCTACTTGCCGGCCTCCCCGCCGCTCTCCGGCACGTAGATCATCCGTCCGTCGGCCAAGCGGTAGGTCACCCCGGCGCGGCTACCCTGCCCTTCGCCGATCTCGCCGCTGGCCTGGTAGCGCTTCAACTCCTTGCCGTCCTTGACCAGCATGCGCATGTCCGCCTCGCCGGGATTCTCGACCACCACCACCTTGTCCTGGCTGAACGGGTTGAGCGGGTTCTGCACGATGACGATCAGGAGGATGCCGATCACCACCAGGAACAGGTCGATCAGGTTGACCATCGAGAGGATCGGGTCGTCCGCTTCGTCGTGTTCGAGGAAGCGCATCAGCCGGCCTCCCGCGCACGTTCGACGGCGCGCAGTTCCTGGAGCAGCCAGCGGCGACGCACGGTGAGGATGAAGAAGGTGATGCTGGCGGCGACCAGGGCCAGGATCACCGCGGAAAACGCCACCACCAGGTTCTCGCCGATCCCCTGGGCGTCGTTGCGGGTCAGCGCCAGCAGCGCCGGCCCCATGGGGATCATGGTCGCCACCAGGCCGAGCATCGGCGCGCTGCGCGAGGTGACCCGCAGCCATTCCAGGCGCTGCATGATCCACAGTTCGAGGTCGTCGCTGTTGCCGCCATGCAGCGCCTGCCAGGCCGCCAGGCGCGAGCGGTAGCGCCCGCGGCGGCGCTGCCAGGCTTCCATGGCGAAGCCGCCGAGGGCGACGAAGGCGTAGGCCAGCGCGGCGAGGATCAACAGCAGCACCGGCAGCAGGAACAGGCGGGTGAGTTCGTAGAGGCTGGTTTCCAGACCATTCATGAGCGATTTTCCATCGGACGACGATTGACTACGGATTGCCGGACGGCGCCGGCGGCGAACAGCGCGAGCAGCACGGCGGCGGCCAGCCGGAGCCAGGGCTGCGGCTCGCCGGCCGGCGGCGGCGCGACTTCTTCGAGGACGCGGCCGCTGACCGTTTCGCCGGCACCGGACGCGGCCGCGCCCTCCGCCTGCGCCGCGGCCTCGCCGAAACCGCCGGCCATCCGTTCGATGAATTCACGGGTGGTCGCCGCGCCGACCTCGCCGGCGCCGGCGGCCGCCAGTTGCCGCCAGCGCTCGGCCAGTTCGCGGCGGGTCTGCTCGCTGGCATCCCAGTAGCCCTTGCGGATGGCCTCGGCCATGCGCGCGATGATCTGCGCCTGGGCGGTCGGATTGTGCGTTTCGAACCACTCGGCGAGACCCAGCTCGCGGCGGTCCATGACGAAGGTGTCGTGCAACGCCTGCCACTGGTCGGCGCGGACCATGGTGCGATCCGCCGCCTGCCAGCCCCACAGGTTGTTGGTCAGGTCGAGCATTTCCAGGCTGCCGGCGTAGCCCTCGCGCTGCATCGCGGCGATCCACTGCGGGCTGAGGTAGCGCCCGCGCAGCTCGCTGGCGAGGAACTGCGCGGCGGCCGTGGTGCGCGGCTGGCGCTGGCGCAGGTCGGCGATGTACAGCGCCGGGCTGGCGCCGTCGAGGTGGCGTACCGCCAGCGACAGGCCGCCGAGGTACTCGAACGGGTGGTCGGTGGAGAGCACGCCGTTGAGCGTCGAGGAGCGCGAGAGGATCGCCGCCTGTACGCCCTTCAACTGTTCGGCGAACAGGTTACCGCCGTCCAGCTTCACGCCCCAGTCGCGACTGCCGTAGGCGTACTGCAAGCGCCCGAGAAACTGCTCGGCGAGCGCCGAGTCGTCGTCCCAGCGGGTGGAGTCGAGGGTCAGTTGCGTGACCCCGGTGCCGTAGTCGCCCGGCGCATTGCCGAACAGCCGCAGGCGCGACAGGCGCTGCGCCAGTGGCGCTTCGACGCCGCGTTCGCGCAGGCGCCGCTCCAGCGCCTGGCTGTTGCGCGCCAGCGGGTTGCCCGGTTCGTCCAACGCAGCGAGGCGCTCGATGGCCTCGGCGAGCAGGCGCATGAAACCGTCGAACTGGTCGCGGTAGACACTGGTCACCTGTAGCACCACGTCCACCCGTGGACGCCCCAGCTCCGCCGCCGGCACGATGTCCAGCGCCAGCAGGCGGCCACCGGCGTCCCAGCGCGGGCGCAGGCCGAGGGCGTGCAGCGCCTGGCTTTCGACGATGCCCAGGTGGCGCATGGTTTCCGACGACCAGAGGCTGAAGGCGAGCTTTTCCGGCGCCCTGCCCTGGTGCTCGGCGCGGTAGCTTTCCAGCAGTTGGCCGAAGGCCTCGGCGCCGGCTTCGTAGGCGGCGCGGGTCGGTACCTTGTCGGCCTCGAAGGCGAACAGGTTGCGCCCGCTGGGTACCTGCGGATTGCGGATCGGATCGCCGCCCGGCCCGGGTGCCACGAAGCGCCCGGCGAGGCCGGCGAGCAGCGCCTCCAGTTCGCCGGTGTCGGCGAGCAGGCGGTCCAGTTCGCGGGCGCGCAGCAACTGCTCGCGCAGGCGCGGATCGGCCACCTTGGCGATCTCGCCGCCGTCGCGCAGGTAGCGTTGCAGCGTGCGGTAGGCACGACCTTCCCGCAGCGCCCTGAAATCGGCGGCGAACAGTTCGTCGGGGTCGAGACCGAGCGCGCGGTAGTAGGGTTCGCCGAGTTGCTGCATGACGGTGCCCAGGCGCAGCTCCGGCGACGCGGCGACGCCGAAGGTGTGCAGCCCCAGCGGCATCGCCGAGCCGGCCAGTCGGTGCAGGTGGTCGTGGAGCACGCCGAGGAACGCCGGGAAATCCTCGCGCATCGCTGCCTCGCTCCAGCCCAGGTCGTCGTTCATGTGTGCCGCCCGCACCGCCGCGCGGATCTGCTCGGCGCTGCGCTCGCGCACCGCGCCCTCGTCCAGTTGCTGGTATTCGTGGATCAGCTGGTGCAGGTCGCGCAGTTCGTCGTACAGCCCGGCCGGGGCGAACGACGGCGTCTGGTGGCTGACGGTGACCGCGCGCCCGCGCCGGCGCGCCTGGAGCGCCTCGCCAACGTTGTCCTGGATGTACGGGTAGAACACCGGCAGGTCGCCGAGCGCCCGCAGCGGGTAGTCGCCCACCGCCAGCCCGCGGTCCTTGCCGGGTAGCCATTCCTGGGTGCCATGGGTGCCGAAATGGATCAGCGCGTCGGCGCCGAAACCCTCGCGGACGAACTGGTAGACCGCCAGGTAGAGATGGTCCGGCGGCACCGCGCTGTCGTGGTAGGCCTCGCCCGGACGGCCGGCGCGCGGCGGCTGCGGCAACAGCAGCAGATTACCCAGGTGCGCCGCCGGGAACACGAAGCGTCGCTGGCCGTCGATATCGCGCAAGGCCCAATGCCGGCGCGGGTCGCCCCAGCGCGCGCGCATCTGCTCGCGCAGGTCCGCCGGCAGCGCCTCGAACCCGCGCAGGTAGGCGTCCAGCGGCAGGCTCGCGGCGAGGCCGTCGCGATACAGCGCGTCCAGGGTCTGCGGCCGGTAGTAGCCGCCGAGCAGGCGCTGGGCGGTATCGATCAGCGCGCTTTCGTCGCTCGTCGCAACCCGGTAGCCGGCCGCCCGCAGCGCCTCGCCGAGACGGGCCAGGCTGGCCGCTACGTTGAGATGCGAGGCGGCGACGTTCTTCTCGCCTTCCGGGTGGTTCCAGAACATCAGCGCCAGGTGCTTGTCCGCCGCCGGCAGGCGACGCAGGCGCAGCAGCCGGTCGAGCTTGTCCAGCAGGGCCTCGGCCTGCCCGGCCATCAGCTTCGGCTCGCCGTTCTCCAGGGCGCTGATCACCAGCGGATCGCTCATTCCCCAGGTTTCCGGCATGCCGAGGAAGGCCGCCGCGGTACGCGGCGCCACCCCGCTGGCGGCGGCCAGCCACTCGGCCTCGTTGCCGTCGCGGTAGCCGAGGGTCTGCAATACCGGCACGTCCAGCGCGAGGAACTCGGCACGGCGCGCCGGGCCGTTCTGCAGGTGCTGCAGGTTGACCAGCGCCTGGACATCGGCGCCAGCGAAGGACTTCCTCAACGCTTCCGGATCGCTGTCGTCGAACCACACCGCCAGCGGCGCCTGGCCGTGCCGCTCGCTACGCCGCAACAGTTCGTCGATGGCGCCGGTCTGGGCGTCGGCGATGGCGCCGCGCGGGATCAGGAAGGCGATGCGCGGAGCGTCGCTGGCCCAGCGCGAGGCGCCCCAGGCCAGGTAGTCGGCGAGGCCGGCGAACGGCGCCGGTGCGTCGGGATGATAGAAGCCGGCCTGCGCCAGGGGCTGCGGCGCAGGCAACGCGTCGACGGGCAGGCCGGCATGCCAGCGGCGGACCGCCTCGAACAGCCGGCGCAGGTTGGCTTCGCCGCCGTTCGCGTAGTAGCCGACCAGGCGCCCGCCCAGTGCCGCCGGCAGGTTGCCGAAGCCCGGCGGACCGCCGCCGACGCGGATCCAGGGTTGCGTCCCGCCTTGCAAGCGCTCGCCCAGCGCCTGCTCGACCTGGGCGCGATCGGTCGGACGCGGTGTGTCGAGGATCAGCAGGTCGCCGCCGTCCAGCCAGGCGCCGGGCGGCGCCTCGCCGATGCCGAGGCGCAGGCCGCGCAACTCGACACCAGCCTCGCGCGCCCAACCGGCTAGGCGCTGGTGCTTGCCCGGGAGGACGAAATCGCTGCTGAGCAGACGCACCTGGGCCGGCTCCGCCCAGGCACAGAGACTGACCAGCAGCGCGCCGCAGAAGAGTAGCGAACGGCGCATCAGAAGCTCGCCACCAGACCGAGATGGAAGGTCCGCCCAGGTTCGGCATAGGTGAAGTGCGTGTCGTCGTCGGCCAGGCGCTGGTCGCCAAGGTTCTCGATGCCGCCGCGCAGCGTCAGGTTCTCGTTGAGTTTCTGGCTCAGCTCCAGGTGCCACAGGCTGTAGGCCGGCAAGGCATAGCCGACGTTGCTGCTGTAGGCCACCTGGCTGCCGACGTATTCGGTGCGCAACTGGGCGCTGAAGCGCGCATTGGGGCTCCAGCGCAATTGGCTGTTGGCGAGGTGCCGGGAGCGGTCGCCGAGGCGCTGGCCGGCGGTGCGGTTGCGCGCGTCGAGGTAGGTGTAGTTGAGTTCCCAGCGCAGGTCCGCCGGCAGGTCCACGCCGCCGCCCAGCTCGAGTCCGCGGATCCGCGCCCTGTCGACGTTCTCGTAGTTGCGCACCTCGGCGCCGCGCACCCCGCAGCGCGCTACGCAGACGGTCTGGATCAGGTCGCGGACATCGTTCTCGAACAACGTGCCCTTCAGCGACCAACCATCGCCCTGGTAGTCGGCGCCCAGTTCGTAGGACGTATTGGTCTCCGGCTTCAGGTCGGGATTGCCGTAGATGGTGAAGCGCCCGCCGCCGCCGACCGCCGCATACTCCGGCGATAGCTGCTTCAGGCTCGGCGCCTTGTAGCCGCGGCCGACGCCGGCGCGCAGGGTCAGCGCATCGGAAAGGTGGTGCAGCAGGTACAGGCGCGGACTGCTTTCCCAGCCGAACGCCTCGTGCTTGTCGAAGCGGCTGCCGAGGGTCAGCGACCAGTCCGGGCCGAAGGCGATCTCGTCCTGCAGGAACAGCGCCTTGTGTCGCGCGCTGGCGTCGCCGGCGGTATTCACCGAGCGATCCTCCAGTTCTTCCTTGCGCCATTCGCCGCCGAGGGTGAAGAGATGCCGCTCGAAGGCCGGCACGCTGAGGTGGCCGTCGACCACGCTGTCGGTAAGGCGCTGCGGGTTGCTCGGCGGTTGTCCGTCGGAACGCGCGTTGTGCCGCTCCAGGCGGTTGCGGTAGGTGCGCAGCTGGCTGCTGCCCCAGTCCCACTGGCCATTGTGGGCGAGCGACCAGCGCTCGCGTTCGATCACGTCGCGTGACTCGTAGTAGCGCGAGCGCGGCCCTCCGGTCTCGCTGTTGCGCCAGCGCCGTTCGCGCCCGCGCTGGTGGCCGAGGTCGATGCGCTGGGCGTCGTCCGGGGTCCAGCTGAGGTTCAGCCCGCCGCTGTCGGCGTTGCCGCCTTCCAGCTCGGAGAGGCGGCGCTCGTCGGCGTCCGGGGTTTCCTGCTGGCGGCGGCTCTCGCCGTTCAGGGCAAGGCCCAGCTTGCCGGGCACCAGCGGCCCGGCGAGATAGGCGCCGAACTGGTGGCTCTGTCCGCCGAGACCGTCCTCGCGCACGCCGCCATCGAGCAGGCCGCTGCCCGTCCAGGTATCGGTGGCGCGCCGGGTGATCACGTTCACCACCCCGCCAAGGGCTTCCGAACCGTAGAGCGAGGACATCGGCCCACGCACCACCTCGATACGCTCGATGCTCTCCACCGGCACCCAGCCGAGGTCGAAGTCGGAATGGGCGATGGCCCCGGACGAGGTGGAGATCCGCTGGCCGTCCACCAGCACCAGGGTGTGCTCGCTGGACATGCCGCGAACGCTGATGCCCCGCCGGGACATGCCGACGCCGTTGAACTGCAGGCTTTCCGAACCGCGCAGGGCTTCCTGCAGGTCGCGCACCGGGCGCCGCCGCAGGTCCTCGGCGGCGATCAGTGAAACGCTGGCCGGGGCGTCGCGCAGCTTGCGCTCGGTAGTGGTGGCGCTGACCACCGTCGGCTCCAGGTCGACCGGCGCAGCCAGCGCCAGGCAGGGAAGCAGGTAGAGGAACGGCACGGCGCGGGCCAGCCGCAGCGGAGGAAGACGGTGCGGGGAGGAATGGGGGGTCATGGTCGGCAGGTATGAATTATGAATATTATACAAGTTATAACATAACATTTCTTGGAATGAAGAATGCCCGCCGCTTCTTATTCATCGGGGCGAGGGAACGTCTCGCTCGCCGTATCCCTCGAAGCACAGCACCCTACCCTCGACCGGGCATGCCCCACAGGAGGAAAGATGACCGCAACCGAGCAGATCATGGCGCTCCTCGAACGCTGGGACCGCCAGCAGGAGGGCTACATCCGCCAGCGCGAGGAGCGCTACGAGGCGATGTTCCAGTTGCTCGAAGACCTCTTCGGCCGCGACGGGAGCTTCACCGCCATCGACGCCGCCTGCGGCCCGGGCTCCCTCGGCCGGCGCCTGCTCGAACGCTTCCCGGCGGCGCGGGTGGTGGCGCTGGACGCCGACGTCATGCTGCTGGAGATCGCGCGTACGGCGCTGGCCGGTTTCGCCGACCGGGTCCGCGTGGTGGAGTGCGACCTGACCGATCCAGGCTGGACCGAACGGGTCGCCGAAGCGCGCGAGTCCCTCGCCGGCGAACGGCCCGCGGCGCTGCTCTCTTCCACCGCGTTGCACTGGCTGTCGCCCGCCGAACTCGCCGGGTTCTACGCCCAGGCCGGCGAGCTGCTCGCCCCCGGTGGCGTGCTGCTGAACGCCGACCACATGCGCTACGACCGACGCTGGCCGGGACTCGCGGAATTGTCCCGGAAGCACCGCGAGAGGGTCCTCCAGGCTTCCGTGGCCAGCGGCGCGGACAGTTGGGAAGACTGGTGGCAACGCGCCGCGCAGATCCCCCGGCTGGCCCCGCTGAAGGCGCAGCGCGACGCCCATTTCGCGCGGCGCCCGCTCAGGCGCGCCAGCGAAGACGAAGACTGCTCGCTCGATTTCCATCTCACCGCCCTGCGCCAGGCGGGCTTCGCCGAGGCCGCCACGGTCTGGCAGCAGTTGGACAACTACGTGGTCTTCGCCCGCCTCGCCCAGGCCTGATCCGCCGTCACCCGGGCACGGGGAATACCTCCAATGGAACCCGGGCAATCCGCCGGACGTTGACGCAGATCAACGCCGGCTCGGCACCGCTCGCCAGAATCCACAACATCTTGTTGTTTTGAAAAATCAAAACACATCATGTTGTGGAGAAATTGAAATGACCCAGCCCCGGAAGGCTACCTGGCCGGCCACCCTGCTCAAGCGCAACGGACGTGAAGTCCCCTTCGATCCCGGCAAGATCGAACGCGCCATCGCCGCCGCCGGGCAGGCTACCGGCGAGTTCGACCCGCAGCAGGCGCAGGCGCTCGCCGAACGTGTGGTGGAACGCCTGCCGGAGCGCGCCTGCCTGGATATCGAACGGGTCCAGGACCTGGTCGAACGGGTGCTGATGGAGGCCGGCCACTACCCCACGGCGCGCGCCTACGTGGTCTACCGCGAACGCCATGGCCGGCTGCGCCGCGAGCGCAAGACCCTGGTGGATGTCGCCGCGTCGATGAACGAATACCTTTCCCGGGAGGATTGGCGGGTGCGCGCCAACGCCAACCAGGGCTATTCCCTCGGCGGGCTGATCCTCAACGTATCCGGCAAGGTCACCGCGAACTACTGGCTGGACGAGGTCTACGATGCCGACATCGCCGCCGCCCACCGCGACGCCGACCTGCATATCCACGACCTCGACATGCTCGCCGGCTATTGCGCCGGCTGGTCGCTGCGCACCTTGCTGAACGAAGGCCTGAACGGCGTGCCGGGGCGGGTCGAGGCCGGTCCGCCGAAGCACCTGGGCAGCGCCCTGGGGCAGATGGTCAACTTCCTCGGCACCCTGCAGAACGAGTGGGCCGGGGCCCAGGCCTTCAGTTCCTTCGATACCTACCTGGCGCCCTACGTGCGCAAGGACCGCCTCGACTACGCCAGCGTGCGCCAGGCCCTCCAGGAGTTCATCTACAACCTCAACGTGCCGTCGCGCTGGGGCACCCAGACGCCCTTCACCAACCTGACCTTCGACTGGGTCTGCCCGGAAGACCTGCGCGACCAGGTGCCGCGTATCGGCGGCGAGGAGATGCCCTTCGCCTACGGCGAGCTGCAGGCCGAGATGGACCTGATCAACCGCGCCTACATCGAGGTGATGCAGGCCGGCGACGCCCACGGCCGGGTGTTCACCTTCCCGATCCCGACCTACAACATCACCCACGACTTCCCCTGGGACAGCGACAACGCCACCCGCCTGTTCGAGATGACCGCGCGCTACGGCCTGCCCTACTTCCAGAACTTCCTCAACTCGGACATGCAGCCCAACCAGGTGCGCTCGATGTGCTGCCGCCTGCAACTGGACGTGCGCGAACTGCTCAAGCGCGGCAACGGCCTGTTCGGCTCGGCGGAGCAGACCGGCTCGCTGGGCGTGGTGACGATCAACTGCGCGCGCCTGGGCTATCGCCACCGTGGCGACGCCGCCGGCCTCTACCGCCAGCTCGACCACCTGCTCGAACTCGCCTTCGCCAGCCTGGAGCTGAAGCGCAAGGTGATCCAGCAGCACATGGATGCCGGCCTCTATCCCTACACCCGACGCTACCTGGGTACCCTGCGCAACCATTTCTCCACCATCGGCGTGAACGGCCTGCACGAGATGGTGCGCAACTTCAGCGACGACCGCGAGGGACTGCACAGCGAAGCCGGGCGCGAGATGGCCCTGGCCCTGCTCGATCACGTGCGCGCGCGGCTGGTGGGTTTCCAGGAGGACAGCGGGCACCTCTACAACCTGGAAGCCACGCCCGCCGAGGGCACCACCTATCGCTTCGCCCGCGAGGACCGCAAGCGCTATCCGCGCATCCTCCAGGCCGGCACGCCGGAGGCGCCCTACTACACCAACTCCTCGCAACTGCCGGTGGGCTTCACCGACGACCCGTTCGAGGCGCTGGAACTGCAGGATGCCCTGCAATGCAAGTACACCGGCGGCACCGTGCTGCATCTCTACATGGCCGAGCGGATTTCCTCCGCCGAAGCCTGCAAGACCCTGGTGCGCACCGCCCTCGGACGCTTCCGCCTGCCCTACCTGACGGTCACCCCCACCTTCTCGATCTGCCCGCGGCACGGCTACCTGGCCGGCGAGCACGAGTTCTGCCCGAAGTGCGACGAGGAACTGCTGCAACGCTCCACGCCCAAGAGCTGTTGCGGCGGCTGCGGCGGTTGAGTCGCCTGTCGTTCCATCCATCCACCAGCAAGGAGTACTACCGATGAACCTCAACCAGTTGCCCGAAGGCCAGCGCCAGCGCTGCGAAGTCTGGACCCGTGTGATGGGCTACCACCGTCCCGTGGCAGCGTTCAATGCCGGCAAGCAGTCCGAGCATCGCGAACGCCGCCATTTCCGCGAGACGCGATGAGCGCCACGCTCAGGGTCGGGGGCCTGGTGCCCCTGACCACCCTCGACTACCCCGGCCTGCTCGCCTGCGTACTGTTCTGCCAGGGCTGCGCCTGGCGTTGCCGCTACTGCCACAACCCGGAACTGATCGCGCCGCGCGGCGCGGAGGAAATCCCCTGGCCACGCCTGCTCGACTTCCTCCGCCGACGCCAGGGCCTGTTGCAGGCGGTGGTCTTCAGCGGCGGCGAAGCGACCCTGCAGGCGGCCCTCGGCGACGCCATGCGCATGGTCCGCGAACTGGGCTTCCGCGTCGGCCTGCACAGCGCCGGCATCAACCCCCGCGCCTTCGCCCGGGTGCTGGCGCAGAGCGACTGGGTGGGCTTCGACGTCAAGGCGCCGGCCGAGGACGTCGCCGCCATTACCGGCGTGGACGGCAGCGGCGCGGCCAACTGGCGCAGCCTGGAACACCTGCTGGATAGCGGCGTGGCCTATGAATGCCGGACCACGGTGCACTGGCGCTTGTTCGATAGCGAACGCCTCTGGCGCCTGGCAACGCGCCTGCGCGGGATGGGCGTGGAGCGCTTCGCCGTACAACTGGCGCGCCCGGCCCGCCAGCTCGATCCGCAGCTTCTCGCGAAGCCCGCGCCGCAGGGCGCCCCCCAGCTATGGCGAGAGCTGGAGGCACTGTTTCCCGCCTTCGAGCTGCGCGACGCCTGAGCCCCCGGTTCATCGACGCCGCTCGGGCCTGCCGGCTCGCTCGTACAGGGCGGGCAGTCCCGACAAGGCCTGCTCTTCACAAGGCTCATACGATCGTACGAGAGCACCTCCTCGATTCCTAGTTGCGTCCAATTGTCGCGGACGGCGCCGCTCGCCACCCTTGCTGCAGATTCAGCGACCCCGGACCCGCGCCATGAAACTCACGCTCACCCCTCCCCTGACCCCCAGCCACTGGATGCGCTCGACCGACCTGGCCGACGCCGCCTGCGCGCCCCTCGTCGGTACCCACTCGGCGGACGTGGCGATAGTCGGCGGCGGTTTCGTCGGGCTCTGGACCGCCATCACCCTCAAGCAACTGGAACCGGACGCACGGGTCCTGCTGCTGGAGCAGGACGTCTGCGGCGGCGGCGCTTCCGGCAGGAACGGTGGTTTCGTGATGTCCTGGTGGCCGAAGATCGGCACCTTGCTGGGCTTCTGCAGCGAGGCGCAGGCGCGCTTCCTTGGCGAAAGCGCGGAGCGGGCGATCCAGGAACTCGGGGAGTTCTGCGCGCGGCATGACATCGATGCGCACTTCCAGCAGAAGGGCTGGCTGTGGACCGCCACCACGGCGCGCCACCTCGACGCCTGGAACGATACCCTCGCCGCCTGCGAACGGCTCGGCGTCAGTCCCTTCGAACGCCTCGACGCCAGCGAAGTGGCACGCCGGACCGGTTCGCCGGTGCATCTCGCCGGGGTCTTCGAGCGCAGCAATGCCACCGTGCAACCAGCCTTGCTGGTGCAAGGCATGCGCCGCGTGGCGCTGGCCCTCGGCGTGGAAATCCACGAGCGCTGTGGCGTCAGCCAGATCGTTCCCGGCCAGCCGGCGCAGCTGCTGAGCGCCGGGGCCCGGGTCCAGGCCAGGGCGGTGGTTCTCGCGACCAACGCCTGGTCGGCCGCCCTGCCCAGGCTCTCCAGGCTGATCGTGCCGGTGAACAGTTCCATCGCGGTTACCAAGGCGATACCGCAACGGCTGGAGCGAATCGGCTGGACCGGCGGGGAAGCCATCACCGATTCCCAACTGATGGTGGACTACTACCGCACCACCCGCGACGGGCGCATCGCCTTCGGCAAGGGCACCGGCGCCATCAGCTACGGCTCGCGCATCGGCCGGGTATTCGACGTCGACCGGGAGAGCCTGGCCCTGACCGAGGCCGACTTCCGCCGCACCTATCCCTCGCTAGGCGACATCCCGCTGGTCGACGGCTGGTCCGGCCCGATCGACCGTACCTACGACAGCCTGCCGGTCTTCGGCCGCCTGCACGAGAACATCCACTACGGCATCGGCTGGAGCGGCAACGGCGTGGGACCGAGCCGCCTGGGCGGGCGGATCCTCGCCAGCCTCGCCCTCGGCCGCGACGACCCGTGGAGCCGTTGTCCGCTGGTGGAACGCCGCTGCCGGAGCTTCCCGCCCGAGCCGCTGCGCTACCTGGGCGGCTCCCTGGTGCGCAACGCCGTCCTGCGCAAGGAACGCGCGGAACTCGCCGGTACCGCGCCCTCGGCCACCGACCGCTTTCTCGCGCGCTTCGCCCCCGCCGGCCTTGAAGACAAATCCTGAGGAGCCCATGGCATGACCCCTTCGCTCATCCGTCTCGACGACGAAAGTCTTTTCACCTCGCCCACCCCCGTCGGCCAGCCCCTGGGCGAACCGGTAGCCCTGACCCGTACCGCGGCCCACCGCCCGCTCGCCGACGGCAACGGCGCGACCGGCATCTGGGAATGCACCCCGGGGCGCTTCCGCCGACAGGTCGAGCAGGCCGAGTACAGCTACATCGTCAGCGGTGAAGGTCGCTTCACCCCGGACGAAGGCCAGGCCGTGGAGTTTCGCGCCGGCGACGCGCTCTATTTCGCCGCTGCCACCCAGGGTACCTGGGACATCCGCCAGACCGTGCGCAAGACCTACCTGATCTTCGACTGACCCCGAAGAACCGAACTCCACCGCCCTGACAGAGGAAACAAGAAATGGGTATGCGAGAAGCGAACGACAACGCATCGGGCCTCAAGGCCCATCCCCTGGGCTCGCTCGAGACGATCGCGATCATCATCGGCACCAATATCGGCGCCGGCGTGCTGAGCATGGCCTACGCCGCCCGCAAGGTCGGCTACGTGCCGTTGCTGGTATGCCTGGCCCTGACCTGCCTCTTCTGCATCGTCACCATGCTCTACGTGACCGAAGCCTGCCTGAGAACCCGCGGCAACAACCAGCTCAGCGGCCTCTCCCGGCGTTACCTGGGCCCGCTCGGCGGCTGGCTGATCTTCATCGCGGTGGCGGCCAACAGCTACGGGGCCCTGGTCGCCTACATGACCGGCAGCGGCAACATCATGCTCGAGTTCTTCGGCCAGTACGGCCTCACGCGCGAGCTCGGCAGCCTGATCTTCTTCGTCCCCTCGGCGCTGGTGCTCTACCTGGGCCTGAAGGCGCTCGGCGTGGGCGAGAAGCTGATCAGCGCCGGCATGGTGGCCATCGTCTGCATCCTCATCGGCGCTACCCTGATGCACGACGACGCCCGTCTCGCCCACCTTTGGCAGAGCCAGTGGCAATACGTGGTTCCAGTGTTCAACCTGGCGGTCTTCGTGTTCGGCGCGCAGTTCCTGGTTCCGGAGCTGGTGCGCGGCAACCTGGCAACCCCCGGGCGCCTGCCGCGCCTGATCGTGGTCGGCATGCTGCTGACCTTCCTGCTGGTGGCGGCCATTCCTGCCTCGGTCATCGCCCTGGTCGGCCCCGACAACCTCAGCGAGGTGGCGACCTTGAGCTGGGGACGCTCCCTCGGCCAATGGGCCTACTACGTGGCGAACACCTTCGCCTTGCTGGCGATGCTGACCTCCTACTGGGGACTCGGCGGGTGCCTGTTCACCAATATCTTCGACCACTTCCGCCTGGGCAGCGAAACCAACCGGCGCAAACGCCTGGCGGTGCTCGCCGCGGTCTCGGTCCCGCCGTTCCTGCTGGCCTATGCGGGGCTCGGCGGCTTCGTGAACGCGCTGTACTTCGCCGGTACCTTCGGCGGCGTACTGATGGGCATCATCCCCATCCTCCTGCTCAACGCGGCGCGACGCCACGGCGACCAACTGCCGGCATTCAGCTGCGGCTGGTATGCCCATCCGCTGATACAGGGGCTGATCGTCCTGGTGTTCGCCTCCAGCGGGGTCTACGCGATCGCCTCGGCCCTGGGGATGCTGCCCGCCAGTTGGTGACAGGGCGCGCTGCCTGCGCCCGGGGCGATTACACTGAAGGCCCATGCCTGGAGTCTCCTGGACATGCCGCAGAGCATCCGCCACCTGATCGCCCTCCCCGAACTCCGTTCGCGCCTGCTGAGCGGAGCCGGCGGCCTCGACCGCCCGGTTCGCTGGGCGCATGTCTGCGAACTCGACGACCCCACCGAATGGCTCGGCGAGGGTGACCTGCTGATGACCACCGGGCTGGGCATACCGAGCGACGCCGAGCGGCAACGGCGTTATGTCCGAAGACTGGCCGAGGCCGGCCTGGCAGGCATGATGATCGGCGAGAACATGGAAGCTCCGAGCGACCTCGATGCCCTGCGCGAAACCGCCGAGGCCCTGGGCTTCCCGTTGATTCTCACCCACTACGGCGTCCCTTTCGCCGCCGTGACCCGGGCCATCGTCGATGCGGGGCAGAAAGACGAATACGAGCGCCGCAACGCCCTGGCCCGGATATACGAAAGCGCCCGGCTGAGCATGCAGGGACTGGGCCTGCCGGCGCTGCTGCAACGCCTCGGCAAGGACGTACGGAGCAGCCTCTACCTCATCGTTCCCGACACCCTGGCGGCCTGGCAACCAGGCCTGCCAGGGCTGCCCGCGGAGTTGGCCGACGCGCTGCGCAACCGCCGTCGCGAGCAGGCGGAGCCGCAGCCGATGGTCCTTCGCCATCCGCTCGCGGAAGGCGAAGCGCTCAGCATCGGCATTCCTTCCGACCGGAACTGCCTGCTGATAGCCCTGGGCGAGCGGCTGCCGGACTACAGCCTCCTGCACCACCTGACGGCGGTGCTCGGCATAGAGATCGAACGGCTGCGCGTCGAAAGCGAACGCCACCTGCGCCTGGGTTCGGAATTGCTCGACGACCTGCTGCAACGACGGCTATACCGGGAACAAGCCGAGGAGCGGCTGGAAGAGCTACTGCCCGGGCTCGATCTCGACGATGCGGTCGTTTCCGTGGCGAGTTCCGAGGGGTTCGCGACCGACCCTGTCGGTCTTTTCCGGGGCCACGACTCACGCCTGCTGGTTCGCCCGCAGGGCCAGGAAATCATTCTGCTGCACCAGGCCGGCCTCGCCTCGACACTGCAGGAAGCCCTGGACAGCTCGCTGGGAGTGAGCGCTCCGCTCCGTCGTGCCGAACGTTGCGCCGAGGCCTTGCGCGAAGCGCGCCTGGCCCTGGCCCACAGCCATTCCCGGCGGCCGTTGTGTCGCTACGCGGAACTGGACGACGAGGCGCCCTGGCTACCCAGAAGCCTCGCCGAGGCCGAGCGGGCGTTCCGCCTGGTCCTCGGCGCCCTCCACGACTATGACGCGGCCAATGGCTCCGCACTGCTACACACGCTGCAGGTCTTTCTCGAGGAAAACAGGTCCTGGTTGAGCGCCGCGCAACGGCTACACATACACAAGCAGAGCCTGGTCTACCGGATACGCCGCATCGAGGAAATCAGCGGTCGCTCGCTGGACAGCACCGCCGATGTGGCGATCCTCTGGTTCGCCTTGCAGGCAACCCGGCTGACGCCGGAAGCGAGGAGCAGGACGGCGAAGAGCAGCCTCCTGGAGCAGTCCGCGCACCATGGCGGCGACATGGACTGACGGCGGAGCCCGATACCGGCGCTTGCAGGGCGACGTCGCCGCCAACAGACGCGGCCGGGAACGGTTGCCGGGCAGCGGCGTGGCCTGTGGATGCCGGACCACGGTGCATCGCAGCGAGCGCCTTTGCGAATGCATTAATCCCCCTTGCTAGCTAGCCACCCCGCCGCTGGAGCGGCGCGGCCCGCGCTTCTAGGCTCGAACGGTAAGACGGAAGCCCATCGGCGCGGCGCAAAGGAGGCCTGCGATGCGTAACGGAATCCATGCTGTATCCGCCCCGCTATCCACCCTGTTCGTATCTCCCCCGGCGGTCTTCGCCGCCTTCCTCGAGCGGTTTCCCCCACGCGCTCGGCAGGCCCCCGCCGGCCAGCGCCTGCCGGGGTCGCCCGGCACTCCCGGCAGCGCCCGGTTGCAGACTGGCGCCGCCACGTCCCGCTGACGTCCCAACGCCGACGGCCATGCCGTCGCAAGCGATTCATCCCCCGCGATCCGCCCGTCGCGCTCGTCCCCATCGGGACCAACCGGGCCGCCCCCGGCCCGCTCCTTCGAACCTGCGTGGAGTCCATCCTATGAACGGAAGCAGATCCGCCTTTCTCTACCTTCTCGCCGCCGCCGGCCTGGCGCTGACACCCGCGGCCCAGGCCGACCGGGGCAACGACGTGGTCGCCCGGCTCAACCAGTTGTACAACGACACCCGCCAGGATTGCGGCGGACCGTCGAAGCCGGCATTCCTCTGTTCCGGCGTGCTGTTCCGCGCCACCTGGCCTTCGACCGACTACATGTTCTACAGCATCAGTCCGAAGAGCCAGAAAAGCGGCGGCGTCTCCGCCTCCTACCTGCGCAAGGACGCCAAGTACCGCAAGCTCGCCTACGGCCTGAAGAGCGGCTTCATCTTCGACACCATCTTCGGTAATCCGAAGGACCACCAGGACTATGCGGTGCTCTGTTCCTTCCCCATCGACGCGGCCACCGACGACCGCGCCCAGCAGGGTTGCACCGATTCGCGGCGCACGCCGAACAGCGTCGAGAAGTCCTGCCAGGACATCAACGTCGGCACCGCCGAGCAGTGGGCGGCGAACTACCGGCAGAACCGCGGCGACCATTCGCGGCAGTGCTCCTTCGACGTCCGCGACGAGCGCAATACCGCCGCCGGCCCGGCCTTCTACCAGAGCATCCGGGCGATGGCGCAGATCGCCGACGAATCCTTCACCACCCAGAACGAACTGCGCCTGGCCAAGTGGGAGGAAAACCCGCCGAAGTCGCCGTCGATCCTCGCCGCGTTCTACACCGAGGACGCCGGCCTGGAAGGCGCGCGGCTCAACCAGATCCAATGGTACCAGTCGGTCCAGGCATTCCTCCCGATCATCAACATGCGACTGCCGCAGACCCGCCAGCAGGACGCGCAGTTCGCCTACGACGGGCGCAAGCAGGCGATCTACCCGACCAGCGAGAAGAATGCCTGCGAGCGCTATGTGGAAAGCGCCACCTGGGTGGAGCGCGACGATCCGGGCTTCAGGAAGAAGATCATGACCCTGGAAGTGGTACCGACCGATTGCGGGCGCAAGATCCAGGACAACCAGACCAACAACTTCTTCAACGAGCTGGTGGTCGACCACTACCTGGACAGCGAATGGAAGGACAATCCGGACAACCGCGACAGCAATATCGGCAGCATGCGCCGGCAACTGGTCTGCCACTTCAACGTCGCCCGCAACAAGCCCGAGTGGAACCTGGAACCCTCGCGGCCGTACACCTCCAACGAGGACTCCATCGCCAAGGGCTGCAATAACACCTGAGGCCGCTCCGCGGGGGCGCTACGGCGTCCCCTGCGAACAGCTATATGGCCTTTTGATATCACACGCTCTACCATGCCGTCTTTCCAAGCCGCCAGGGAACGCACGCATGGCTTTCGATGCCGCCCGCTATGTCCACCGCTACTACGCCAGCCTGGCGCCCGCCCCGGGCAACGAATACCCGCGCCTGAGGGCCTGGGAGTACCTCTGGGAGTATGTCTGGGACCCCAGTCGCAGCTGGGACGACCTGACCGCCCCCGAACAGCTCGACACCACCGCCCTGCACCTGGGTTTCTACCTGGCCAACTGGGGCATGTTCCGCGGCTCCTCGGGACTGCTGCAGAACAGCAACCTGGACCTGATGAAAGCGCTGGCCCGGCAGCTCTTCAGCGGTGCCGGGCCGGAACTCTTCGAGCTGTCCCTGGTGGACTTCGCCGGCAACGGCGCGCGCCTGGCGCACAACCGCAAGCTGCTGGAAACGGTGCTCGGATCGATGGACGCCCTCAGCAGCCGGGTGAGTTGGACCGACACCCTGAAGAGCAAGATCCTGCTCGGCGTCTGGGGCGAGTTTCCCGCCCTCGACCGCCACTACGTGGCCGCCTGTCGCGCGCTGTATCCGCGCCGTGGCCTGACGAGCGTCAACGGCGGCACCCTCACCGCGCTGCACCGCCTGATCGACGAAGAAAGGCTGTCGTTCCCGCGCCTGGAGACCGCCCGCAAGGGGCTCCTCTATCCCACCGGGCGCCTGGCCGACATGGCGTTCTTCCAGTACGGCCTGGAGAACGCCTGAGGCGCTGCGCCGCCGATCCGGGGGACTTGTGGGCATGCCCTCGCTGTAAGTAGTATGAGACTCATTCTCAATTACAACAGCGATCCCCTCCATGCCGCCGGCCGACGCCTCCCTGCACGACGCTGTGAGCCATCTCTATCAGGACCACCATGGCTGGCTGCAAGGCTGGTTGCGGCGACGCCTGGGCTGCGCGGAAAACGCCGCCGACCTGGCCCAGGACACCTTCGCCCGCCTGCTCGCCTCGCGCCGGGTACTGGATGCGCGCGAACCGCGCGCCTATCTGACCACCGTCGCCAAGGGGCTGATGATCAACTGGTTCCAGCGCCAGTCGCTGGAGCGCGCCTACCTCGATGCCCTGGCCAACCTCCCGGAAGACCTCGCGCCGCCGCCGGAACAGCGGTTGATGGTGCTGGAAACCCTGCATGAAGTAGACGCCCTGCTCGGCAGCCTGCCGGACAGGGTCCGCCAGGCGTTTCTCCTGGCGCAGATCGAAGGCCTGAAGTACGAAGCCATCGCCGAGCGCCTGGGCGTGTCCCTGGGTTCGGTCAAGCGCTACATGCAGCAGGCCTTCCGCCAGTGCCTGGAGCTGATGGAATGAACGCCGCGGACGAAGGCCGGATTCCCTCGCCGATCCTCGACGAGGCCGCCGAGTGGCTGGTGCGCCTGCAGGACAGCGGCTGCACCGACGACACGCGCCAGGCCTGCGCCCAGTGGCGGCAGCGCAGCCCGCAGCACGCCCATGCCTGGGAGCGCGCCGAGCGCCTGCTGCAATGCCTCGGCCGACTGCCGCCGGCACTGGCCCTGCCGACCCTCGGCCGCGAGCGCGGGCTGGACCGGCGGCGCGCGATCAAGCACCTCGCCCTGGTCCTCGGCGGCGCCTCGCTGGGACTCGCCACCTGGCAGGCCGAACCATTGCGCGACTGGCTGGCCGACCAGCGCACCGGCGTCGGCGAACAGCGCCGCCTGACCCTGGCCGACGGCAGCCTGCTGACCCTGAACACCGACAGCGCCGTGGACCTGGCCTTCGACGCCAGCCAGCGGCTGGTACGCCTGCTGCGCGGCGAGATCTTCGTCGATAGCCGCGCCGACCCGCGTCCGTTCCGCGTCGCCACCGCCGAAGCGCGGCTGCATGCCGGCGCCGCCCGCTTCAACGTACGCCAGGAGATGGCCGCGACCCGGGTCGCGGTACTCGCCGGGCGGGTCGAACTGAGTCCGCTCCACGGACGCGGGCGCTGGCTGGAGAGCGGCGAGTCGGTGCGCCTGGGCGCCGACGGCGAAGCGCGCCGGCTGGCCTTCGACGGCCTGCCGGACGCCTGGACCCGCGGCATGCTGATGGCCGACCGGATGCCGCTGGCCGAGGTGCTCGCCGAACTCGCCCGCTACCGTCGCGGCGTACTGCGCTGCGACCCGCAACTGGCCAGGCTGGCGGTATCGGGCGCCTATCCGCTGCTGGACCTGCGGCGCACGCTGGGCATGCTGCAGGCCACCTATCCGCTGAAGGTGCGCGGGGTGACCGACTACTGGATCAGCCTGGTACCGGCGTGACGGCGCGACCGCCATCCCCGTGGCAACCGCGCCCTCGCATCCACCCCGGCAGGTCGTCCGCCGCTGCGCCGGAACAGGCGTTGCCACCGACATACCGTGCTCCGCAAAAAATAACCGCCTCGACCTGAGACCTTTTTCCTTCTCGGCTGGCAAGTAGAGGAATCCGCCCCGACCCAAGGTCCGCAGAGACCACGAGGAACCCTGTACATGCCCGTACGCACGCTTCGCCCCCGTTCGCTGTCCCTGGCCATCCACGCCGCCGCCATGACCCTCGCCCTCGCCGGCGCGGCCCCCGCCCTGCTTGCCGCCGAGGCGCCCGCCGCCAGCTCGGCGCGCAGCTATGACATCGCCCCCGGCCCGCTCGGTCGCACCCTGTCGGCCTTCGCCAGCGACAACGGGGTATCCCTGGCGTTCGACCCGGCGCTCACCGAGGGTCGCCGCAGCGCCGCCCTGCGCGGCCGCTACGCGCCGGTCGAGGCGCTGCACCGCCTGCTGCTGGGCAGCGGCCTGGAGTTGCAGCAGCGCAGCGACGGCAGCTACACCCTGGTGCCGGCAGCCAACGATGGCGCGCTGGAACTGCAATCCTCGCTGATCACCGCCCAGGCCGCCGGTGCCGAGACCCTGCCCGCCGAGTACGCCGGCGGCCAGGTAGCCCGTGGCGCGCGCCTGGGCATGCTGGGCAACGCCGACGTGATGGATGCGCCATTCAGCATCACCAGCTACACCGCCAGGACCATCGAGCAGCAGCAGGCGCGCAGCGTCGCCGACCTGCTACAGGCCAACGATCCGTCGGTGCGGGTGGTCGGCGGGCGCGGCGACCTGGTGGACAGCTACACGATTCGCGGCTTCAGCGTGCAGAACGCCGACGTCGCCTTCAACGGCCTCTATGGCCTGCTGCCGTTCTGGCGGGTACCGATCGAATTCGCCGAGCGCGTGGAAGTGCTCAAGGGACCGAACGCCCTGCTCGGCGGGATTTCCCCCGGCGGCAGCGTCGGCGGCACCATCAACCTGGTGCCCAAGCGCGCCGACGACCAGCCGCTGACCCGCGTCAGCGTCGACTGGACCCAGCGCGGCCAGCTCGGCACTCACCTCGACATCGGCCGGCGCTTCGGCGAGAACAACGCCTTCGGCGTGCGCTTCAACGGCGTCTACCGCAACGGCGATACCGCCGTCGACCATCAGGGCCGCGAGTTTCCCATGCTCTCCCTGGGCCTGGACTTCCGTGGCGAGCGCCTGCGCCTGTCCAGCGACCTGCTGTACCAGAAGGAAAGCCTGGAAGGCGTGGTGCGCCCGCTGCTGACCGGCCCGGGAACCACCCACATCCCCCACGCCCCGGACTCGAAGACACGCTTCGGCCTGCGCGATTCCTACCTGGACCAGGAGGATTACTCCATGGTCAACCGCGGCGAGTACGACCTCGCCGACAACCTGACGGCGTTCGCCAGCATCGGCGGCCGCCAGAGCAACTACGAAACCATCGCCGCCAACAGCATCCTCATCGGCAACCAGGGCGACATCGTCAACAGCCTGGCACGCCAGCGCGGCGACCGCCGCACCTATTCCGCCGAGGTCGGCCTGCGCGGCAACTTCGACACCGGCCCGCTCCGCCACGACTGGACGCTCAGCGCCAACCGCCTGCACGAACGGCTGGGCATGGTCTACGCCTTCACCGGGATGCAGCCGGGCAACCTCTACCGGACCTCGCCGCACACGCCGCTGCCGGACTTCTCCAGCCTCGACGGGAGCATTCCGAAGACCAATGAAACCGACCTCGGCGGCGTGGCGCTGGCCGACAGGCTGTCGCTCCTCGAGGATCGCGTGCAGGTCACCCTGGGCATGCGCCGCCAGCAGATCGAGTCGCGCAACTACGACCAGACCAGCGGCGCGCGCACCAGCCACGACAAGCGGCACGTGTGGACGCCGATGGCCAGCGTGCTGGTCAAGCCGCTGCAGGACCTGTCGCTGTACGCCAACTACATCCAGGGCCTCAGCCAGGGCGAGGCGGCGCCGATGACCGCGGCCAACGCCGGCCAGGTGCTGGCGCCGTACAAGGCCGAGCAATACGAGATCGGCGCCAAGTACGACCTGGGCGGCTTCACCACCACCCTGGCGCTGTTCGAGATCAGGAAACCGAACGCCTATACCGACGCCAGCAACGTCTTCCGCGCCGACGGCGAGCAACGCAACCGCGGCATGGAGCTGAGCCTCTATGGCGAACCCCTGGACGGCGTGCGGGTGATGGCCGGCGCCACCTACATCAAGCCCGAGCAGAGCAAGACCGGCGACCCTGCCAGCGAAGGCAAGGACGCGCCCGGCGTGGCCCGTCGCCAGGCCAACCTGGGGGTCAGCTGGGACACCCCGTTCGTCGACGGACTGACCCTCGACAGCCGCTGGATCTACACCGGCTCGGCCTACCTGGACAGCGCCAACGCCCTCGCCGTGCCGCACTGGAACCGCGTCGACCTCGGCGCCGCCTACGCCTTCCAGGTCGCCGGCAAGCCGCTGGTGGCGCGCGCCAACCTGGAGAACGCGCTGGGCAAGGACTACTGGACCGCAGCCAACGGCTACCTGTCGATCAGCTCGCCGCGCACCCTTTCCCTTTCCCTCACGGCGGACTTCTGAGTCCGCCCCACCCTAACCAGAAACCGCCGATGACCAGCCAATGACCGCGAAAACCCTGCGCACCTGGTACCTGGTGCACAAATGGACCAGCCTGATCTCCACGATCTTCCTGCTGATGCTCTGCCTCACCGGGTTGCCGCTGATCTTCCACGAGGAGATCGAGCACTACGTCGAGCCGCATCCGCAGCTCGAGCCGCTCACCGCCGAGTCGCCGCGCATCGACTACGACGACGTGATCGCCCGCGCCCTGGCCGCCCGGCCGGGCGAAGTGGTGCGCTTCCTGGTATTCGAAAAGGACGACCCGCTGGGCCTGGTGATCAGCGCGCCGAGCCTGGTACCGCCGCCGGAGAACGGCCACATGCAGCCGTTCGACGCGCGTACCGGGGAATTCTTCGACGCGCTGCCGCCGCCGGGCGGCTTCATGTACCTGATGCTGAAGCTGCACACCGAC
Organism: Pseudomonas sp. HMSC066A08; assembly: GCF_001813025.1. NCBI lineage: Bacteria > Pseudomonadati > Pseudomonadota > Gammaproteobacteria > Pseudomonadales > Pseudomonadaceae > Pseudomonas > Pseudomonas sp. HMSC066A08. Next base: position 86,613 of record NZ_KV811293.1, read on the forward strand.
CTGTTCCTCGGCCTGCCCGGCTACCTGTTCCTCGGCCTGATGGGCCTGCTGCTGGTGGCCTCGCTGGTGTCCGGGGTGGTGGTATACACGCCGTTCATGCGCAAGCTGGACTTCGCCACGGTACGCGCCGAACGCAGCCGTCGCCTGAAGTGGCTGGACCTGCACAACCTGCTGGGCATCGTCACCCTGTCCTGGGTACTGGTGGTCGGCGTGACCGGAGTGATCAACACCCTGGCCCTGCCGATCCTGATGCTCTGGCAAGGCGGACAGTTGGCGGAAATGACCGCGCCCTACAAGGACGCGCCGCCGCTACAGCGCCTCGGCTCGCTCGACGCGGCCCTGGCCACGGCACGCCGGGCGGCGCCGGACATGGAGGTCAGCTTCGTCGGCTTCCCCGGCACCCAGTTCAGCAGCCAGCATCACTATGCGGTGTTCATGCGCGGCAACACGCCGCTCACCGAGCGCCTGCTGAAGCCGGCACTGATCGACGCGCAGAGCGGCGAACTCACCGACATGCGCGAGATGCCGCTGTACGTGAAGACGCTCCTGCTGTCGCAGCCGCTGCACTTCGGCGACTACGGCGGCATGCCGCTGAAGATCGTCTGGGCGCTGCTCGACCTCGTCAGCATCGTCATCCTCGCCAGCGGTCTCTACCTCTGGCTCGGCCGACGCAAGACGCCATTGGAGAAGCGCCTGGCGGAACTGCCGGGCGGCAGCCTGGCAACGGAGGGCAAGGCATGAGGCGCGGTCTCTGGATGATCTTCCGCTGGCCCCTGCTGCTGGCCCTGCTCGGCCTCTTCGGGCTGCTCTCGGCGCTGCTCGGCGACGGCCTCTACGACCTGCTCTCCTGGCTCGCCCTGGGCACTCCGCTGGTGCTGGTCGGCTGGGTCTGGCTGCGCCTGCCGCGAACCCGAAGGAACCCCTGAGATGACCACCCCGCCGCCCTCCGCCAACACCCTGGACCTGCGTCCGCTGATGTTCGAGACCTTCGTCTGCACCCTCGCGGTGATGTCCTTCGTCGCCCTGGTCGGCCCGCTCGCCCGCAAGCTCGGCCTGGCGCCCTGGCAGGCCGGCGCCGCGGTGACCGTCGGCGGCATCGCCTGGATGCTCGCGGCGCGGCCCTGGGGCATCGCCAGCGACCGGCATGGGCGACGGCGGATACTGCTCGGCGGGCTGGCCGGCTTCGCCCTCTCCTACGGCTCGCTCTGCCTGTTCATCGTGCTCGCCCTGCACTGGACGTTGCCGACCCTGCTCGCCTTCGCCGGCATCGTTCTCCTGCGCGGCCTCGCCGGCGGCTTCTACGCCGCGGTGCCGGCCTGTACGGCGGCACTGGTGGCCGATCACGTCGAGGCGCAACGACGCGCCGCGGCGCTGGCCGGACTCGGCGCGGCCAGCGCGATAGGCATGGTGATCGGGCCGGGGCTGGCCGGACTGCTGGCGATTCACGGGCTGGTCCTGCCGTTGCTGGTCACCGCCGCGCTGCCCCTGGTCGCCCTGCTGGCGCTCTGGCGCTGGCTGCCGCGCGAGGAGCGCCGCCAGCCGAACCGCGGCGCCGCCCTGGCGATCGGCGACCGCCGCCTGCGGCGGCCGCTGGCGGTGGGTTTCGTGGCGATGTTCAGCGTCACCGTGGCGCAGATCACCGTCGGCTTCTTCGCTCTCGACCGGCTGCGCCTGGATTCCGCCGACGCCGCGCGGGTGGCCGGCATCGCCCTGACCGCAGTGGGCGTCGCGCTGATCCTGGCCCAGCTCCTGGTGCGCCGCCTGGACTGGCCACCGCCGCGACTGATCCGGGTCGGCGGGCTGGTCGCCGCCATCGGCTTCGCCGCCGTGTGCTTCGCCGACTCGCCGCCGCTGCTCTGGCTGGCCTTCTTCGTCGCCGCGGCGGGCATGGGTTGGGTATTCCCGGCAGTCTCGGCGCTCAACGCCAATGCCGTGCGCGCCGAGGAACAGGGTGCCGCCGCCGGCACCCTGGTGGCCGTACATGGCTTCGGCCTGATCAGCGGGCCGCTGCTCGGCGCGCTGCTCCACCAACTGGACAGCCGCGCCCCCTACGCGCTGGTCGGCCTGCTGCTGGCGCTGGCGGCGTTCTGGCCGAGCCAACCGACGCGCCCCGTGGAAAGGAGGAGCGAAGCCCCATGACCGCTGTCGACCTGCTGCTGGTCGCGACCCTGCTGGCGGCCCTGCTCGCCTGGTGGATACCCGCCCTGCCCGGCCGCCGTGGCCTGCTGGCGCTCGCCTCGACGCTGGCGCTCGGCGCCGGCCTGTACGCTGCATGGGACGACCGCTGGCAAGCCGGCGTCGGTGCCTTCGCCGGTTTCTCCCTGCTGCTCGGCGCCTGCCTGCGCCGGAAGCCCCTGCGGCGCCTGCCGTTCCGGACCGGTTCGCTGTACGGCCTGCTGGTACTGCTGGCAATCGCCGCGCTGTACCTGTTCCCGGTCGCGCCGCTGCCGGCGCCGAGCGGCCCCTATGCGGTCGGCGTGCGCGATTTCGAACTGGACGACCCCAGCCGGCCCGGCCTGCTCGGCGCCCCGGCCGGGCAGCCGCGGCGCCTGCTGGTACGTGCCTGGTACCCGGCGCGCCCGATCGTCGGTGCCGCGCCACGCCACTACTTCGACCCGGACGAGGCGCGCAGCACCGCGCGGGGCTTCGGTGAAATACTCGGCTTTCCGCCGTTGCTCGCCTACCTCAAGCACCTGCGCACCAATTCCTATCCGGACGCCCCGCTGCGCGACGACTCCGCTCGCCTGCCGGTGGTGTTCTACAGCCATGGCTACAGTGCCTTCGCCGGCGGCAACTGGACCCTGATGGAAGAGCTGGCCAGCCACGGCTACGCGGTCTACGCCATCCAGCACAGCGGCGACGCGTCGCCGACCCGCCTGCCCGACGGTACGCTGCTGCCCATGGACCCCGGGCTGGTCGAACACCTGCGCCGGGCCGCCCACGACGGCTTGCCGCAGGCCATGCGCCAGGGCTATGTCAGCGACGATCTCGACCAGCGACTCGATGGTCAGTTGCACACCGCCCTCGACCTGCCCGCCCCGGCCAACCGCGCCGTCAACCTCAGCGCGCCGGTATGGCTGGCCGACCGCCTGTTCGTCCATGACCGCCTGCAGGCCGGCGAGGTCCCGGACAGGGTCGCCGACCTGGTGGCCGCCAGCGACTTCGCGCATACCGGCGAGATGGGCATGTCCTTCGGCGGCTCGACCACCGGCGCGGTCTGCATGGTCGACCGACGCTGCGCGGCGGCCGTCAACCTCGACGGCGGCGACTTCGACTTCGCGCCCTTCGATAGCGATTTCCCGGCACCGTTGCTGATGCTGCACGCCGACCTTGGCAACTTCTACCGGCTGTTCGGCATCGAACCGCCGGCCCGCCCGAGAAGCTTCAACGACTTTTCCTACGAACGCTTCGAGCACGCCGGCCAGCACCAGGACATTCATCGCCTGGTACTGCGCGATTCGGCGCATGCCGGGCTTACCGACAATCCGCTGTTCATCCGCCGGCCGCTACGCGACGGGCTGCTCGGCTCGGCACCGACGGAAATCCTCATCCAGGCTCCCAACGCCCTGGTCCTGGGTTTCTTCGATCACTACCTGCGCGGCCGCGCCAACGACTTTCCGCAAGCGCAGATGGCGCGTTTTCCCGCCTGGCTGACGCGCTACGACAACTCGGCGGTGCGCGACTGGTGGCTGGCCAAGCCGGAAGCCCAGCGCCTGGCGCTACGACAACGCATCGACGAAATGAAACGGCGCAAGACCGGACTGGATCTTCCCTGACGACGGGTTACAGTGGGCGCCCATCTGCGGAGCGCCGTCCATGCATATCCCGCCCGAGCTGATCATCCACCAGACCCGCCACTGGACGTTGAACCAGCGGATCGACTCGGCCCTGCCCGGCTACTGCATGCTCGGCTCGCGGCAACCGGCGACGGCCTTCCACCAGTTGCCGGAACACGCCCTCGCCGAATTCGGGCCGCTGCTGGCCAGGGTCGAACGCGAAATGAACGCGCTGCTGCGGCCGCGACGCATCTATGTCGGTCGCTACGGCCACATGCCCGGCTTGCCGGTGCATTTCCACCTGATTCCACTGTACGACTGGGTCGAGGAACTGTTCTGGGAGGACGCGCGCTACCGGACGCTCCAGCAGTTCGGCGTGCCGACCGCCGCCCCCCTTACCGATGGCGCCGAGCTGACCCTGTTCGTCTGGCGCGAATTCTGCGAACGCGCCGATCCGCCGGCCGTGCGCGGCATGGATCGGCAACAGGCGATCGCCGGATTGCGCCGAGCATTCGGCTACGGCGTCCAACCCCGAACATCGTCTGGGCCGGACTCCGAGCCCGCGCAGGGCGCATGACCGCATGCGGTTATCCACCGTGAAACGGATGGGTTCCAAGACCGCGTAGGGCGAAT
>NZ_KV811294.1:0-276 GCF_001813025.1 Pseudomonas sp. HMSC066A08
TGTCGATACTGACCACCTGCATGTGCATGTGGCCATCAACAAGGTTCATCCGACCGGCCTACAGAACATCGAACCTTATTACGACAAGCGCAGGCTGATGGAGGCCTGCGAACGCCTCGAAGTCCAATACGGACTTCGCCATGACGACCACGGCTTAGGAGATAGAAACCATGAACACACCAGAGAACGAAGCGACCGAATCCAGCTTGATCGAGGTCAACGACCAGAGCAGCGCGATAGTAGATTTCGACGATATTTACGAGAGTCCTACGATCT
>NZ_KV811295.1:0-141796 GCF_001813025.1 Pseudomonas sp. HMSC066A08
GGAGATAGAAACTGGCGTCAACACTTATTTGAAAGAATTATTCAGCTTTCAGCGTGATGCGCGCGAAAGCCTTCTTCCCAGCCTGGAACACCCGGGTTTCACCCAGCGCCAGCATGAAGGTACGGTCGACGACCTGCCCATCCACCTTGACGCTGCCAGCCCCCAGGAGATCGCGAGCCGCCGCCGCATTCTTCACCAACCCCGCCTTATTAAGGACAGAGGCAACAGGCATATCCTCGGGGGACGACAGCTCGATCTCCGGCAGGTCTTCCGGCAGCTCGCCATCCTTCAGGCGATTGCCGGCCGACTTGTGCGCGCTCGCCGCCGCCTCCTCGCCATGGAAGCGGGCGACGATCTCTTCGGCCAGCTTGATCTTGATGTCGCGCGGGTTGGCGCCCGCCTCGACATCCTTGCGGAAGCTATCGATCTCATCCAGGGAACGGAAGCTGAGCAGCTCGAAGTAACGCCACATCAGCGTGTCAGGAATGGAGACCAGCTTGCTGTACATGACACCCGGCGCTTCCTGGATACCAATATAGTTGCCCAGCGACTTGGACATCTTCTTCACGCCATCCAGCCCTTCCAGCAACGGCATGGTCAGGATCACCTGAGCCTCCTGACCATAGGCACGCTGCAGCTCGCGCCCCATCAGCAGGTTGAACTTCTGGTCAGTGCCACCCAGCTCGACGTCCGCCTTCAACGCGACGGAGTCATAGCCCTGGACCAGCGGATAGAGGAACTCATGGATAGCGATGGGCTGATTGCTGGCATAGCGCTTGCTAAAGTCATCGCGTTCCAGCATGCGCGCAACAGTGTACTGAGAGGCAAGACGAATGAAGTCAGCCGGGGTCAGCTGGTCCATCCAGGAGGAATTGAAGGCTACTTCGGTCTTGGCCGGGTCGAGGATCTTGAAGACTTGGGACTTGTATGTCTCCGCATTCTCCAGAACCTGCTCGCGCGTCAGGGGAGGACGGGTAACACTTTTCCCACTGGGGTCACCGATCATCCCAGTGAAGTCACCGATGAGGAAGATCACCTGATGCCCCAGGTCCTGGAACTGGCGCAACTTATTAATAAGCACGGTATGGCCAAGATGCAGATCGGGAGCGGTCGGGTCGAAGCCGGCCTTGATCCGCAAGGGCTGGCCGCGCTTCAGCTTGGCCACCAGTTCCGCCTCTACCAGGATCTCGTCTGCACCGCGCTGGATCAGCGCCAGCTGCTCTTCAACCGACTTCATTTACAGGTTCTGCCCAATTGCCAAAATCGAAAGGGAACCAACCATACAAGATCGCAGACTAAAAACAAATTTTGCCGACCGTCAGGGGGACGGAGCCAGGCCAGACGCGACTTTTGGCTTGATTCAAGGAGATTTTGGTTATATTTTAGGCAGTTATTTATTCACAATCCAAAAACACCAATCACGCCATGACGCAATCCGATCAGAAAGCGCCGCCGTATTACCCGAAAAGCCACTTGTTGGCCGCCAGCGGTGTTGCAGCGCTCCTCAGTTTGGCACTACTGGTGTTCCCCTCGAGCGAAGTCGAGGCCAAGAGGACCACGCTCAATCTGGAGCTCGAAAGCAACACCGATCGCCTCCTTCAGGAGAAAGACGACCTCCTGCCGCAATCGGTCACCAATTCCAGCGACGAAGGCACACCTTTCGCTCAGGTAGAAGGTGCCTCCGACGACAACACCGCCGAGCAAGACACGGACAAGCCGGGCGCATCTGTAGCCGATGCCGACACCAAGCCCGTCGATCCCGAGTGGAAGACCATCACCGTCGCCAGTGGCGATACGCTGTCGACCGTATTCACCAAGGCAGGCCTTTCCACCTCGGCCATGCACGACATGCTGACCAGCAGCAAGGATGCCAAGCGCTTCACCCATCTGAAGGTCGGCCAGGAGGTCAAGCTCAAGCTCGACCCCAAAGGAGAGCTGCAGGCGCTGCGAGTCAAGCAGAGCGAACTCGAGACCATCGGCCTGGACAAGACCGACAAGGGCTACTCCTTCAAACGCGAGAAGGCCCAGATCGACCTGCATACCGCCTATGCCCATGGCCGCATCACCAGTTCGCTGTTCGTTGCCGGTCGCAACGCCGGCCTGCCCTATAACCTGGTCACGTCGCTGTCGAACATCTTCGGCTACGACATCGACTTCGCCCTCGACCTGCGTGAGGGCGATGAGTTCGACGTGATCTACGAACAGCACAAGGTCAACGGCAAGCAAGTGGCGACCGGCAATATCCTCGCCGCCCGCTTCGTCAACCGTGGCAAGACATACACCGCCGTGCGCTATACCAACAAGCAGGGCAATACCAGCTACTACCGCGCCGACGGCTCCAGCATGCGCAAGGCATTCATCCGTACGCCGGTGGATTTCGCCCGCATCAGCTCGCGCTTCTCCCTGGGCCGCCGGCACCCGATCCTGAACAAGATTCGCGCGCACAAGGGCGTCGACTACGCTGCCCCCATCGGCACGCCGATCAAGGCTACCGGAGACGGTAAGATCCTCGAAGCCGGACGCAAGGGCGGCTACGGCAACGCCGTGGTGATCCAGCACGGGCAGCGCTATCGGACCATCTACGGACACATGAGCCGCTTCGCCAAGGGTATCCGCGCCGGTACCAGCGTGAAGCAGGGCCAGATCATCGGTTACGTGGGCATGACGGGCCTGGCCACCGGCCCACACCTGCACTACGAGTTCCAGATCAATGGCCGCCACGTCGATCCGCTGAGTGCCAAGCTGCCCATGGCGGATCCGCTCGGTGGCGCAGATCGCAAGCGCTTCATGGCGCAGACCCAGCCGATGATCGCGCGCATGGATCAGGAGAAGAAAACCCTCCTGGCCCTGAACAAGCAGCGCTGATCGTGCCGCGCTACCTGGGGTTGATGTCCGGAACCAGTCTGGACGGCATGGACATCGTCCTGATCGAGCAAGGTGATAGCACCACCTTGCTCGCTTCCCATTATCTACCCATGCCGGCCGGGCTGCGCGAAGACATCCTCGCCCTGTGCATCCCCGGCCCCGATGAAATCGCCCGCGCCGCCGAAGTCGAGCAACGCTGGGTCGCCCTCGCAGCACAGGGCGTGCGCGAACTGCTGCTCCAGCAGCAGATGACTCCCGACGAAGTCCGTGCCATCGGCAGTCACGGTCAAACCATCCGGCATGAACCCGCTCGCCACTTCACGGTGCAGATCGGTAACCCCGCCCTGCTGGCGGAGCTGACCGGCATCGATGTCGTCGCCGACTTCCGCCGCCGCGACGTCGCAGCCGGCGGCCAGGGCGCCCCGCTGGTACCGGCCTTCCATCAGGCGCTGTTTGGCGATGACGACGCCTCCAGGGCGATCCTGAACATCGGTGGTTTCAGCAACGTTTCGCTGCTCAGTCCCGGAAAGCCGGTACGCGGCTTCGACTGCGGCCCGGGCAATGTGCTGATGGACGCCTGGATTCATCACCAGCGCGGCGAACATTTCGACCGGGATGGTGCGTGGGCCGCCAGCGGCCAGGTGAACCACGCACTGCTGGCGGGCCTGCTGGCGGACGAATTCTTCGCCGCGCGCGGCCCCAAGAGCACCGGGCGCGAGCGCTTCAACCTGTCCTGGCTACAGGAGCACCTGGCTCATCACCCTGCCCTGCCGGCAGCGGATGTCCAGGCAACCCTGCTGGAGCTGAGCGCGCGCAGCATCAGCGAATCGCTGCTGGACGCCCAGCCGGACTGCGAAGAGCTGCTGGTATGCGGCGGCGGCGCCTTCAATACGGCGCTGATGAAGCGCCTGGCCATGCTGATGCCCGAAGCCCGGGTCGCCAGTACCGACGAATACGGCGTTCCCCCTGCCTGGATGGAGGGTATGGCATTCGCCTGGCTAGCCCATCGGTTTCTCGAGCGCCTGCCCGGCAACTGCCCTGATGTGACCGGTGCGCTCGGTCCCAGGACTCTGGGCGCGCTGTATCCCGCCTGAAACGAAAACGCCGCGCATAATAAGCGCGGCGTTTTCGTGGCAGCCCCCATCGACATCAGATCGAGAACGACTGTCCGCAACCGCAGGTCGTGGCGGCATTCGGGTTCTTGATGACGAACCTCGAACCTTCCAGGCCTTCCTGGTAGTCGACTTCCGAACCCGCCAGGTACTGGAAGCTCATCGGGTCCACCACCAGGCCCACGCCATCGCGCTCGATCACGGTATCGTCATCGGCGATATCTTCGTCGAAGGTGAAGCCATACTGGAAGCCCGAGCAACCGCCGCCGGTGACGAATACACGCAGTTTCAGGCGAGGATTGCCCTCTTCGTCAATCAACGTCTTCACCTTGTTGGCTGCGCCTGGGGTAAAGAGCAGGGGCGTAGGGGTGAAGGTCTCGATGCTCATGTTTCCGAATCTCCCGGCTTGAGGCCGTGCGTTACAACATTACGCCCATTATCCTCTTGTCCCAGAAAAATGGTCAACTAATCCACAGTTTCCACGCTGGCAGGCAGTTCCAGCGGGCGCGGACTGGCCTCGGTCATCGGGCACAGGCGGCCCTCGATCTGGGCCCCCATGGCGGTTTCGATCAGCCCATAGTGAAGATTGCCCTTCACCCGGGCCTGGGCCCCCAGCTCCAGGCGTTCGATGGCATGGATGTCGCCATCCACCTGACCGTCGATGATCACATGGGGGGCCCGGATTTCACCGTCGACTCGACCGCCGGCGCTGACCCGCACCAGCCCTTCGTGCGCCTGCAACGCTCCGCGGACGGTGCCGTCGATCTGCACCGCGCCCTTGAGGTTCATGTCACCGACCAGTTCGGCGCCGCTGGCGATCAGGCTGGTCTGCCCGGTGAAACGCTGGACGTCGGCCCGGCCTTTGTTCTTGCTCCACATAATGCTCACTCACTGCTTCGGCCAATCGAAACGGCGCTGTAGCGGTTTGGACTGGCCATTCAGCTCCGCACGTACGTCGATCAGCTTCGGGATGAAGTTCTTCGGCAGTTCCAGCTCGGCGAAACGCCCCCCTTCTGGGATCGACTGGAAATGCCGGAGGGAAATCGACAGCCCTGTCTTGCCTAGTTCCGGCGAGAGCTGTTCGAGGTCGTAGGTAGCGTCCTTGCGCGCCAGCTTGCCGCTGATGCGGACTTTCAGCCGCCCATCCAGCTTGCGATCGTCCCTGCCCAGGCGGCTGAGCATCACCTTATAGCGGAAGCGCTGCGGGTCGTCCGTGCCCTGCACCTCAAAGGCACGGATTTCCAGCGCATCCGCCTTGCTGGCCGGCGCGACTACCCCCTTGTAGAACGCGATGTCCTGTTGCTGCTTGAACACCTGGTCCTCGAGCAGCTTGATAGTCTGTCGGCTCTGTTCGGTGGCCTGCTGGCTGAGACGTTCTCCGCTTCGCAACACCTCGATTTCGGTACGCAGGCGCTCCAGCTCGGCCTTCTGCTCGCCGATCAGGGTTTCCTGGCGTTGCGCATCGGCCTCGCTGCGAGCGGCGTCCGCCCCGGTCGACCAGCGACCGCCGAGAAACGCCAGCGGAACGGCCAGCAGCAGCGCACCCACCCCGAGGCGGACCAGCCAGGCCCGCCGTGGATCACGGAACTGGAGTTCCCAGCCGGACATCAGGGGAGCAGGGCCGCATGCGAGAGGCCCAGGCGCTCGTCCAGCCCGAACAGGATGTTCATGTTCTGGAGCGCCTGACCCGAGGCGCCCTTGACCAGGTTGTCGATCACCGACAGCACCACTACCAGGTCACCGCCCTGGGGGCGATGCACGGCGATTCGGCAGACATTGGCGCCACGCACGCTGCGGGTCTCCGGATGGCTGCCGGCCGGCATCACGTCGACGAAGGGTTCGTCGGCGTAGCGCTTCTCGAACAACGCCTGGAGGTCGACCGAACGATCCGCGACATGGGCATAGAGGGTTGCATGGATGCCGCGGATCATTGGCGTCAGGTGCGGTACGAACGTCAGCCCGACGTCGCCGCCGGAGGCCCGACGCAGGCCCTGGCTGATTTCCGGGAGATGCCGATGCCCTTTGACCGCGTAGGCCATCATGCTTTCGCCCGCCTCGCAGAACAGCGAGCCAACCTTGGCACCCCGACCTGCGCCGCTGACCCCGGACTTGCAATCGGCGATCAGCCGCGAGGCATCGGCCAGGCCGGCCTCCAGCAGCGGGATCAGGCCCAGTTGGGTCGCGGTCGGGTAGCAACCCGGCACGGCGATCAGGCGGGCCTGGCGGATCTTCTCGCGGTTCACTTCCGGCAGGCCGTAGACAGCCTCGTCGAGCAGCGCCGGAGCGCCATGCGGCTGGCCGTACCAGCGCGCCCACTCCTCGGCGTCCGCCAGGCGGAAGTCAGCGGACAGATCGATGACCCGGGTCCCGGCGTCCAGCAGTTCGCCAGCCAGCGCGTGCGCCACGCCGTGCGGCGTGGCGAAGAACACCACGTCGCAGGCACCGAGGCGCTGCGCGTCCGGCACGCTGAACTGAAGGTCGTCATAATGACCTCGCAGGTTCGGGTACATGTCGGCGACCTTCACCCCCGCCTCGGAACGCGACGTGATCACTTCCACCCGGGCCTGCGGGTGCTGCGCCATCAGGCGCAGCAGTTCCACGCCCGTATAACCCGTACCGCCAACGATGCCGACCTTGATCATCTATCCATCACTCCGCGCGCTGAGGCAAGCTAGCCAAAAGAGGCCAATGATAAGAGCCGAGCGCCGGCATGAACAGCGCTGGGCGTCCGGCTTTGCGACCGGTTCGGCCCTTCGGTCGGCAGTCTAGCCCCCGGGGCCGTCGGGCAGAAATTGCCGCGAGGCCCTATCCGAATGTTCCTACCTGTTATGCGGCCATATCTGCCGGCAAATCAGACAGCGGCAAGCCGCCAGGGTGACGCGTTCCAGCCATCCCTCTACTATCGGGGCACCGTGATCAAGAGGATGTCCTGATGTACCTGTGGCTCAAAGCCTTCCATATCATCGCCATGGTCTGCTGGTTCGCCGGCCTGTTCTACCTACCGCGCCTGTTCGTCTACCACGCCATGAGCGAGGACCAGGCCAGCCGGGAACGCTTCTGCGTCATGGAGCGCAAGCTCTACCGAGGGATCATGATGCCCTCGATGCTCGCCACCCTGGTCCTTGGCCTCTGGATGCTCTATCTCACCCCCGGCTGGCTGAGCCAAGGCTGGCTGCACGCCAAGCTGACCCTGGTGGTCCTGCTGATCGGCTACCACCACGCCTGCGGCGCCATGCTCAAGCGCTTCGCCCGCGGCGAGCCGGGGCGCAGCCATGTGTTCTACCGCTGGTTCAACGAAGTGCCTGTACTGTTCCTGCTGCTGATCGTCCTACTGGTGGTGCTCAAACCTTTCTGACCCAGGAGTCCTGTCCATGTCCTTGCCCGCCCTGCTCGACCAACGCCTGCGACTGCCGATGGTGGCCGCGCCGATGTTCCTGGTATCCAACCCACAGTTGGTGCTGGCCTGCTGCCGCAGCGGCATCGTCGGCAGCTTCCCGGCGCTCAACCAGCGCGAGAGCAGCGGCTTCGAGGGATGGCTGGAGGAAATCGGGGCCGGCCTGCAGGCGCTGGACAATCCCGCGCCCTATGCGGTGAACCTGATCGTCCACAACACCAATCCGCGGTTGCAGGCCGACCTGCGGATCTGCGTCGAGCACCGCGTACCGATCGTCATCACCAGCCTCGGCGCAGTGCGCGAAGTGGTAGACGCTGTGCATGGCTACGGCGGCCTGGTGTTCCACGACGTCACCACCCGCCGCCACGCCGAAAAGGCCGCCGAGGCCGGGGTCGACGGCCTGATCGCGGTGGCGGCCGGCGCGGGCGGGCACGCCGGGACCTGGAGCCCTTTCGCGCTGGTCGCGGAAATCCGCCAGTTCTTCGACAAGACCCTGCTGCTGGCCGGCTGCATCAACCACGGCCACGAGATTCTCGCCGCACAGATGCTCGGCGCCGACCTGGCCTATCTCGGCACTCGCTTCATCGCCACCCGCGAGAGCAATGCCTCCGACGCCTACAAGCAGATGATCCTGGAGGCACGCGCCGCCGACATCGTGCACACCCCGGCGGTGTCCGGCGTACCGGCCAGCTTCATGCGGCAAAGCCTGGAGGCCGCCGGCTACGATCTGAAGCGCCTGACCGACAAGGCAGACATGAACTACGGCGAGAAACTCAAGCCGGTGAACGACGAGGCCAAGGCCTGGAAGACCGTGTGGTCCGCCGGCCAGGGCGCGGGCAACATAGACGACTTGCCCGGCGTCGACGAGTTGGTCGCCCGCCTCGACCGGGAATATCGCGCCGCCCTGCGGAACATGGATCGCCTGGCCAACCGCTGGCCGCGCTGAAACCGCCGGGTCACGGCGCCCCGGCTTGTGCGGGAGTTCTCATCTCGCGCTTGTGGGCGCCAAGGCCGCCGATTAGGCTGTCGGCTGCATTTCTCTCACCCCAGCTGACAAGGATGCCTGCATGACCGACCAACGCTTCAAGATCGTCTTCTCCGGCGAGCTGATGCCCGACACATCGCTCGAAACCGTGAAGGACAATCTCGCCCGCCTGTTCAAGAGCGAACCGGGCAAGATCGATGCCCTCTTCGGCGGTCGCCCGGTGGTGCTGAAACGCGAACTTCCAGAGGCCGAGGCGGAGCGTTACCTGACCGCCCTGCGCCAGGCCGGCGCCAATGCCTACAAGGAAGTCGACCTGGCGGCCAGCCTGAGCCTGGTGGAAACGCCCGATCACAACCCCCAGGTCGCGGAGGAAACCCCAGCGCAAGACCTGCCTCCCATGACCTGTCCGAAATGCGGCCATGAACAGCCCAGTGGAGCGGAATGCTCGGCCTGCGGAATCATCATCGAGAAGTACCTGGCGCGCCAGGCGCAACTCGGCGAAAACGCCGCGCCTGCGGCCTCCGCGGTCGCGGGCGCCTCTCCCTACACACCGCCCAGCGCCCAGGTCGGCGACGCCCTCCCCGAATTCGGCGAGCTGAACGTGTTCACCACCAACGGCCGGATCGGACGCCTGCGCTATCTCGGCTGGTCGATGGCGATGACGCTGTGCTTCCTGGTCATCATGGGCCTGGGCTTCCTGCTCGGCGAAACCGTCGGCGTGGCCGTCACCGCCCTGGCCTCGATCGCCTTCATCGTCATTGCCGTGATGATCGGCGTGCAGCGCCTGCATGACCTCGGCTGGTCGGGCTGGCTCTGGCTGCTCAACTTCGTCCCCTTCGTCGGCAGCGTGTTCGGCATCCTGATGCTGGTCCTGCCCGGCAGCACCGGCGCCAACCGCTACGGTCCGCCGCCGCCGGCGAACAGCACCGGGGTGAAAGTCCTGGCCAGTCTGATCTTCCTGCTGCCGATAGCCGGTATCATCGCCGCCATCGTCCTGCCGTCCTACCAGGGTTACCTGGAGCGAGCGAACTATGACGGCGGCGCCAGCGCTCCAGCCGACCCGTACACCACGGACGAGCAGGCCGCCGCAGCGGCGGCCGAAGCCGATGAAGCCGCCACAGCGGCGGCAGAGGCCATGGAAGACGACGACCAACAGTAGCCACGCAACCCCTCGCGACGGGCGGGGTCCAATTCCCCGTCCGTTTCGGAGAAGTCTCGAATGCCCCGTTATGCCTTGATCACCGGCGCTTCCAGCGGTATCGGCCTGGCCCTAGCCGAAGCCCTGGCCCGGCGCGGTCGCGCCCTGATCCTGGTGGCGCGCCAGCGCGACGCGCTGGAGAGCATCGCCTATGAACTGGCGCAGCGTTTCGGCGTGGAAGTACTGTTCCGCACCTGCGATCTTTCCGAGCCGCTGCAACTGTCAGGGTTGTTGCACGAACTGGAACAGGGCGAACGACAGATCGACCTGCTGGTCAACAATGCCGGGATCGGTACCTCCGGCCCCTTCATCGATCAGGAATGGGCGCGGGAACAGGAGCTGATCGAGCTCAACATCCTGGCCCTGGCACGCCTTTGCCACTCCCTCGGCGCGCGGATGGCGGCACAGGGCGGTGGCCAGATACTCAATATCGCCTCGGTGGCCGCCTTCCAGCCCGGCGCCTGGATGAGCAACTACTACGCCAGCAAGGCCTACGTCCTGCACTTCTCGGAAGGCTTGCGGGAAGAACTGAAAGAGCGCGGCGTCAAGGTCTCGGTGCTGTGCCCTGGGCCAACCCGCACGGCATTCTTCCGGGAAGCCGGGATGCGGCTCGGCAGGCTCGACCGGAGCAAGCTGATGATGACCCCGGAGGAGGTCGCGCTGCTGGCCCTGCGCGGGCTGGACAAGAACCGCGCCCTGATCGTCCCCGGTTGGCGCAATCGCCTGCTGGCGCTGAGCCCACGCCTGGCGCCACGCTGGCTGGTGCGCCGACTCGCCGCGCGGATCAACGCCTCGGCGGTGCCCTCCGCCCCACGGGGTTGATCGGCCGTTCCTCGCAGGGCAACGAGGTTCGCCGTCGGCTCAGTCTGCCGGCACCGCCCGCCCCTTGGCCCATATCCGTAGCGCGGCGAGCTTTTCCGCCATCAGCACCGACAGCGGCGAGGTTCGCGCCAGCTCCCTGAGCAACAGATCCTGATCCACCGCCTGCTGTCGCGCCTGCCCGGCGTACAGTGCCGCCACCACCGCCTGCTCGATCTCCGCCCCGCTGAAACCCTCGCTGGCAGCCGCCAGCAGAAGGAGGTCGAACTGTGCCGGCTCCAGCTCGCGGCGTTGCAGGTGGATGCGGAAGATCTCGGCGCGAACCTCCGGCGTCGGCAGGTCGACGAAGAACAATTCGTCGAAGCGTCCCTTGCGGATCAGTTCGGGCGGCAGGCGGTCGATAGCGTTCGCGGTGGCGACCATGAAGACCGGCGCCTCGCGCTCGGCCATCCAGGTCAGCAGGGTACCCAGCACGCGCTGACTGACGCCGTTGTCCTGGTCGCCGCCAGAAATGCCCTTCTCCACTTCATCCATCCACAGCACGCAGGGCGCCATCTGTTCGGCCAGGCGCAGCGCCTCGCGCAGGTTGCGCTCGGTTTCGCCGAAGTACTTGTTGTAGAGACGGGCGAAGTCCAGACGCAGCAACGGCAAGCCCCAGAGGCCGGCCACCGCCTTGGCCGCCAGGCTCTTGCCGGCGCCCTGCACGCCGACCAGCATCATGCCCTTCGGCTGGTCGCCAGGCGTGCCGGCGAGGAACGCCGACTGACGCTCGCCGAGCCAGCGCTTGAGCGCGGCAAGCCCGCCGACCTCGGCGAAGCGTGCGGTGTCGTACTCGAAGCTCAGCACGCCCTCCAGGTCGAGTAGCTGGAACTTGGTGCGGTTCAGCTCGGGCAGGTCCTCCTGGGTGATCGCCCCATCGTTGCAGATCACGTTGCGCGCCAGCAGCCGCGCCTCGGCATGGCTGAGCCCGCGCAGGTTCTTCACCACCTGCTGCAGGGTGCGGTTGTCGGTGCGCACGCGGGCGCCATGGTTGCGCTCGCTCCAGCGCGTCGCTTCTTCGCGGACGATGCCGAGCAGTTCGTCCTCGCTGGGCAGGGATAGCGAGAACCGCGCGGCGAAGCGCTGGACTTCGGCCGGCAGCTTCAGCGCATGGGACACCAGCACAACGGTCGGTCGATGGTTGCCCTCGGCCATGGCGATTTCCTTGAGCAGGCGCACCAGGGTCGGGCTGTCGCCAAGGAAAGGATGCAGGTCGCAGAGCACATAGAGATTCGCCTGCTGATCGTGCTTGATCAAGCGCAACGCCGCGACCGGGTCGCGGCTCTCCTCCCCGCCCAGCGGCTCGCCGCCGAAGCCCAGCCGCTGCCGGCCCTCGGTCACCGACCAGGCATACAGGCCAAGGCCGCGCCTGACCGCCAGGCCGGTGAGGGTTTCCATCACCTTCGGCTCGTCCCAGGACTCGATCAGGATCAGCTTGACCCGGGAATCCAGGACCAGGCCGAGGTCGTGTATGTCGTTCTTCACTGCGGCTCCTTCACGCTTGGGCGGTCGCGACGGGCACCGCTACACTCGGGAAAGCACCCGAGGCCGGAGGAATCGCCCATGGACTGTCTGTTCTGCAAGATCGTGGCGGGGGAAGTTCCCGCGCGCAAGTTCTACGAAGACGAGGAAGTTGTCGCGTTTCACGATATCGGCCCGCAGGCGCCGGTGCACTTCCTGGTCATCCCGAAAAGACACATTCCCACCCTCGAGCACCTGACCGAGGCCGACCGGCCGCTGGCAGGCCATATCCTCTTCACTGCCCAGCGCCTGGCCCGGGAGCAGGGCTGCGAGGAAGGCTTCCGTGTGGTGATGAACTGCAACGACCTTGGCGGGCAGACCGTGCACCACATCCACATGCACGTACTGGGTCAGCGCCAGATGCACTGGCCGCCGGGCTGAAACCCTGCGGGCGCTGCGACATCGCAGCCCGTCCGCAACATCCTGCTATCAGCGCACTTCCGGTAAACTGGTGCGATCTTTCGTTTCCGGAGGTGCGCCATGTCCGCCGACCGCCACTATTCGCCCATCGACCGTTTCCTGCTGCAGGCCGACTCCGCCCTGCGCACCCTGCTGCCGTTCAGCGGCCAGCCGGCGCGACCGTCGCCGGCCATCGTGGAACCCGATGGCGAACTGAGCGAGGAAGACACCCGCCATATCGCCGGCCTGATGCGCATCAACCACACCGGCGAGGTCTGCGCCCAGGCGCTGTACCAGGGCCAGTCGCTGACCGCCAAGCTGCCCGAGGTCCGCGAGGCGATGGAGGAAGCCGCCGAGGAGGAGATCGACCACCTGGCCTGGTGCGAGCAACGCATCCGCCAGTTGGGCAGCCGTCCCAGCGTGCTCAATCCGATCTTCTACGGCCTGTCCTTCGGCGTCGGTGCCGCCGCCGGGCTGGTCAGCGACCGGGTCAGCCTGGGCTTCGTCGCCGCCACCGAAGACCAGGTGTGCAAGCATCTGGACGAACACCTGGCGCAGATTCCCCAGGAAGATCGGAAATCCCGTGCCATCCTCGAGCAGATGCGTATCGACGAGGAACAGCATTCGAGCAACGCCCTGGCCGCCGGCGGCCTGCGCTTCCCGGCACCGGTAAAGCTGGGCATGAGCCTGCTGGCGAAGGTGATGACCAAGAGCACCTACCGCATCTGAATCGCACGCATGAAAAAGCCCGCTCGAAGCGGGCTTTTTCTTTCTCGTGTGCGATCAGCGCGGCATGTTGCGCGCGTAGAAGATCTCCAGCATTTCGTGCCTGAGCCGTTCCGTGACCTGCTCGCGCTGTTCCGCCGAGAGCGTCCGGGTAGCGTCGCCGAACAGGTAGTTCTCCAGTTCGAAGTCCTTGAGCAGCATCTTGGTGTGGAACAGGTTCTCCTGGTACACGTTCACGTCGGTCATCTGGTAGGCCTCGCGCGTGTCGTCGGAGAGATAGTTCTGGATCGAGTTGATCTCGTGGTCGATGAAATGCTTGCGCCCCTCGATGTCGCGGGTGAAGCCGCGGACCCGATAGTCGACCGTGACGATGTCCGAGTCGAACTGGTGGATCAGGTAGTTCAGGGCCTTCAGCGGGGAGATCACTCCGCAGGTGGAAACGTCGATGTCCACGCGGAAGGTCGCGATGCCGTCCACCGGATGGATTTCCGGGTAGGTATGCACGGTGATGTGGCTCTTATCCAGGTGCGCCAGGATGGTGTCCGGCAGCGGGCCCGGGGACTCTTCGATCTGGCTGTCGGTCGGAGTGACCGGCTGCTCGGAGATCAGGATGGTCACGCTGGCGCCCTGGGGGTCGTAGTCCTGACGCGCGATGTTCAGGATATTGGCGCCGATGATGTCGACAACATCGGTAAGAATCTGCGTCAGACGCTCCGCGTCATACTCTTCGTCGATGTACTGCACGTAGGCCTGGAGGTCTTCGGGCGTCTCGGCGTAGCAGATGTCGTAGATGTTGAAGCTCAAGGTCTTCGTCAGGTTGTTGAACCCGTGGAGCTTGAGTTTGCTTTTCACCGTGGGGAACTCTCTCGGTTGCTTGCGGCTCTGCCGCAGGGTTGGGGCATGCCCGTCAGATGCGAACGACGCACCTGCGTAGGACGGTTAACACCTCTTCGCGATGGCGATTGTGGTTTGTTGAGTTGCACGGGCGCCGACTGGCGCCATTGGTCACCCGACCGGGATGGCTCGGGAAACGTCTATCAGAGCGGAAGAATCTTCCGAACTGAATGGCCGCCCGACGAAATCGCGCGGCACGAAAAAAGGGGCGCATTATGCAGAGCCAATCAAGCCTCCGCCAGAGTTTGCGCCCCTTTTATGATGACCGGATGTCGTCTCAGCCGAGTTCGACGATCTCGTAGTCGTGGGTGATCTCCACCCCGCCGCGACCGAGCATGATCGACGCCGAGCAGTATTTCTCCGCCGACAGCTCCACCGCGCGCTTGACCTGGGCCTCCTTGAGACCGCGGCCCTTGACCACGAAGTGCACGTGGATCTTCGTGAACACCTTGGGCTCCTCGTCGGCCCTTTCGGCCTCGAGGAAGGCTTCGCAGCTCTCCACCGGCTGGCGCGCCTTCTTCAGGATGCTGACCACATCGAAGTTGGTGCAGCCGCCGAGGCCGATCAGGACCATCTCCATAGGGCGCACCCCGAGGTTGCGTCCGCCATGGTCCGGCGGACCGTCCATGACCACCACGTGGCCGCTACCGGACTCGCCGAGGAACATCGCCTCGCCCGCCCACTGGATACGCGCTTTCATCGTTCAGACTCCCGCCGGCAAAGGGCGCCAGCTTAGCACAGGGCCCAAGGACAGTACGGGATCACAGTCCTGATAGCTGCGTCGCAAAATCACATCGACCTTCATGGTCCGTCTGTTAAGCTGGACGCGGTTTACTGGCACACTTCCTGATCTGCCCGGTTGGGGGGAGCTCTCCGCTGAGCTCCCGGGCCCTGGCAGGTCTCTCCATAAGAACTCAAAAAAACATCGCCTTGTACGTCAGGCATATTCTTTATTCTTTCGGGACTCGGGCATGGTAGCTATTACCCACACACCCAAACTCAAACCCCTAGACAAGCTGCTCGCACACTGTCACCGCCGCCGCTACACCGCAAAGAGCACCATCATCTATGCCGGCGATCGCTGCGAAACGCTGTTCTTCATCATCAAGGGTTCGGTCACCATCCTCATCGAGGACGACGACGGCCGCGAAATGATCATCGGCTACCTCAACAGCGGTGATTTCTTCGGCGAGCTGGGATTGTTCGAAAAGGAAGGCAGCGAACAGGAACGCAGCGCCTGGGTTCGCGCCAAAGTGGAATGCGAAGTCGCCGAGATCAGCTATGCGAAGTTCCGCGAACTGTCACAGCAGGACTCGGAGATCCTCTACACCCTCGGCAGCCAGATGGCCGACCGCCTGCGCAAGACCACCCGCAAGGTGGGCGACCTGGCCTTCCTCGACGTCACCGGACGCGTGGCCCGCACCTTGCTGGACCTGTGCCAGCAACCGGACGCCATGACCCACCCGGACGGCATGCAGATCAAGATCACCCGCCAGGAGATCGGCCGGATCGTCGGCTGCTCGCGGGAAATGGTCGGACGCGTGCTGAAGAGCCTGGAGGAGCAGGGCCTGGTGCATGTGAAAGGAAAGACCATGGTGGTCTTCGGCACCCGCTGAACAGCACCCATGAAAAAGGCCGGTCGCAACCGGCCTTTTTCATGGGATTCGACAGCGCGGATCAGTCAGGATCGGCGCCCAGCACCACGCCGCCACGCTCCTGGAAGAACAGGCGCTTCAACTCCAGGCCAGGATCGTCGGCCCGCATGAACGCCTCGCCAACCAGGAAGGCGTAGACCTCGCTGACTTCCATCAGCTCCACGTCGGCCCGGTTGAGAATACCACTCTCGGTGACCACCAGGCGGTCGCGGGGAATTTCCGGCAACAGGTCTAGGGTGGTTTCCAGGCTCACCTCGAAGGTGTGCAGGTTGCGGTTGTTGATGCCCACCAACGGCGTGTCCAGGGTCTTCAGCGCACGCTCCAGCTCGGTGCCGTCATGCACTTCGACCAGTACGTCGAGACCGACCGACTTGGCAGTCGCCGCCAGTTCGGCCATCAGCACGTCGTCCAGCGCCGAGACGATCAGCAGGATGCAGTCGGCACCGATCGCCCGCGCCTCGACGATCTGGTACGGATCGATCATGAAGTCCTTGCGGATCACCGGCAGCGCACAGGCGGCCCGCGCTTCCTTCAGATAGGCATCGGCGCCCTGGAAGAAGTCCACGTCGGTGAGCACCGACAGGCACGCCGCGCCACCCGCCTCGTAGCTGCGGGCGATCTCCGCCGGGACGAAGTGTTCGCGCAGCACGCCCTTGCTCGGCGATGCCTTCTTGATCTCGGCGATCACTGCCGGCTCCTTGCGCTTGGCCCGCTCCAGCAGGGCACTGGCGAAGCCGCGCGGCGCATCGGCGCCATGCGCCAGCCGCTCGACCTCGGCCAGGTTGACGCGCGCACGGCGCTCGGCGACCTCCTCGGCCTTGCGGGCGAGGATCTTCTGCAGAACCGTCGGCACACTCACTGTGCGTTCTCCTCTCTGTAAACGGCGGTGAAGGCCACCAGTTCGTCCATCTTCTCCCGCGCCAGCCCTGTGTGCAGGGCATCGTGGGCCAGTTGAATGCCCTCGTGCAGGCTGGTCGCCAGATCGGCAGCGTACAGTGCCGGGCCGGCATTCATCACGATCAATTCAGCGGCCTTCTGCCCGGCCTCGGTCTTGCGCCGCCCCAATGCGTCGCGGATCAGATCCAGCGAAGCTTGCGGACTGTCGACCTCCAGGCCCATCAGGGTCTGGCTCTTGATCCCGAAGTCTTCGGGACGCACTTCGTACTCGCGTACCTCGCCGTCCTTCAACTCGGCAATGTGGGTCGCCGCGGCCAGACTGAACTCGTCCAGCCCGTCGCGCGAATGCACCACCAGCACATGCTCGCTGCCGAGACGCTTGAGCACTTCAGCCAGCGGCTTGCACAGTTCCTGGGTGAACACCCCGACCACCTGGTGCCTGACTCCGGCCGGGTTGGTCAGTGGGCCAAGCATGTTGAACAGAGTCCGCAAGCCCAGCTCGCGGCGCGGACCGGCGGCGTACTTCATGGCCTTGTGGTGGACCTGGGCGAACATGAACCCGACACCGACGGTGTCGATGCAACGCGCCACCTGCTCGGAGGTCAGCTCCAGGTAGATGCCGGCGGCTTCCAGCAAGTCGGCGCTGCCGCTCTTGCCGGAGACCGCGCGGTTACCGTGTTTGGCGACCTTGCCGCCAGCGGCGGCCACCACGAAGGACGCCGCCGAGGATACGTTGAAGATGTTCGCGCCATCGCCACCGGTGCCGACCACGTCGACCACATGCTTCAGCGTAGGCAACTGCACGCCGTCGGCCAGCTCGCGCATCACCGCCACCGCGCCGACGATCTCGTCGATGGTTTCGCTCTTCATCCGCATGCCCATCAGGAAGGCGCCGATCTGCGCGTCGGTGCACTGCCCGGTCATGATCTGGCGCATGACCGCCTGCATTTCCTCGGTGGTCAGGTCGAGCTGGTTGACGATGCGATTGAGGGCTCCCTTGATATCCATCTCAGTTGCCCTCCCCACGCACGCCGCCCTGCTGGCGGAGGAAGTTGGCCAGCAACTCGTGGCCCTGCTCGGTGAGGATGGACTCGGGATGGAACTGCACGCCCTCGACATTCAGGGTCTTGTGCCGCACCCCCATGATTTCGTCGACCGAGCCATCGTCGAGTTGGGTCCAGGCGGTGATCTCCAGGCACTCCGGCAGGCTCTCGCGCTTCACCACCAGCGAGTGGTAGCGGGTCACCGTCAGCGGGTTGGCCAGGCCGGCGAACACACCGAGGTCCTTGTGGTGGATCGGGCTGGTCTTGCCGTGCATCACCTGCCGCGCCCGCACCACTTCGCCGCCGAAGGCCTGGCCGATGCTCTGGTGGCCAAGGCAGACACCGAGCAGCGGCAGCTTACCGGCGAAACGCTCGATCACGGCCAGCGAGACGCCGGCCTCGTTGGGAGTGCAGGGACCGGGGGAAAGGACGATGCGCTCGGGCGCCAGGGCCTCGATCTGTTCCACGCTCAGCTCGTCGTTGCGCACCACCTTGACCTCGGCCTTGAGTTCGCCGAAGTACTGCACCAGGTTGTAGGTGAAGGAGTCGTAGTTATCGATCATCAGCAGCATGCTGGCTGTAACCTCTTGATTTCATTCCTATGCGATTCGCATCACCCGGCTTTCGCCACGCCCGGTTCCCGGCGCGCTCGCGCAGGAAGGGAGAGTGGATCGTCGGCATTATGCCTATGGAAAACGGGGGACGCAGGGAGACGTGACCGGCCAGGCCGGCGAAGAAGAAGTCAGGCGCGCCAGCGCCAACGGGCGAATGCCTTGATGAGGGAGGTGATGATGCTGCTGAGGTGGATCACGATAGCGGTCTCACGGAGCCATGTTGGGGAACATAGCCCAGTGGGGAGGATGGGTGCAACAGCGGGATGTCGGAAGGAAGGCCGATCCGAGAGGATCGGCCGAAAGGTTTAGCGGCAGGCACGCAACGCCGCCTGCAATTCGAGTTCGTAGCCCTGCCGCTGGCGGCGCTCGGCGAGCAATGCGCGAACCTTGGCCTGCAGCGAATCGCCGGCCTTCAGCGTGGCGCCGGCCCAGCTCGGCGGGCGCACGTCAGGTACACGGCAGGGCACTGCCAGGGGAACCTCGACGCGCACGGGGCGAGGTGTCGTCGGCGAGGCTGCGCAGCCCGCGAGGAGCAGACAAAGCCCCAGCAGGAGACGGGTCATAGTCCCAGCTCCCGGTCGATCGCCGCACCTGCCGCCTGGCAGTCCACGCCAATGTCGGGCTCCTGGAGCAGACGCACGGCCGCGGCGTACTGCTCCGCGGCCTGTGCCCTGGCCTCGCCGAGTGCCTGCTCGGCGTCCTTCGCGCGCCTCTCGGCGCTCGCCTGCAACGCCGCCAGCGCTCGCTGCTGCTCATCGAGCAAAGCCTCGAGCTGGCCGCTGGCGACGCGGCTGGCGGTGAGTTGGTCCCGGGCCTCCTCCAGTTGCGGACGATAGTGGCGGGCAACCAGGCCGCCGCCGAGCAAGGCGCCGGCCAGCAGGACCAGCAACACGGCCGGCAGGAGCAGAGCAAGCCGGCTCATGACAGCACCGCCCTGGTCCGCTGCCACAACGCCAGGCGCTCCGCCTGGCCATTCAGGCCGCCGTTGATGCGGCGGGTGATGGCAGCGAACTCGCCGCGGTCGGCCAGCTCGTTGAGCCCGTGACCGGCCCACCACCAAGCGGCGCTGCGGGCCGCCGGCACGGGCTGCTCCAGGCGCCAGGGCTCGGCTTCCAGCGGCTCGCCGAGGGCCTCGCCGACCAACCGGTAGTTGGCACGCCCGGTGATCTGTAGCAGGCCACGCCCGCGGAAGCGCCAGCCATCGCCGGACGCTTCGTCGCCATTGCCGTTGCGCGTGGCGTAGGTGTTGTCGGCAATTGCCTGCGGATTGCGCGCCAGTCGCAAGGCCAACGCGTTGGGCTGCCCGTCGGGGCCGAGATAGCGGCTCGGCCAGGTCGCCGCCAAGCCTTGGGCGCTGTAATTGAGGTTCTCCACCAGCCGGGTCAACTGGCTGCTTTCATGGCCTACCTGGGCGAGAAACGCGGCACGCCGCGCCGGTGTGTCGATCTCCCTCTCGTCCATGGCCCGTTGCAACGCCGCAACGAAAACGCCCGCGACGAGGCGGGCGTTGGGAAAATGCGCAGCAATTGCTGCTCGGTCAGTTTCATCGATCCTCCTGCACTCCGATGGGTTTCAGGCGTCACCCCTTGCCGCCTCGGCCGCCGTTGCATTGCACGACAGTGATCCATCCGCTGGAGCTGTAGGTGTGCTCCACCGAGTCGATCAGGAACTCGCCGTCGATTCCCGCCTTGAAGCCTTGGAGCAGCAGGCTGCGCTCGGCGAACAGGTCGCCACGCCCTGGCAGTTCCAGGCGCACACTGGCACTGGAGCGGCTGAAGCTCGCCAGGCGAGCCTTCGCCGCCTGCTCGGCCTCTCCACGGCTGGCATAGAGATGCCGGTCGACATGCTCGCCCGTGGCCGTAGCCGGTGCCTTCGGGTTCTTCAGCTCGACGCTCTTGACCTCGCCGGTTCCGGGCGATTGGTAGCGGGTCTTCACCGTTCTCATCAGGCTGCGGTCGTCGTAGGTAACGTCGAAGCTGCCGACGTCAGCACGTCCCAACACCAAAGGTTCGATCCGACGCCCCGTGGCGCTCTGCCCGCTCTGTCGCGGCAGCACCATGAGCATGCCCTCGGCCAGCTTGGCGGTGCAGTCGTATTGGCGCGCCAGACGGGTGACGAAGTGGTAGTCGGACTCGTTGACCTGGTCGACCCGGGCGATCGCCCCCTGCAACGGACATTCCACGCGCCAGCCGTTGCGTGCGCCAACATCGCGGCAGACCTGAGCCAGGGTAGTGCCCTCCCAACCGCCACTGCGTATCGTCTTGCCACTACCGCGCATGTCGCCGGCCTTGGCAGTGACGGTCAGGCAGTCCGGCGGACCAGCCCACTGCAAGGTGTCCACGGTAAAGCGTCCCATGCGCATCAGTGGCTCGCCGGCATAGCCGAGATGAACCTCCAGCACCGCACCACGCCTGGGTAAGGCCACCTGTCCATCGCGATCGTCGATCCTCAAGGTCAGGCTGTCGGACTCCATGCCCGGCTTGTCCAGCAAGGTCAGCTTGAGCAGGCGGTCATTCAGCCGCTGGGTGACGTCGGTGCCGTCGGCAACGATACGGAAACTCGGTTGCACCTGGTTTCTCCAGAAAAGAAAAACCCCGCCAAGGCGGGGTTGCGGGTGAGCGGTCGATCAATCCCACAGGCGCACCTGTTCGACATTGACCACCGGCATGTCAGGGAAACTGATCAGCAAGCCGGCGCGGAATGGCTGCTGCTCATCGGCCAGCCCGGGATTGGCGTCGAGGGTCGCCTCGACGCAGCCCAACAGATGGCCATAGACGTGGTAGCAGAGGCTGTCCAGCATGTCGCCGTCAGCGGTTCGGCAGGTCGTCGCCATAGCGCTTGAACTCCAGGTCGAAGGTTTGTTTGCGGGGAGCGCCGTTGCCCAGCAGGGCGCTCTGGTTCTCGCTGATCCGCACCAGACACCAGAGGCCCATCTGCACCTCGCCGTAGCCGCTGCTCAGGATCAGCGGCTCACGCCGCTCCGCCAACCGGCGCAGCGCTTCGAGCTGCTCCAGACCGACGACCTTTTCCTGATTACCTACCTGTCGACGCAGCGGGAATACCGCCCCCTTGAGCAGGATGCTCTCCTCGCCCATGCCGACGCTCTGCAGCGCCGGCCGCCGGCCCAGGCGCACCTGCCCGCTCCAGTTGTAGGCACTGTTGCGCTGCAGGGCGTCGAAGGCGGCAGTATTCAGGTTGAAGTAGAACGGTTGGGCATTGGCGGTCAGCGGCTGCAATACCAGCAGGTGCGGCAAGGGCGCTACGGCCTCGCTCGAGGGCGTCGCCGAGAGTGCCAGCAGCCACGACGGCAGCACCCCCGCCAGCGTCGGGCTGATGTCGCCAGCGACCTTGCCGACCGCCTGCGCGGCACTGTTCACCTGGACCTTCAGCGCATCCAGGCGTTCGTCGATACCAAGCAACGCCCGGCTTGCCCGGTCATAGGTGGAGACCACGCGGTTCACCTTGCCCTGCGCCTGGCCGATGCCGCGCATGGCACGCTGCAGCCGGGCAGCCATTTCCGGCGATACGCCGGGCAGATTCTCCAGCTCCGCGGCTGCGCCGCGGAGCTCGCCGATCGCACCGTTCACCGGAGCGACTACCTTGTCCAGACTCTTGCGTCCGGACTCGCCGGCGCGACCCAGGTACCTCAGGCCGGCCTGCAATTGTTCCAGATATGCCATGGGGACTCCTTAGACCATCGCCGGGTCGTAGAGGCTGCGCCGCTGCCGCTCGTCGGCGAAGTCGACAAGCATGCGTTGCAGGTAGGGCAGCAACTCGTCGGCCAGGCGCTGCGGCTCGTGTACGTTGCCTTGCACCGTCAGGTTGATCTGCGGCGCGAAGGTCCAGTTGGGCGCAGCCGCGACGGGCTCGGCCTGTGGTGCGGGCACCGCCGGCTTGTTGTCCGAGGCCGCCGGTGGATCGCCAGCCAGACTGCGTCCCAGACGCCCCCCCAGCTCGCTACCGCCCCAGGCGCCGATAGCGCCGCCAACCAATCCACCGATCAGCGTACCGACCACCGGCACCACCGAGCCGATGCTCGCTCCCAGAGCGGCGCCAGCCAGGGAACCAGCCAGGGAGCCGCCGGCCTCGCCATAGGCGATGGTCTTTTCGCTCTCCGACAGGTCGCTGGAGTAGACCTCAGCGACATCGATCAACGACGAGGCCACTTGCAGCGGCGCGTTGCGTATGGGCAAACGCGACAGGTGCGGCAGCTTTCCTGCCATCGCCCCCAAGCCTCCTCCAGCCGAGAAGCCAAGGGATGGAAGGGAGCGGGCCTTCACCCCACCGCCCTTGCCTCTCTTCCTGCGTGGTGTTTGACCGCGCTTTCGTTGTGCTGGCCTCCTCGCGGACTCCAGCGTAGAGTCGCCTCCCGGCACCGGCCAGTTGGTAACGAACACGCGCTGTATTTCACTACCACCCGATACCCGGCCTGCGCCCTGTTCGATCAGATCTCCGACGGCAGCGATCCCTCGCTGACCGAGCCGACCGCCACGCAACACGTCGATAGCGCCGCGCCCTCCCTTGTAGGCGAGATACCCGGATAGCACCGCACCTGCGGCGGCGGTAAGACCGGCCGTCGTCCGCGGATAGGCTTCGAGCAGTTCCGCAGTCGACTCGCCGAGTACCGCGCTCCCCTTGGCCAGGTTGTCCAGATATGGATTCAGGGCGCTGCCCAAAGCGGTCTGCGCCCTCTCCCAACTGTCGCTGGAAGCCTTCCACAGCTCCTGGGACATCCCCTTGCGACGCTGCGCATCGCGCTCCGAAGAGCCAGCGGAAGACTGCTGGGATTCGAGCAAGCCCTGGAACTCGCCGCGCGACGCTCGATAGGCTTCAAGCGCCGGCGAGGCCACGCCGGCGCTGAGCTTGCCGCCCTTATCCCGATAGCGCGCAGCCAGCTCCAGGTTGGCCTCCAGCAGACTCGCTCCGTCCTTGCGCAGCGCTTCCAGGTCCCGGTCGTAGTCCTGGCCATAAGCGCGTTTCAAGCTGCCGCTGCTGACGAACTCCAGCCAGGCCTTCATCCGCACGTCCGCTTTGTCTGGCGCGGTGTTCTTTGCCTGAATCTCCAGCAAGGCCCCCAGTGCACCGACATCGCCGGCCGTGGCCTCTCCCGCATTGCCCAGCGCTGACAACAAGGCAGGCAGGCGACGCGCCAGGGCCTCACTACCGACTCTGCCTTTACCCAGGACGACCAGGCGGTCGAGGGAGGCGGACAATTGCTCTGGCGAGTCCGAACCCTGGGCCAGTTGCAACGCTCGAACCAGCCCCGCAGCCTCGGCTGAAGCAACCCCTTGGCCAAAGCCGAAGCGGCCCGCCAGTCCCAGATTCATTTGCGCGGCGGCGAACCCCATACCGGTGGCGTTCAAGTGCTCCAGCATGTCCAGCGTCGCCGTGCGTCCCAGGCCGCTCTGGCTTGCACTGTCCTGGATCAGGGATGCCAAGGCTGGCTCCCGACCGGCGTCCAGGCCGTTGCGGATCGCCAGGTCGCGCAACCGCGCTTGATAACCGGCAGCCGTCTTGCTGGCTTCCACGACCAGTCCGGAAAATGCGCTAGCCAATGGTATTGCCTGGTTGGCCTGCTCCAACCGTTGCAGGCCGCGGACCTGCATATCCAGGCCACGCTGCATCTCGCCCAGTCGAGCGTAGGCATCGCCCGCGTCCCTGGCCTCGATGCCGAGTCGCTTCAGTTGCTCCTGGCGTTCGCCAAGCTGCCGGGCATGCTCAGCAACGCCGCGGTCCCCGACCTTGCGCATATCGGCGAGCTCTCGCTCCAGGCGTATGGCATCTCCCAGCACATCCCTCAGGCTGGACGCCTGGCGAGAACGTTCCTGGAGACTGTCGAGCCGTGCCTTGACGGTCTCGAATGCCTTACCCAAGGAGGGGTCGGCGATGCCGCCGATGGAGACCACCAGGTCCATGTCTTTACTCATGACGGTTCGTCTCGTCTGTTATCGATGTCCGCCTCCGCGGACCTACTGAAGTAGCGCGGGCGCCGCTCGCCTGGCGGACGGCGCCGTCGCTCACTCCTCGCCCTCGGCGAGCCACCAGAGCAGGTCGCCCAGGGTCATGCGCTCCAGTTCGCTGGCCTGGAAGCCCAGCTCAATGGCCAGGCGCCTCGCCAGTTGCCGCATACGCGAAGGCGTCGTCCGTGTCGTCTTGCACCAGGCGAAAGTAGGCGCCTTGCAGCCGCTGGTAGTCGCTCAGCTTCAGCCCCTCCAGGTCCTGGCGGCTGACCTGCGCCAGCGAGGCGAACAGTTGCAGTTCGCGCTCCTCGGCATCGTCGCCGGCTACCTTGCCGGCAAGGCGGATATCACGCACGGTGGGTGCACGCAGGGTCAGCGTGTCGACGCTGACCCCGTTGCACTGTGCCGGACGCGAGAGACGAACGAGGGCGGCGTCGGTATCCAGCGTCAGCCAGCCCGGCAGTCGATTCTCTTGGGTCATGTCCGGAGCTCCTCTTACAGGCCGAGGTCGTTGCGCATGCCGGCCAACTGGTCGACACCGTTGATCGCGCGGACACCGTTGACCGGATCGATCTCGTAGACCTCGCGGCCATCGACTTCCAGCTTGTAGTAGCTGACCGCAACGGCGTACTTGAACTCGGCCTTCTCGCCGGCCTTCCAGTCGCCCGGGTCGACCTCCTTGAGCAGGCCGCGCAGGGTAGCTACCACTGGCACGCTGGCGCCCTTCTGGCCCTTGAAGGAGCCGCGGAACACGCCATTGAAAGCGCTCTGGTCGGCCAGGCCGAAGAAATTCAGCGCTTCTCGGCGGGCACCGTTGGTGGAGAACTTGGCCTCCATCGCCTCCAGGCCCATGTCGATGGATACCGGCGCATCCATGCCGCCGGCACGGTATTGCTCGGTCTTCACAGCCAGCTTGGGCAGGGTCAGGGATGGCACGTCACCGGCGAAGCTCACGCCATCGATGAACAGGTTGGTATTGGTCAGGGTTTGCGGAATCATCACGGGCGCTCCTTAGGCGACATCCAGAACTTCGGTGAGCCACTGATCGGTCACCTCGACACGGAAATTGGGGTTCTCGGCAGGCGGCACATCGGTGAAGCGGATGTTCCAGTACACCTTGCCCTGGGCCAGCTGGCTGGCGGTGTTCAGGTCCGGGTCGGCATAGACCTCGAAGTTGATCACCGCTCCCTGGTTCTTCAGATCGCGCATGAAGGCGCGCAGGCCCTCGGTGACATCCTTCACGTAGGTCTTGGTGATGCCGCGGTCCACCGCCCACTTGTGTCCGGCGAGGATCGCATCCATCACCAGGTCCATGGTCCGAACGCGGGTGACGAAAGCCCACTTGCTGTCGCTGGACAAGGTGCGGTTGCCCCACAGGCGATAGCCATCGTCGCGAATGATCGTGGCGATATTGGCGTTGTTGAGCAGGTTGGCGCGACAGGTCTCATCGCCGTCGAGGAACTCCACCGGACGACTGGTGCCGGTGACGCCCTTGATCTCCTTGTTCGACGGCGAGGACCAGAAGCCGTACTCGGCGTCGGTCCAGGCGAACAGGCCGGCGGCGTAGGCCGAAGCCGGGGCGTTGCGCGCGGCATTGGTGGCGCTGTCCCAAACCTGCACGCCCGGGTCGACCATGAACAGGCGCTTGCTGCCGAAGTTCTTGGCGTAGGCGACGGCCGCCTCGTCGGTGCTATTGGGACCATCGAGAATGGCGATGGCCCGCAGTTTCTCGGCCAGCCCGTCCATGGCGGTGGCCACCGCTTGCTGGGCCGAATGACCAGGCGCAACCAGTAGACGCGGCTGGGCATTGAAACGGCTCTTGCCGTCTAGCAGAGCCTGCAGTCCGGTGCGCTCGCCGGCAGCGCTGACACCGCCTATGACGGCGCTGGCCTGGGCCTCGGGTGTCTCCGCGGCTTCCACGCCCACCGCCACGATCACGGCTTGGGCGCGGTTATAGATGGCCTCGCAGGCCAGGTAGATCGACGAGCCGATGCCGAACGCCGCGGCGGCGTCCTTCTTGCTGGTGAGCAGCACCGGAACGTTGGGCTTGGCGCTTGCCTGCGCCCCCGGCGTGAAAACATCGCAGAGGCCGATGACGGAACTGGCCGGCAGCGCGATGGTGCGCGCACCGATATCGACGTTGGTTACCGTAACGCCGTGGAAGAAACTCATAGGTAGATCTCCATTAATGAAAAACCCCGCACGGGGCGGGGTTCAGGGGGTGATGAGCGGTTCGAGCCACAGCGGCGGCTCGGGTCTTGCGCCTAAACCAGGAAACGCCGCGGATGCCGGCCAGTCTCGAAGGCTGGCGCGGTACAGCGTGAGTTCGAGCAGTTGCGCCTGGTTCAGGGTCGTAGTCTTGCCCAGGTCGAGCTCATCCCGGTGACGGGCGATGGGGCCATCAGTAAGCGTCAACTGGCGATCGCGCCAGATGCGCTCACGGTGGGCCAGGACCTCTTCTGCCGGGGCCGGTGGGTCGATGCAGAACGGACGGCCGGCGGCGTCGGCGACGATCTGCTTGCCCTCGCTCTGGGCTACCAACAGCGCCAGGTACTCAGCTTCCTCGAGGGGATACATCCGCGCGTCGATAGGCATGCGGTCGCCGTGGACATCCTTTGAATAGAAACCGCCAGTGGCGGCATGAAAAAAAATCATGGGGTCACCTCAACAGCCAATGGCCACAAGCCTGATCGCATAGTTCTGGACCGCGCCGTGATACTCGGTAGCGACGATCACGCACCCCGTGGTGCTGACGCTGACATCTGCAAGGGTGACGGTCGATGCCGACGTCGCCGGCCGCCCCAGCTCCTTGACGCTCGGCACCACGTGCAGGCAGGTAGTGGGAAACGCAATCGGAAAGGTCAGCGAGCGGTTGACGATTCCACCCGGATGATCGCCGACACTCACTGTCATCCACTGCACGATGAGTCCTGTGTCGTTATCCTTCCACCAGCCATTCAGCGATCGGTTCGCCGTCGCGGGAACCCCAGCCCCGATATTGTTGCGCGCCCCCGCTGCCGTATTCGAACCAAGACCGCCGCGCGCCAGAGGCAGGATTCCCGACGTGATCTGGGCGGCATCGTGGTTGTGGCCAGTAGGCGGAAAGGTCGCCGGCTTTCCTGGCAGGGCGGCCCACGTAAAGCCACTTTTCAGCAGATAGTCGTTCGGATTGAAGTCCGCTCCATGCCATACACGCCGCCATGGATACCAGGTGTTGGTGTAGCGGCAACGGAAATAGAACCCTTCGCCGTCATAGACCTGGTATGTCTGGTAGATGAAATTGGTGCCAGCATTATGCACTTGAAGCAAGCCGGCCCGGGGGACCGGATAGTTCGCCCCACTTTCGGCCTGTGCATTGGCCGTCTGGTACCACCATCCCGACGTGATCAGCGAGTTGAGATTGACCGCACCGCCCAAGGCCCCGTCCGCCTCCTTGCTGAACGAACCACCTATGTCACAGCGCTTCCAGGGCAGCCAGTCCCGGGCGCTAGGGTTGGCCGCGTAGGACACCCGTACATACATCTCGGATGTAGCGTTGTAGCTCGTTGCAATCTGCGAAGCATTGCCGTTCTGATCCGGATAGAACATCGACTGGATGTAGAAGTACCGTCCGGCAACAGGTCCGTTCGCATGATTGGTCAGCATCAACGGCACGGTCGCGGTGTTCGGATCGCTAGTGGTCGAGACAGCAGTAGCCAACCCGCGCGCGAATACCGGCAAACGCTGCTCGGCCAGCACCCCGCTGACCAGCTTCGACGCATCCAGCCCGGGAATGTCCGTCGCCGCCAGCCCCATTCCAGCAGTCACCCTTCCCTTCGTATCCACGGTCACCTTCGGATAGCTGCCCGCCGCCACACCGGTAGCGGAAAGACTCAGCGGCGCCGAAACGTTGGCACTGCCGTCGAAGGTCACCGACCAGGAGGCATCGCCACTGGCTGCCAGGTTGCGCGGAGCGGCCAGCTTGCTGGATGACACGGCGTTGCCATCGACTCGCAGCGCATCGGTGATGCCATAGCCGGCCAGGGTGGTGGCCTTGTTCGCCTTCTGCGCCAGTTTTCCGTCGGTATCGGCCTTGGTATAGGCATCTCCGATCGCATAGCCGGCCAGGGTGGTCGGATTGCTGCCCAGGGTGACCACCCCGTTGGCGTTCACCGTGACCGAGCGATAGCTGCCCGCCGTCACGCCGGAAGGCGCCAGGCCAATGCTGCGGTCGGCAGAAAGGTCTCCCCCACCGACCAGGCCACTGCCAGCCAGGATCTTGCGGCCCTTGAAATCGGCAGCGACCTTTTCCTTCACCCAGTCCTGGGTGGCGTAGATGATGCCGTTGTCGATCAGCAGCTGGACATTCTCCAGGCCGGAGAGCGCGATGTTCACCCGAATGGTCTGGGTCCGCGCACTGCCACTTTCCATTGCTGCCTTGTAGCTGGGCGGGCAGTTGGATACTGCGACGAACTTGCCGTCGGCATCCTGCAGGCCGATCTCGCGGATCCAGAAGCCACCTACCTCAACTGGTAGCACCACCTCGGCAACCAGAGTGTTGATGTTCTTGTCCGACACGAACAAGCGATTGAGCTGCGCCCGGTAGCGCTGGTTGATCAGTTTCGTCTGCGTGGCTGCGGGTATCGGATCCGGAGTAGCACCCGGTGCGCCGCCGGCATCGCCGATCAGCATGTGGGTCGGCTGCCACTTCTTGCCTGCGGCGCTGGCGGCGGTCAACGCCGCAGCGCCGATGTCGGTCAGCAGGCCGCCGTATTTCGGAGTACTGGTATTGGTCGTCATGTCATTGCTTCCAGGGAAAGATCTCCAGGGTGTCGCCATCCGTCAGGGCCACACTGTGATGGGCGTGGATGACCGGGGTGATGCGCAGGTCCAAGCGGGTCAGGTGTCGGCTCACCGGGCGGACATCATCGAGCAAGCGCTCCAGCTCCAGTACGGTGCCTTCGTCGATGCCACGGTCGCTGACGTCCACGGTGATCTCGAAGGTCCCCGGCACGCCAGCCGGGCTTCGCTGCCACCATTCGGTGACCTCGCTCAGCGCACCGATCGGCTCGACCACTTGGCGCAACGCGGTCAGCGTGCCTTTGCGCTGGTGCAGGACGAAGGACGTCGCTACCGCATTGCGCTTGGCCTCGTCGCTCCAGTCCGGGTCCCAGCGGTCCACCGAGCGCGTCCAGGCCAGGTAGGGCAGCAAGGCCGCCTCACAGCGTGCCGGATCGTTAAGCTCACGAAGCGGAACCGGCAGCTCGGCAGGCAATACATCACCCAGAGAGCGTTCCAGAGAACTCCTGTTTGGCGGCAGCAGGCGGCTACTCATCGACGCCTCCCAAGGTGATCGCGTACCCCGTGCAATAGGCCGCCTGGGTTTCATCCAGGACCACGTCGGCCGCAGGCTCCTGCAGTTCGACGCGCTGCACGCCTTCGACATGCAGGGTGGCGAACAGGGCCGAACGCCGGATGTCGCGGCCCAGGCGGCGCTGGGCGGAAATGTAGTCGCGCAGCGAAGCCTCGGCGGCGGCACGGATCAGCTCGGCCTCGGGGCCGGGAAACAGGTAGAGCTGCGCCTTGACCTGATAGGGAACGATTCCTGCCGAGCGCACCGTTACCCGATCCGCGACAGGACGCACGTCCTCCGCGTTCAGCGCCAGGCGCACTGCCTGCAACACCGTTTCCGGTGCCTGCCCGTTGCCTTCCACCCCGAGCACGCTGATCAGCACTTCGCAGGGCGCCGGACTGGTCGCAGAGGCATCCGCCACCCTTCCATCCGCGCCCAGCGCATGGGCTATATAGGCGTTCCGCGGTCCTGCGACGGATAGCTGCTCGAACGCGAGCTGGATGCGATTGCGCAGCGACTTGTCGCTCTCGTACTGCGCCTCCACCGGCGGTACCGCCTCGGGCTGAGCGGGCCTGATCAGCAAACGCTGCACATTGAAGCCGGCACCGATCTGGTCGAGATCGGCATCGCTGGCGTATGCCAGCATCACCGCCCGCGCCGCATCGTTGATCCGCGCCCGCAG
The DNA here is from genome assembly GCF_001813025.1 of Pseudomonas sp. HMSC066A08. NCBI lineage: Bacteria > Pseudomonadati > Pseudomonadota > Gammaproteobacteria > Pseudomonadales > Pseudomonadaceae > Pseudomonas > Pseudomonas sp. HMSC066A08. Next base: position 30,136 of record NZ_KV811295.1, read on the forward strand.
CAGGAGTTCTCGATAGGCCGCCAGTTGCAGAAGTTTGAGAACCGGATCGGACTCCACCTCCGCTGTCCATTCGCCAGCCATGGCTTCGCGGAAGTCGCCCAACAGCTCTTGGTAAATCGTCTCGAAATCGAGGTTTTCGATAACCTCTGGCTCCGGCAACTGGGAAAGATCGATGATCACGCCGAGACCTCCATATTGATGTTCTCGCCCTCGAACACGCCGCTCAGGAGCAGATCCACGCGGCCATCGACGACCGCGACGACTCGCACGGCAGACAATGCGATGCGCGGTTCCCAGCGCCCCAGGGAACGGGCTACCTCGGCCTGCACGGCGCTTTTCCAGCCTTCGCTCACCGGCATGTCGACCATCCGCCGCAGCTTGCTGCCGTACTCGGGGCGCATGCACCTGCTGCCCAACGGGGTGGTCAGGATGTCCTCGACGGACTGTTTAAGATGAGCCAGGCCGGACAGGGGCAGCCCGCTACGGCGATCCATCCCGATCATCGCCCTGCCCTCCCGCTCCGGCAGAGACAGGCCGCGCCTGGCTCCGAATGGCTGTGAGTGTTGCCCATGGCGAACTCCGCAAACGAAAAGGCCCGCTCGCGCGGGCCGGTTGAATGTTCGACGGACCGCCCTTCGGCAGCCCCGTCGTATGTTCAATGGGTGTGGTGGTTGCTGTTGCCGGCGGTGTCGATGATCGAGCCGCCGCCGAGGATGTCTCCGCTGACCGTCAGTGTCCCGGCGATCTCCACCGGTCCTTCCAGGCTGATCTTCGGCGCCTTGAGACTGACCGCCCCGTCGCTGACCCGCACCTCGCTGGCGCCGACCCTCACTTCCACGGTGCCGCTGGGCAGCTCGACGCGGTAGCGATGCGCAGCCCAGTCGTAACTCAACGAGGCGCCGTCGTCGAAACGCCAGGTCTCACTGCTGGCGCTGTTGTCCGGCGCCGTGCCCGCATCGCCGTACAGACCGGGAATAAAGGTGCCCATTGACACTCCGCCCGACGGGCTGAGCAGTATCCCCTGTTCGCCTATGCTCGGCGCACGCCAGTGGCGAACCTTGCCGGCTGCCAGGGAGTGCCAGCGCAGCCAGCCGCTGGTCCAGTCGCCGGAGCGCACCCGTACCCGCGCCGCTGCCAGGTCCACGGCGACCACCACGCAGGGCAGGATCATCGCGGCGAGCATGCGGTCATGCTCCGCACTGACATAGCTCATGCCAACGCCTCCGGAGCGAAGTAGTCCGGCTCATGGCCGGGGCCGGTCTGCGGGTCGAAGCCCAGCATCAGGCTGCCCGGCGGCTGGTCCTCCCAGGCCCACTCCGGGTCTCCGAGACGCAGCGACTGCGTCCACTCGACCAGCCACACACGCAGGCTCTTCGGCTCATCGCGACTGCCGTCGACGGCCGAGCGTACGAAGCGCGCCGGTTCCAGAACCAGGTTCCAGGTCTGCTCGCGCAATGCCCGAACGATTCCGCAGGCAATGGATACCGCCTGGCGATCGGCACCAGGCGGCACCATTATCCGCGCCTGCAGGCGGCACAGCAGGGCGCTCTCGCCGGTACCGGGATCGCGCTCGGGCAGCAGCTCGGCTATCTCCAGGGAAACCGCCGGGGTATTTTCCGGCACGCCTGGCCAGAAGCCGATCACTTGCGCCTCCGGCAGACGCTCACGCAGTACCTGCTCGATGGCCGCGTACAGAGCCTCGAGCGTGACAGCCTGTTCAGGCATGGTTGACTCCTTCGATCAGTTTCAATGCGGGCCACGGTCGCCCGGCTGTTCCTCGGGCAGCTCGCAAACCCCCAGGCGTCGGGCGGCCCAGCGTTCGTAGAGACCGACGGCGATCTCCGCGCCGGCCGCGGCGGTCAGGCTGCCCAGCGCCGCGGCGAACAGCAGCGCGGCGCCGCAAGCCAACGCCAGCAGCATCACCGCCACGCCGCAGACGATCGACGCGCCGGAGCGCAGCGCCAGGCGCCGCAACAAGGCCCAGCCGCCGAGACCGGCCTTGTCGGCACGCCACATCTCGCCGCTGACGCCGCCCAGCGCGGCGAGCAGGATCAGTACCCAGAGCGGCATTTCCGTCAGTGTCTGCGGTTCGTTGCCCATGGGTCCCTCCTTGGCAGGCAGCGCCGGGCACGTCCGCACGAACGTTTTCCCGGGCAATAAAAAACCCGGCGCCAGGGCCGGGTTCCGGTGCTTCACGAGTGCCTCCCTGGGGACGCACCTTTACAAGAATGACTACTTTTTACCGCCCGATTCCCAGCCCGGCAATGCCTTCTCGACAATCCACTGCAATAGGCGGGAGACGCACCACGATATGAGGGTGATATACCGCCCTGGGAACCTTCTCCAGGCATCCGGGCAAGCACGTACCCACTTCCGATATGGAAAAGCCCGGCATCGACTGACGAAAAGAATGGCTCCGCCAGCCCGACCCCGCCTCTACCGTGCAGGGTCTGTGCATGGGACTCGCCGCCTCTATGGGCGACAGGCATAAAAAAACCGGCCCGAAGGCCGGTTGGAAAATTCCAGGGGGGACACGGTATCCGGTCCAGGAGCTCAGGCCGCCCGTCGCAGCAGGCCGTCCTGGATACCCTGGTGCGCCACATGCAGGCGCAGATAGAAGGTGTTGCGGCTGCAACCGCAGTGGCGGTACTTCTGCTCGGGGAAGCTGTCGCGATTGAGATAGTGCTCCACCACCACGTTCTTCAGTTCCTCGGGTAGGCGATTTACCAGGCGATCGACCTCCGCCACACGGTCGAGGATCACCCGGCTGCCACGGTGGCCGCGGACCACCTCGCCCTTGCTGGCGATCAGCATGGCGATCAGGTTGCCGCCGGCGTAGCCGCCTCCGTTGCTGCCTGGCGCGTGCATTTCCTCGGCCCAGAGCTTGAGCATTTCATCGATGGCTTTGATCACGGTCGTGTCTCCTTTCACTGCCCGCGAGGGCTCGGCATGAGATCGGTTCAACGGCGCTCGTGGCGGTCCTGGCAGTCGATGCAGCGGCTGCAACCCGGTGCCGCCCGGCGGCGCGCCTGGGGAATGGGCTCGCCGCAGTCCTCGCAGTCTTCCGCGGACTCGCGGATGGCCAGCGCCGGGCGCGCCGACAGGAGGCCGTCGAGGCGAGCCAGGACCAGTTCGTTGGCGTGATCGGCAAGGTCAGCCATGGAAAACCTCCCTGGCGTGCCCGACGCCCGACGGCCGAATGGATGGAACATGACAGATGCGCGGCGCCGGTTCGGCGACCTGCGTTCCTCTGCGCGGAAATGGCGAGTGCGTATCTCGCGACATGGCAATGACTCCCTGTACGATGCCGCCGTACCTGAAGCAGGTCGGCGACAGAATGAATGAGCGGGACGGAGCGTCTGCATGGACGGCGCTCCCACCCTCCAGGTGCCGGAGCGCTTTCCCGTGGCCCCGGCACCCAAGCAGTCGGCACCTGCATCGTCGGTCGCCGACAACCGGGTGCGTCCCTGCACCCATGTGAAATCTTTGAAAGGCGGGTGGGAAGTTGTGGAACTCACCCCTTCCGCTTTCTGACGGAAGAAAATTACAACCAAAGCTATTTATCGTCAACACCTAGGCTCTTTACAGAAAATCCATCGGTCTGTAGATTGCCGAACATGGACAAGAGCACCCAGATCCCGCCCGACAGCTTCGCCGCTCGCCTCAAGCAGGCCATGGCGATGCGCAACCTGAAGCAGGAAACCCTCGCCGAAGCGGCAGGGGTTTCGCAGAACACCATTCACAAGCTGACCTCGGGCAAGGCCCAGAGCACCCGCAAGCTGATCGAGATCGCGGCGGCCCTGGGCGTCTCGCCGGTCTGGCTGCAGACCGGCGAAGGCGCTCCAGCCGTGCGCAGTGCCGTGTCCGTGGCCGATGGCAGCCCATTGGTGCTGGAACCGCTGCATCCGTGGGACAGCGACACACCGCTGGACGAAGACGAAGTGGAGCTGCCGCTGTACAAGGAAGTAGAGATGTCCGCCGGCGCCGGACGCACTGCGGTACGCGAGATAGAGGGGCGCAAGCTGCGTTTTTCCTATGCCACGCTGCGTGCCTCGGGCGTCGATCCGTCGGCGGCGATCTGCGCCCAACTAACCGGCAACAGCATGGAACCGCTGATCATGGATGGCTCCACCATCGGCGTGGACACCGCCACCACCCATATCACCGATGGCGAGATCTACGCCCTCGAACACGACGGCATGCTGCGGGTGAAGTTCGTCTATCGCCTGCCCGGCGGCGGCATTCGCCTGCGCAGTTTCAACCGCGAGGAATATCCGGACGAGGAGTACTCGACGGAGGACATGCGCAGCCGCCAGATCAGCATGATCGGCTGGGTCTTCTGGTGGTCCACCGTACGCCACCGGCGCGGCCCGTCCCTGGTACGATGAGCGCCCGGCGCTCGCCCGTTCTACAACTTCAGCTATTGAACAGGAAAACAACCTGAGCTATATTTCCCTCAACGACGTGTAGCCGCAGGAGGGAATACCATGCAGCCATCCATCGCCCCTAGCACTCCGATTCCACGCCAGGAAACCGTGGAATTGGTCTACCGCATCTTCGGCGACGTCCTCGTGCCGCTGGAGCAGGTCCGCGAACGCTGGTTTCGCAACCTGAACAAGGAAAACTTCAGCAAGGCCCTGGCATGCGGGCGGATTGCCCTGCCAGTGACGACCCTCGACGATAGCCACAAGGCCATGCAGTTCGTGGCCCTCGATCACCTCGCCGCCTACGTCGACCAGCGCGCGAACCAAGCCGGAAGCGCCCGTCGAGCACAGCCAGGCGCTGACAGCATCGCATCCTGAGCGGCCCGCCGTTGCCAGCATCGTAGGGAGCGACACCATGCTCCGCCTGGCGGATATCGCGTGGTGATGTCCCCCCTACGAAAGCGCCTTCTGCGTGGGCAAGTAATGCCGAAGGCGTCATCCGCCAACCGGACATATCGATCACTTCACCTTGAGGCGGGTTCGGCGTCCTGCCCCCTGGCGGATATCGCGCCGCGATATTCGCCCTACGAAAGCGGTGCCGCGTAGGGCGAAGCCAATGCGTGGGTCCAGCCGGGCACAAAAAGGCGGATGACGCAAACGCCATCCGCCTTCTTTTCTTCCGCCTCGCGCCGTCTTATTCGACGCTCTGCTCGGCCAGCGCCACGGCGCGGAACATCGCCCGGCGCTTGTTGATGGTTTCTTCCCACTCCAGCGCCGGCACCGAGTCGGCAACGATACCGCCGCCGGCCTGCACGTGGAGTTCCCCGTTCTTGATCACCGCGGTGCGGATGGCAATGGCGGTGTCCATGTTGCCGTTCCATGCCAGGTAGCCGACCGCGCCGCCGTAGACTCCACGCTTGACCGGCTCCAACTCGTCGATGATCTCCATGGCGCGGATCTTCGGCGCGCCGGATAGAGTGCCCGCTGGCAGGATCGCCCGCAGCGCGTCCATCGCGCTGAGCCCCTCGCGCAATTGCCCAGTGACGTTGGACACGATGTGCATGACGTTGGAGTAACGTTCGATCACCATTTTTTCGGTGACCTTCACCGCGCCGATATCGGACACCCGCCCCACGTCGTTGCGCCCCAGGTCGATCAGCATCAGGTGCTCGGCGATCTCCTTGGCGTCCGACAGCAGATCCTGCTCCAGCGCCAGGTCGGCCTCTTCGTTGATCCCGCGCGGACGGGTACCGGCGATCGGGCGCACCGTGACCAGGCCGTCCTCGACCCGTACCAGCACCTCCGGCGAGCTACCCACGACATGGAAGTCGCCGAAGTTGAAGAAGTACATGTAGGGCGTCGGATTGAAACAGCGCAGCGCGCGGTACAGATCGATGGGCGCCGCCTTGAATTCGATGGACATGCGCTGCGACGGCACCACCTGCATGCAGTCGCCGGCCAGGATGTAGTCCTTGATCCTTCCTACCGCGTTTTCATAGTCCTCGCGGGTGAAGCTGGCACGAAACGCCGGCTCCCGGCCCTGGGCCGCCTCGAGGTCGAGGCCGCGACGCGGGGTGATCGGCTGGCGTAGACGCTCCAGCAGCTCCTCCAGACGTGCCTGGCCGCGCTCGTAGGCATTTTCCTCGGCGGGATCGGCGAGGACGATGGCGTGGATCTTCCCGGCCAGGTTGTCGAATACCACTACGGCATCGGACACCATCAACAGGATATCCGGGTTGCCCAGCGGGTCCGGGTTCGGACAGGTGGCCAGGCGCTTTTCCACGTAGCGCACGCAGTCGTAACCGAAGTAGCCGACCAGGCCTCCATCGAAACGTGGCAAGCCCGGCACGGTGGGCACCTGGTAGCGCGCCTTGAACTCCTCGACGAAAGCCAGCGGGTCGGCGCAATCGAAGCGCTCGGTTTCCACGCCATCGATGCTGATCCGCACTTGATGGTCGTATACCCGCAGCACCGTGCGGCACGGCAGGCCGATGATCGAATAGCGCCCCCATTTCTCGCCGCCCTGCACCGACTCCAGCAGGTAGGAGTTCGGCGCGTCGGCCAGCTTCAGGTAGATCGACAGCGGCGTGTCGAAGTCGGCAAGGGTCTCGAAGGACAGCGGGATGCGGTTGTAGCCATCGGCGGCCAGCCGCAGGAAATCTTCGCGATTCATGATCAGCCTCATCGGAGGAGAGAACGGTCAACAGAGTGCAAACGCGCGCCGGCTATCCGGCGGAGGATGATGTCAGGCGCGCCAGCGCCAACGCGCCAGGGCCTTGATGACCTTCATCCAGAGTTTGCTGACCGCCACGGCTTGATCTCGCTGGTCGGAGGGGGAAAGGGAGTCGTCCGGCAACACTATCTCAGCGGCCTGGTCGGCGCAAGGCAGCAGGTCGCGCAGGTTGTCGATGACCAGGGTGGGCGCTTCCTCGGCGATCGGCCGGCCGTGGTTGTAGCCATAGGTCAGCGCCGCGCAGCGCACGCCGGCAGCTTTGGCGGCGAGCACGTCGTTGCGCGAGTCACCGACGAACAACGCATCTTCGGGCTCGATGCCGGCCATCTTCATCACGAACAGCAGCGCCGCCGGGTCGGGCTTCTGCTGCGGCAGGGTGTCGCCGCCGATGATCCAGCGAAAATAGCGACCCAGCTTCATCTCATCCAGCAGCGGAGCGACGAAGCGCTCCGGCTTGTTGGTGATCAGCGCCATTTCCACGCCGTTGCGCTTGAGCCACTTGAGGGTGTCGACGACGCCGGGGTAGACCTCGGTGAGCGCATGACTGTCGGCATAGGCCTCCATGAACAACGCCAGAGCGGCTTCGGTTTCCTCCTCACCGATGCCGTCGTGCTCGATGCTTCCGGCCAGGGCGCGACGCACCAGCACGCGCGCGCCGTTACCGATCCACTGGCGGACCTTCTCGATGCCCGCCGGCGGCCGCCCGAGGCTGGCGAGCATGCTGTCGACCGCGGCGGTGAGGTCGGGAACGGAATCGACCAGCGTGCCATCCAGGTCGAACATCACCAGACGCGGCAGGCGCGTGGCGAAGAACGGCTCCGCAGCGCTCATTACGGGTGCGCCTGGGCCAGTTCGGCATGCATGGCGCGGATGACCTCGGCGTAGTCCGGGGCATTGAAGATGGCCGAGCCGGCGACGAAGGTATCGGCGCCCGCCGCGGCGATCTCACGGATGTTCTTGACGTTGACGCCGCCATCGATCTCCAGGCGGATCTCGCGACCGGAGGCATCGATCAGGGCGCGTGCCTCGCGCAACTTGCCGAGGGTACCGGGGATGAATTTCTGCCCGCCGAAGCCGGGGTTGACGCTCATCAGCAGGACCATGTCGACCTTGTCCATCACATACTTCAGCACCTCCAGCGGAGTGGCCGGGTTGAACACCAGGCCCGCCTTGCAACCGCCGTCGCGGATCAGTTGCAGGGAACGGTCGATGTGCTGGGAGGCTTCCGGATGGAAGGTGATGTAGGTGGCGCCAGCTTCGATGAAGTCGCCGATGATGCGATCCACCGGGGACACCATCAGGTGCACGTCGATCGGCGCGCTCACGCCGTACTTGCGCAGCGCCGAGCAGACCATCGGGCCGATGGTCAGGTTCGGCACGTAGTGGTTGTCCATCACGTCGAAGTGAACGATGTCGGCACCGGCGGCGAGCACCTTGTCCACGTCCTCGCCCAGGCGGGCGAAATCGGCGGAAAGGATCGACGGAGCGATGGCGAAGGGTTGCATGGCGCACCTCAAAGGGGATCACGGAAGGCGCGCATTGTAGCCGTTATCGGTTTTTGGCGGTGAAAATGACGACTTTTCGCCGCAGCAGCCGACGCCCGGACCAAGCCGGGCGCGCCCTGCGCCTCAGGCGCCGGGTTGTGCGGTACGCATCTTCTCGCTGCGCCCGCGCAGCCATTCCAGGGTCAGCAACAGCAGTACGGAGAAACCGATCAGCAAGGTCGCCGCGGCGGCAATGGTGGGGCTCAGGTTCTCGCGAATTCCGCTGAACATCTGCCGCGGCAGGGTGGCCTGCTCGGGGCCGGCGAGGAAGAGGGTCACTACCACTTCGTCGAACGAGGTGGCGAAGGCGAACAGCGCGCCGGAAATCACCCCCGGAGCGATCAGCGGCAGGGTCACCCGGAAGAAGGTGGTCAGCGGCGGCGCGCCGAGGCTGGCGGCGGCGCGTACCAGGTTGTAGTTGAACCCCTGCAGGGTCGCGGAGACGGTGATGATCACGAACGGCACGCCGAGCACCGCATGCACCACGATCAGCGACAGGTAGCTGTTGCCGAGCCCCAGCGGAGCGAAGAAGAGGTAGCTGGCCACGCCGATGATCACCACCGGCACCACCATCGGCGAAATCATCAGGCTCATCACCAGTGCCTTGCCGCGGAACTCGCCGCGGGTCAGGCCGATCGCTGCCAGAGTGCCGAAGACCATTGCCAGCAGGGTCGCCGCCGGAGCGACGATCATGCTGTTGGTCAACGAGCGCATCCACTCGGCGGACTGGAAGAAGTCGGCGTACCAGCGCAGGGAGAACCCTTGCAGCGGGTAGACCAGGAAGGTACCGGAGTTGAACGACAGCGGCACGATGACCAGCACCGGCAGTACCAGGAACAGCAGCACCAGCCCGCAGAGGATGCGCAGGGAGTAGAACCACAGGCGCTCGACCGGGGACATGTAGGGACTCAGCATGACTCGCTCTCCAATGTGTTTCGTGCGGATCCCCCTCTCCCCGCCCTCCGGGCAACCTTTTTTCCGAAGGGAGAGGGGAATCGGTTGGCCTTCTCGGAAGGCCCTCTATCCCAGGCGCAGGCGGCTGGCGCCCACCAGCCAGCTGTAGACGACGTAGAGCACCAGGGTAGCGAGCAGCAGCAGGCCGCCGAGGGCGGTGGCCATGCCCCAGTTGATGGTGCTGTTGGTATAGAAGGCGACGAAGTAGCTGACCATCTGGTCGTTCGGGCTGCCCAGCAGCGCCGGGGTGATGTAGTAGCCGATGGACAGGATGAACACCAGCAGGCAACCGGCGCCGACGCCCGCGACGGTCTGTGGGAAATACACCCGCCAGAAGCTGGCGAACGGGTGGCAGCCGAGGGAAATCGCGGCGCGCATGTAGCTCGGCGAAATGCCCTTCATCACGCTGTAGATCGGCAGGATCATGAACGGCAGCATGATGTGCACCATCGCGATGTATACGCCGGTGCGGTTGAACACCAGTTGCAGCGGCTGGTCGATCAGGCCGAGCTTGAGCAGCGCGCCGTTGATCAGGCCACCCGATTGCAGCAGGACGATCCAGGCGGCGACACGTACCAGGATCGAGGTCCAGAACGGCAGCAGGACCAGGATCATCAGCAGGTTGCTCTTGCGCGTCGGCAGGTTGGCCAGCAGGTAGGCCAGCGGGTAGGCCAGCAGCAGGCAGATGACGGTGATCACCGCGCCCATCCAGAAGGTGCGGGCGAAGATATCCAGGTAGATGGCCTGGTCCGGGGTGGCGCGCGCCACTTCGCCGAGATCGTCGATCCGGTGGTCGAGGGCCGCGAGCAGGTAATAGGGCGTATAGCTGCTGGCGTTGCGGCGGATCACCTGCCAGTAGGCGGGGTCGCCCCAGCGCTCGTCGAGCTGTTCCATGGCGTCCTTGTAGGAAGCGGGCTCCTCCTTGAACGGCAGCTTGCGCGCGGTCTTCGCCATCAGGCTGCGATAGCCGGCCAGTTCCATGTTCAGGCGCTTGGAGAGATCGCCGATGGTCTGGTTGCGACGAGCCTCGGCGAGATCCTGGCTGAGCGCCTTGTAGACGGCGTCGGCCGGCAGCGACTTGCCGTCCCAGGCGGAGATGGCTTCTACCGTCAGCGGCAACGAGCGAACCACTTCCGGGTTGGACACGCTCTTGTAGAGCAGGGCGGCGATCGGCACCAGGAAGGTCAGGACCAGGAAGGCCAGCAGGGGCAGGATCAGCGCCTGGGACTTCAGGCGGTTCATCCGCTCGGCGCGCGCCAGGCGTTGCTTGAGGGTGCTGCCGGCGGCCTGGGACATGGGCACAGCTGTGGCCATAGCGAACTCCGGAAAAAAAGCGGGCCGTCGGGAGCGACCCTGGAAAGTGTGGAACGGTAGGAGGAGCCGCCGCGCGGCGGCCCCTCCGGCCCTCTCTGGAGGGTCAGGCGAGGATTACCTGGCCGCCCAGGCGTTGAAGCGCTGTTCCAGTTGTTCGCCGTAGTCGGCCCAGAAGGTCACGTCCATTGCCACCTGGTTCTGGATGTTTTCCGGAGTGGTCGGCATGTCCTTCAGCAGGGCCTTGTCCAGCAGCGGCACCGCCTGCTTGTTGGCCGGACCGTAGGCGATGTTTTCCGAATAGGTCTTCTGCTGCTGGGGCTGCACCGAGAAGGCGATGAACTTCAGGGTCTCTTCCCGTTTCTTCGCCCCCTTCGGGATGGCCCAGGCGTCGAAATCGTAGATGCCGCCGTTCCATACCACCTTCAGGTTGCTTTCCTTCTGCACCGCGGCGATCCGGCCGTTGTAGGCAGAACTCATCACCACGTCGCCGGAAGCCAGGTACTGCGGCGGCTGGGCGCCCGCCTCCCACCACTGGATGCTCGACTTGATCTCGTCGAGCTTCTTGAAGGCGCGATCCTGGCCTTCCTTGGTGGCGAGCACGCCGTAGACGTCCTTCGGCGCCACGCCGTCGGCCATCAGGGCGAATTCGAGGGTGTACTTGGCGCCCTTGCGCAGGCCGCGCTTGCCGGGGAATTTCTTGATGTCCCAGAAGTCCGCCCAACTGGTCGGCGCGTTTTTCAGCTTGTCGGCGTTGTAGGCGAGCACCGTGGACCAGACGAAGAAACCCACGCCGCACGGTTGGATGGCGCCGGGCACGAAGTCCTCGGTCTTGCCGAACTGCGCCGGGTCGAGTTCCTCGAACAGGCCTTCGTCGCAGCCGCGCGACAGCTCCGGCGACTCCACTTCCACCAGGTCCCAGGACACGCTGTTGGTGTCGACCATGGCCTTGACCTTGGCCATCTCGCCGTTGTATTCGCCGGCGACGATCCTGTTGCCGGTGGCTTTCTGGTAGGGCTCGTAGAACGCCTTGATCTGGGCGCTCTTGTTGGCCCCGCCGAAGGACACCACGGTCAGGTCCACCGCCATGGCCTGGGCCGCGCAGGCCAGGCCGGCCGCCAGGGTGGCGAACTTCAGGCTGGCCGCTTTCAGGGATTTCGACATTATTGTTCTCTCCACAGTGCAGGGTTGCTTCGGTACGGATCGGGACTGCCGGCGCTCACGCCGCCGGCAGAGGGTCGAGCGCCCTCACATGCTCGACCTGCCAGCCCAGCGGAACCACATCACCGACGCTCAGCGTCGGGTCCAGCTCGGCGATCGGCTGCTTGACGAAGAAGTCGTCGCGGCCGCAGACCTCCAGGCGCACACGCACGTGGTCGCCCAGGTAGACGAACTCGGCCACGCGGCCGGAGAAACGGTTGACGCAAGACTCGCTGGCACCGTTCAGGCGCACCCGCTCGGGGCGGATCGACAAGGTCACCGGCTCGCCCGGCTGGCCGACGTTGACCGCCAGCGCCTCGACCTTCTCGCCGCGCGGCAGCCCGACCACGCAGCGCTCGCCGTCGCAACTGAGCAACTGCCCGGATAGACGGTTGTTCTCGCCGATGAAGTTGGCCACGAAGGTGTTGCGCGGCTGCTCGTAGAGATTGCGCGGCGGCTCGATCTGCTGGATTTCGCCCTGGTGGAACACCGCCACCCGGTCGGACATGGTCAGCGCCTCGCCCTGGTCGTGGGTGACGTAGACCACGGTGACGCCGAGGCGCTGGTGCAGATGCTTGATTTCCATCTGCATGTGCTCGCGAAGTTGCTTGTCCAGCGCTCCCAGGGGCTCGTCCATCAGCACCAGTTGCGGCTCGAAGACCAGCGCGCGGGCCAGCGCCACGCGCTGCTGCTGGCCACCGGAAAGCTGCGCCGGATAACGCCCGGCAAAGGCGTCGAGCTGGACCATCGACAACGCGCGCTTGACCCTTTCCTTCACGTCGGTCTTGCTCATGCCGCGGACGCTGAGGGGAAAGGCCAGGTTCTCGGCCACGGTCATGTGCGGGAACAGCGCATAGTTCTGGAACACCATGCCGATGTCGCGCTTGTGCGGAGGGACATTGTTGATCGAGCGACCGGCCAGGAGGATTTCGCCGGCGGTGGGGGTTTCGAAACCGGCCAGCATCATCAGGCTGGTGGTCTTGCCGGACCCGGAGGGGCCGAGCAGGGTGAGGAATTCGCCCTTGCGAATGTCCAGGTTGAGATCCTTCACGATGAGGGTCTCGCCGTCGTAGCTCTTCTGCACGCCACGGAAGCTGACCAGTACATCGCCGCCTTGAGTCTCGGCCATAACCGCACCTTTGTTCGTTTTATGGATGCTGTGCGAACAGCCTAGAGAACCCGGCGCAGGACGCAAATCGGCCGGCAAGAGAGTTTTCTATCAGGGGAAAGGAAAGCTCTTTGTAGGAATCGCCCTACAAAAAAGATGCACCCCGGAATGGGTCCGACCGCTCTGGGAAGGGGCTTTCGAGAAAGGCAAAGGTTTGCGCGCCAGCGCTCTCCGGCTGGCGCGCAACGGCCTCCTCAGCGCTTGGCCCAGTTCTGGAAACGCTGCTCCAGGGCCTCGCCGTGCTCCGCCCAGAAGGCCACGTTCATACCCACCGCGTTCTGCATGTTCTGTGGCGCGGTCGGCAGGTTGGCAGCCACTTGCGGATCGAGCAGGCCTACCGCCTTGCGGTTGGCCGGGCCGTAGGCGATGTTCTCGGCGAAAGCCTTCTGCTGCTCCGGCTGGCTGGCGAAACGGATGAACTCCTCGGCCAACTGCTTCTTCCAAACCCCGACCGGCAGCGCCCAGAAGTCGAAATCGTAGACGCCGCCGCTCCAGACCATTGCCAGGCGCTGCTTCTCGGCCTGCGCCGCGGCGATCCGCCCGTTGTAGGCCGAACTCATCACCACCGTGCCATCGGCCAGGTCGCGCACAGGGTCCTGCCCGGACTTCCACCAATGGATATAGGGCTTCAGCTCGTCGAGCTTGCGGAACGCCCGCTCGACGCCGGCGGGCGTCGCCAGCGTCTGGTAGACGTCCTTCGGCGCCACGCCATCGGCCATCAGGGCGAACTCCAGGCTGTACTTGGCGCCCCAGCGCAGGCCGCGCTTGCCGGGAAACTTCTTCACGTCCCAGAAATCCGCCCAGCCCTGCGGGCTGCCCGCAACCTTGCCGGGGTTGTAGGCAAGCAGCGTGGTCCAGACGAAGATGCCGACTCCGCAGGGCTGCACCGCGCCGGGAACGAAATCCGCGGGATCGCCGACCTTCGCCATGTCCAGCTTCTCGAACAGACCTTCCTCGCAACCGCGCGCCAGCTCCGGCGCCTCGACTTCCACCACGTCCCAGGAGACGTGGCTGATCTCCACCATGCGCTTGAGCTTGGCCAGGTCGCCATTGTAGGAGCCATGCACCACACGATTGCCGGTGGCGCTCTTGAAGGGTTTGTAGAACGCGGTTTCCTGGGCTTCCTTGTTGGCGCCGCCGAAGGAAATCACGGTCACGTATTCCGCCCAGGCGGGCGCGGTAACTCCGAGAAGGGCGCACAACAGGCCCGTCCTCATGGCTGGCAACATCGTTTCTTCTCCTTATCGTGTTGGCCGGCGAGCATCATTCCCTGCCGCGCGGAAGCCAGGTAGACAGCAGATCGCGAAAACCGGACCTGGCGCACAAGCCGCGAGCAAAACCTGGGCGAACGCCCCTGTCAGAGCAGGCGGTGCTCCATCGCGTAGCGCACCAGGTCGGCTACCGAATGCGCGTTGAGCTTCTGCATCAGGCGTGCCTTGTGGGTACTGATGGTCTTGTTGCTGACCGCCAGTTGCTGGGCGATCTCGTTGACGTTGGCGCCCTGCACCAGCCGCTCGAACACCGAGAACTCGCGCTCGGAGAGCAGCGCATGGGGCGGACGCGAATCGGTCAGGCCGACCTCGAAGACCATCCGATCGGCAAGGTCCGGGTCGATGTAGCGTCCGCCGCCGGCGACCCTGCGGATCGCGGTGAGCAGCAATGCCGGATCGCTGTCCTTGGTGGCATAGCCGGCAGCACCTATCTTCAGGGCGCGGGCGGCCATCTGCGCCTCGTCGTGCATCGACAGCACCAGGATCGCCGGCGGCTCGTTCAGCGCGCGAATCCGCGGAATCGCCTCGAGGCCATTGACGCCGGGCATGGAGATATCCAGCAGGACCACCTCGCAAGGCGTTCCGCGCAGGGTTTCCAGCAACTGCTCGCCATTGGTGGCCTCGCCGACCACCTGCAGGTCCTTGGCCATGCCGATCAGTTGCTTGATGCCTTCCCTGACGATCGTGTGGTCTTCAGCGACCAGGACTCGGATCACCACTCTTTGCTGCCTCACGCTGTTCCGCCTTGCCGGCGGTTGTTCTTGTCACGGGCCCGCGACGCCCAGCGGAATCCTCACGCTGAGCGTGGTGCCCTCGCCGGGGGCACTGTCGATGTCCAGCGTACCGCCCATCATCAGCACCCGCTCACGCATGCCGACCAGGCCGAAGGAACTGCCACGCCCCACCGTGGCGACATCGAACCCGCGACCGTCGTCGCTGACGCTCAGGCACAGCTCGTCACCCTCGCGCCGCAGACGCAGTTGCACAGTATGCGCCTCGGCATGCCGCATGACATTGGTCAACGCCTCCTGGAGGATGCGGAACAGGCCGATAGCCTTGGCGTCGACCAACTGCGGCGAGTTCTCCGGCACCTCCACCAGGCAGGGAATCTGCGTGCGTGCCTCGAAGCGCCGCGCCTGCCACTCCACCGCCGAGCCGATTCCGGCGTCGAGGATCGGCGGGCGCAGTGCGGTAGCCACGTCGCGCACCAGCTGGAACAACTGGGCGATCAGCTTTTTCATGTTGCCCAGGCGTTCGCGCAGACCCTCCTGGGCATCGGCATAGGCCAGCTCGCACATCGAGGTTTCCAGCTTCAGCACCGTCAGCACCTGGCCCAGCTCATCATGGACCTCGCGGGCGATACGCGCCTTCTCCTCCTCCCGCACCGACTCCAGGTGCGCCGACAGCTCGCGGAGCTGGGCGCGCGACTCGCCGAGTTCGAGTTCGATCTGCTTGTTCGCGGTGATGTCCCAGACCACCCCGTCCCAGACCGCGCGACCATCCTCGAAACAGCGCGCCGAAGCCTTGATGTCGGCCCAGCGCAATTCGCCCTGGCGAGTGAGGATGCGGCCCTGCCAATGCCAGTCGCGATTCTCGTCGAGGGCAGCCATCTGGCTCGACCAGTAGCGCTCGCGGTCGTCGGGATGGACCAGGCCGCGAATGCCGCGGCCGCTTTCGATCAGCTCGAGAGCGCTGTAGCCGACCAGCGCCTCGCTGCCCTCGCTGATATAGGCGAAGTCGGAAAACGCGCCGGCCCGCGGGCGCTCCAGGCGGAAGACCATGCCCGGCACGTTGGAGGCGATGCCCTTCATCCGCGCCTCGCTTTCCTGCAATGCCTCGCGGGCACGGCGGCGCTCGGTGACGTCGCTGAGGAACACCACCAGATACTCGGACGTGCCGAAGCGCAGGAAGCTAAGCGAGACGTCGGCCGGCAGCCAACTGCCGTCGGCGCGCAGGCAGCGGGTCTCGAAGCTGAGCGGGCCCTCCTCGCTATTGCGCGCACGACGCCAAAGGTTCAACCAGCGGTCCATGTCCAGGCCGGGCTCGAAGTCGGCCAGCGGACGGTCCACGAGTTGGCCGTCGGCATGGCCGAGCATCTGTTCGGCGGCGCGGTTGGCGTAGCGTACGCGGCTGTCCCAGTTGACCCAGAGGATGCCCAGGGTGCTGTTGTCGATGGAGAACTGAGTCAGGCGCAGCGCCTCCTCGGCCGCCTGGCGCAGCTCCAGGTCGCGGCGGGCGCCGTACAGCCGGGCTTCCAGCGCATGCTGCTGGCGCCGCTGGAGGAACACCGCCGCCAGCGCGCCGGCCAGCAGCAGGCCGAGGAGGATCGACAGGTTCTGCCAGAACCCCGGCGACTCGCCGAGGCGCGGATACTTGGGTTGCAACCAGCGCTCGTGCAACTGGTCCAGGGACTTGCGCGGCAGCGAGCGCAACGCCTGGTCGACCACCATCGCCAGTTCCGGCCAGTCGCGGCGGGTCGCCACCCGTAGCAGTTGCGGGTAGCCGATGTCGCCAACCACCGCTAGCTCGGCGAACTCCGGTTCGCGGGTCAGGCGGCTGAGTTGCGCTTCGTCGATCACCGCGTAGCGTGCCTGTCCGGCGAGCACGGCGCGCAGCACCTCGCGTTCGGAATCGGCCGACACCCATTGCAGGCCGCTATAGGTGCTGCTCAGGTAGTCAGCCACCGAACTGCCGGCCCGCACGGCAACCCGGGTATCGCGCTCCAGTTGCTCCAATTCGACGCTGCCGCTGCCATCGCGCTTCCCCACCACCAGCCGGGAAACCCGCAGGTAGGGATCGGAGAACAGCCACAAGCGCAGCCCGGCTGGGGTCTGGCTGAGGCCGGGAGCGATATCCACGCGCCCAGCGCGCAGGGCATCGTCGAGCGCCGCCTGGTCGGGATAGCCCTGCCACCGCAAGGTCACCTGCATCGCCGTGGCCAGCCAGCCCATCAGCTCCACGTTGGCCCCGGAATACTGTTGCAGGCGGCGGTCGTACTGGGCATAGGGCGCTTCGGTGACCACCCCGACGCGCAATTCCCGATGCTCCGCCAGCCAGGTCCGTAGCTCCGCCGTCAGCGGCAAGGCGACCGACTCCTCCGCTCGCACGGGCAGGCTCAACAGCAGACAGCAGAAGAGCAGACAGCAACGACGCAACATGCCGGCGACACTCCACGGAATACACCGCAACGGAAGGAAAAGCGGGCATACCTTACCGCGAGCGCGACCGGCGAACCATGCGAAGGCTCGGCCTGACAAAGAAGTGCTCTGGGTTTAGGCTGCCTTCTGAATTGTCTATCGGGAATTTCCAATGCCGGCCTTCTCTCTACTGCCGAAGCCCTCCGTCCTGCTGCCGCTGCTATTGGCCGCCGCTTTCCTGCCGCCGGCTTTCGTTCAAGCCGAAGAGGAGGCCGCCAAGGACCAGCCGCCGGCCCCCGTGGAACGCCCGGCGGTCAGCGAGCGCAGCCAGGACGAGGCCAAGGGGCTGGAGCGCCAGTTGCCGGAGGACGGCCAGCAGATCCTCAAGGCCGGCGACGAAAGCTTCCTCACCCTCTGGTTGCCAGCCAACACCGCCGAGGCCGAAGGTGTAGTGATCCTGATTCCCGGTGATGGCGAAAGTCCGGACTGGCCGCAAGCCATCGGCCCGCTAAGGCGCAAACTGCCGGATGCCGGCTGGCAGACCCTGAGCCTGGCCCTGCCCGACCCGCAGAGCACCGCGCCGCTTACCCGCCCTGCGGAATCCGCCGCCAGCGCCAGCGCCGACAAGGACGCCAGCGCCGCGGACAGCGCAAGCAAGCCTGACGTGAAAGGCGAAAGCGGCAACGCGCCGGCGCCGGAAAGCACCGCCGAAGCCGGCAGCGGCGAACCGGCGCAGAGCGAGGACCAGGCCCCTCCCCCAGCCATCGATCCGGTCGAGCAGCGCAAGGCGCACGCCGAACGGGTCATGGCGCGCCTGCAGGCGAGCATCGACCTGGCCCTGCAGCACGAACCGAAAAGCGTCGTCCTGCTCGGTCATGGCACGGGCGCCTATTGGGCGGCACGCTACCTGGCGGAGAAGGAGCCTGCGGAAATCCACAACCTGCTGCTGGTTGCCGCGGAGGTACCGCGCGATTTTCGCCCGGCGCTGGAAGATATGGTGCCGAAGCTGAAACTGGCGACCGGCGACTTCTATTACCGCGACACCCGTGCCGACCGCGAGGCGGCCAGGCTGCGCATGCAGGCTGGCAAGCGGCAGAAACACCCGGCCTACGTACAAATCGCGATGCAGGCGCTACCGGCCGATCCCAAGGCGGAGCAGGAGCAACTGTACCGACGAATCCGCGGCTGGCTCAGCCTTCACCTGCAGGCCGATGCGCAGAAACCTGCGGAGTGATCAGCGGAACCCCTCACGCTCTCGGACCAGGGCGTAGGCCGCCTGCAATTCACGGGTTTTCTCGGTAGCCGCACGCACGCGCTCGACGCTGGCGCCGGCTCCCGCCAGTTTGTCCGGATGATGCTGGCTGATCAGCTTGCGATAGGCGCGTTTGATCAGCGCCGGCTCGCTTCCGGCCTCCACGCCGAGCAGCAGCAGGGCCTCGCGGTAGCTATCCCGGGCGACAGCGCGCGCCCGCTTCGGCATGACCCGCGCCGACAAGCGTTCCGTTCGCTCCGCCGACCACCCCAGCCAGCGCCCCCATTGCAACACCAGTTGCCGCGCCGACTGGCTGAGCACGCCGCCAGCCCAGGCCATCCGCCAGCAGGCGAGCAATACCGCCTCCGCACGTTCGCCTTTCAGGCGCGCGACCTCCTCCTGCAGATGGGCGATGCCGGCCTTGCCCTTGCCGAAGGACGCGATGGCACGCCGCTGGGCTCGCCTATCGAGCTTGCGCAACGCCATCTCCTCGCGCGCCTGGCGGATATGCATCTCCTCCACCCGCCCGCCGCTCTTGGCCAGATAGCCGAGCAACTGGAACAGCAGGTCGTCCTCATCGTTCACCGCCCGCCCGCGCAAGCGCGCCAGCAGGCCGCGCCAGGACTCCAGGCGCAACCTGCGGTCCAGCAGTTGTCCCAGCAGGGCGCCGAGCAGGGCGCCGGGGATGCTGGCCAGGGCCCAGCCGGCTCCGGCTCCGATCAGCGTAGCGGGCCAGAGCATCTCAGGCGTGCTCCGCCAGCAATCGCTCGACTTCCGCCAGGCGCTCGTGGGTACCGACGTCGACCCACTGCCCACGATGGTGTTCGCCGCTGACCCGCCCCGCGGCGATGGCCTTGCGCAATAGCGGCGCCAGCTTGAAGGCACCCGGCTGGCAGCCCTCGAACAGCGCGGGATGCAGTACGGCGATCCCGCTGTAGGTCAGGTTGCCGCCCGCTTCGCGGCTCTCGCCCACCCGCCCGCCGGCATCCAGGTGGAAATCGCCGGCGGGATGGTGCGCCGGGTTGTCGACCAGCACCAGATGCGCCAGGTCGCCGTCGGCAAGATGCAGCCGAGAGTAGTCGAAGTCGCTCCAGACATCGCCGTTGAGCAACAGGAACGGCTGCTCGCCGAGCAACGGCAGGGCGCGGAAGATTCCGCCGCCGGTTTCCAGCGGTTCTCCCTCCGGGGAATAGGCGATCCGCCCGCCCAGGCGCGAACCGTCGCCGAGATAGGCCTCGATCTGCTCGCCAAGCCAGGCATGGTTGATCACCCAGTCGTCGACTCCGGCCTGGCGCAGCGCCAGCAACTGACGCTCGATCAGTGGCACGCCGGCGGCCTCGATCAGCGGCTTGGGCGTGTGCAGGGTGGTCGGCCGCATGCGCTCGCCACGCCCGGCGGCGAGGATCATCGCCTTCATGCCTCGGCTCCCTGCGGCAGCGAGGCCAGCAGCTCGCCCAGTTCGGCCAGCTCGGGACGGCGCGCCACGGCGGTTTCCAGATAACGGAAGAAGCGCGGCACGTCGCCCAGGTAACGCGGTTTGCCGTCGCGGTGACAGATACGGGCGAAGATGCCAATCACCTTCAGGTGGCGCTGCACGCCCATCAGGTCGCTGGCGCGGAGGAAGTCCTCGAAGCTTGGCGGCAGCGGGATGCCGGCCCAGGTCGCCTTCTTCCAGTAGCGATTCAGCGCGGCATGCACGCGCGGCTCCGGCCAACTGACGAAGGCGTCCTTGTACAGGCAGGTGACATCATAGGTGACCGGACCGTACAGGGCGTCCTGGAAGTCAAGGACACCCGGGTTGGGCTCGCTGAGCATCAGGTTGCGCGGCATATAGTCGCGATGGACGAACACCCGCGGCTGCTCCAGCGCGCTGCGTACCAGCAGGTCGCAGATCCGCTGCCAGCGGGCCAGCGCCTCGCCCTCCAGCTCCACGCCGAGGTGGCGGGCCAGGTACCAGTCGGGGAACAGCTGCAGCTCGCGGCGCAGCACCGCTTCGTCGTAGGCCGGCAGGACACCGGCGACGTCGACCTTCTGGAAGGCGATCAGCGCATCCAGGGCCGGTTCGAACAGCTCGTCGGCATTTCCGGGATGAAGCACGTCGAGGTAGGTCTGCCGGCCCAGGTCACTGAGCAGCAGGAAACCGTTCTCCAGGTCCTGGGCGAGAATCCTCGGCACATGCACGCCGGCTCCGGCGAGCAGTCCGGCGACCTTGACGAACGGTCGGCAGTCTTCCTGGGGCGGCGGCGCGTCCATCACCACCAGGCTGCGGTCCCCTCCCTGCCAGCGGAAATAACGACGGAAGCTGGCGTCGCTACTGGCCGGGATCAGTTCGGCGGAGGGCACGTCCCCCCAACCTTCGGCAACGAACAACTCGGGCAAACAAGAGTCCAACCAGCGATTCAGCTGCTGGAAACGGGCATCATCAGACATTTACGGGGTTCTCCACGGCCCTAGCCGTTGCGCAGGTCATGCTTTATTATCCAGCATCTTGTGCGACACGCGTAGCGTGTCTCCGACTCCAAGCTGTAGGGCCAGCTTGGAGGATTTCCGAGAGGAAATCGCACGCTTGGGTATCCATCCCCAGGAACCAAAACCCGCCCAGAAGTCCATTGCCTTCAAGGACTTGCCGCAGCGGCGGTGGCAACCCCAAGGTCGCCTAGCACTCGGAAGCGCGACTGCGAACCGGCTCTTTTCGGTTCTGGAGTGCATGCCCAATGGAGGGTGTTATGAATGAGATGAGCCAAGATACCTTCGGCATAATCATGCTCACCGGCTTGCTTCTCGTCTGTTTAGGGATGGCAGCCTGGGCGGATTGGCCGAGGATCAAAAGCTACCTCAAACGACCGCCCTCCAAGCACTAACCCCGGCCCTTGTGGCCTAACCCTTGCGGGAGAGAATCCCCGCTGGGGTTCCTCCTGCCTCAAAACAGGAGGAAACCTTCCCCGAGAGCACGCTGCGCCCGCAGTACCTGCTCACATCAAACTGGAGACATGGGCGGAAGCTCTGTCTGTCATTGTCCAACCACGCCCATCAGGGTGCGGTAGCGGACTCGTTGTGCGACCAACGGTAGCCTACGACGACGTGCATCGCTGGTAACGGCGTTGTGCGAAGCTCGTCCGACAACGTAGCCCCCTATCCAGGGTGCAGTCCTTCCGCGAGGCAGACTGCAGATACTCGGAGCAGTACCGGGTTGAGGCGCCAGGCTGGCTGGTATGGGCAACACATGTGAATCGCTGATAAACACCGTAAGGATAGCCATGCCAAAACTGCTGTCAGGCATGAACCAAAAGGTATGTGGTCGGTTATCTCCGTGGGATGTGGGGATACGTCGCCTTCAAGACCACCGGTGAAAAGGCGAGTCCTAACCCAGTCGTGTGACAGATAGGGAACGTGGTAAGCCCGTATCGCCGCCCTCTGGGCAGGGGAGCCGCAAGGCGAACTGTTGGTGGTGCGGGTATGGGATCGCAGAGAAAGCGAATGCCGGGCTGTAATGGTCTGGATAGGGGTTGAGACATCACCCCACGGGAAACCGGGCAGACTTCTGCGTGGTCTTCCGTCGCAACAGCTCTGACAGAGACCGTCTCAATCAACCCAGGGCCAGCTTCCACCGGCCCTTAACAAACCTACCCTGGCGGGTGCCCCACCCCGTCAGGGGCGGCGTGCACCTTCCGCTCGGGTAGTTCACTTGAGAGGAAAGCAGCATGAAAGAGCTCAGCCAACAGGCCGGGCCTGCGCTTTCCGGCGCTCCACAGCAATGGCACGACGTCGATTGGAGTCGTGTCCAGCGGAACGTCCGGGGAATGCAGGTGCGGATTGCGAAGGCTTGCCGGGAAGGCAAATGGCGCAGGGTGAAAGCCTTGCAACGGATGCTGACCCGCTCGAAGTCGGCCAGATACTTGGCCGTACGGAGAGTCACGGAAAATCAGGGGAGCCGCACGACGGGAGTCGATAAGCAACTCTGGGATACACCCAACGCGAAATGGGAAGCGGTTGGTCAGTTGAAGACGCGGGGATACAAGGCGCGGCCTCTACGGCGCGTCTTTATCCCGAAGTCGGATGGCCGGGAACGCCCTTTGGGTATCCCGACCATGACGGATAGAGCCATGCAGGCGCTATATCTGCTGGCGCTGTCTCCTGTCGCAGAAACCCGGGGCGATCCGAATAGCTACGGCTTCAGGATCGAACGCTCCACGGCGGACGCGATGGCGCAGTTGTTCGTATGCCTATCCAAGCGAGCTTCCGCTCAATGGGTGCTGGACGCGGACATCGAAGGGTTCTTCGACAACATCAACCATGATTGGCTGATAAGGAATGTCCCCACGGATACACGAGTACTCCGGCAATGGTTAAAGGCCGGTGTTGTACACCGAGGGCAGTTGCACGCAACGGATGCAGGTACGCCACAAGGGGGGATCATCTCCCCAACCTTGGCAAATCTGGCGCTGGATGGGCTGGAATCACTCCTCAAGCAACATTTGGGGGTGACGAGGGCGAAGAGGCTGAAGATCAACGTGGTGCGTTACGCGGATGATTTCGTGATCACTGGCGCCTCCCCGGAGGTACTGGAAAACGAGGTCAAACCCTGGGTGGAGCAGTTCCTGGCGGTACGCGGGCTGCGGCTTTCTCCCAAGAAAACCCGCATCGTCCACATCGACGAAGGCTTCGACTTCCTTGGATGGAACTTCCGAAAGTACGACGGAACGTTGTTGATCAAGCCGAGCAAGAAGAACGTCAAGGCGTTCTACGGCAAGGTCAGAGAGGTGATCGACACCCACAAGACGAGTAAGCAGGAGGACTTGATCCGACTGCTAAATCCAATCCTGCGGGGGTGGGCGCTTTACCATCAGCCAGTAGTGGCCAAACAGGCGTATAGCCGGATGGATAACAGGGCGTTTGTTAAGCTCTGGCGCTGGGCCAAAAGGCGGCATCCAAACAAGTCCCTGGACTGGATACGGAAGAAGTATTTCCGTCCACAAGGGGAACGCGGATGGGTGTTCGCCACCACGGTTCTGGAAGCGAACGGAACAAAACGGGAAGTCGAGTTGTACCAGCTTGCAGGGACACCGATCGAGCGGCACAAAAAGGTGAGTGGGGAATACAACCCCTACGACCCGACCATGGAGGCGGCAGGCGAAAAACTGCGCATGGAACGGATGCTGAACAAGCTGAAGTACCGGAAGCAAATCGCCAGTCTATTCACCAGCCAAAGTGGGTTATGCGCGCTATGCAAACAGCCGATATCCAGGGAAACCGGGTGGCACGATCACCACATTATCTACCGCTCACAAGGCGGTGGAGACTCCCTGGAGAACCGGGTACTATTGCACCCCATTTGTCACCAACAGCTCCACGCACGTGGTCTGCATGTGAGCAAACCGGCCCCCTTGGGGGTTTTGGATAGGCCTGAGCCGTAAGCGCTGAAAGGTGCACGTACGGTTCTTAGGGGGGGATCAGCCAGTAATGGCTGGTTCCCACCCGACTTTCAGCCCATCGAGAGGCGTGCGGCCCACCGGGCCGATGGCGCGCAGGAAGCCCGGATTAACAAGATGGCAGTGAAATCCCTCGTGTTTCGAAGAAAGTTTCCCCTGCTGGTCACCGGCAGCCTGCTGGCTCTGCAGCCGGTCGCAGCATTGACTGTACAGGCCGCCGATCAGTTCGACTGCAAGGTATCGGCCACCGGCGGCTGGGATTGCTCCCCGCTGCAGAACGCCAATGCCAACCTGCCACCGCGCCCGGCGCATACCGCGACCTCGGTCAGCACCGCCGCGGCGGGCAGCAGCGTATCCGGCAGCGGAGGCGAAACCGTCGGGGCAGAGCCGACCCAGCGCCTGGTCACCGAGTCCGGCGGTCGCGCGCTGAAGTCCCGCAGCGCGGACTATTCGCACCTCGACTGGATTCCTCGGGAAAAGCTGACCGCCGCCCAGTTGGCGGAAATCGGCCCCTATTGCGGCGGCTCCTACATCGAGCCGGTCCGTCCGGGCATGGATGACGGCGCGCCCAACGACGAGAGCCCGACCTACGTATCCGCCAAGGCTTCGCGCTACGAGCAGGAAAAACAGATCGCCACCCTCGCCGGTGACGTGGTCCTGCGCCAGGGCAGCATGCAGGTGGAAGGCGACGAGGCCAACCTGCACCAGCTGGAAAACCGCGGCGAACTGGTCGGCAACGTCAAGCTGCGCGACAAAGGCATGCTGGTGGTCGGCGATCACGCCCAGGTCCAGCTGGACAACGGCGAGGCCCAGGTCGACAACGCCGAGTACGTGATCCACAAGGCCCATGCCCGCGGCAGCGCGCTCTACGCCAAGCGCAGCGAGAACGCCATCATCATGCTCAAGGATGGCACCTACACCCGCTGCGAACCGAGCAGCAACGCCTGGACCCTGAAGGGCAACAACGTCAAGCTGAACCCGGCCACCGGCTTCGGCACCGCGACCAACGCGACCCTGCGGGTCAAAGATTTCCCGGTGTTCTACACCCCGTACATCTATTTCCCGATCGACGACAGGCGCCAGTCCGGCTTCCTGCCGCCAAGCTTCAGCAGCACCAGCGACACCGGTTTCACCCTGGTCACCCCGTACTACTTCAACCTGGCGCCGAACTACGACGCCACGCTGTACCCGCGCTACATGGCCAAGCGCGGCATGATGCTGGAAGGCGAGTTCCGCTACCTGACCCACAGCAGCGAAGGCACCGTCAACGCCGCCTACCTGAACGACAAAGACGATCACCGCGAGAACTTCCCGGACTACAGCAAGGACCGCTGGCTGTACGGCCTGAAGAACACCACCGGCCTCGATTCGCGCTGGCTGGCCGAGGTCGATTACACCCGGATCAGTGATCCTTACTACTTCCAGGATCTGGATACCGATCTGGGCGTGGGTAGCACTACCTATGTCAATCAGCGGGGCACGCTGACCTATCGCGGCGATACCTTCACTGGCCGTCTGAATGCCCAAGGTTATCAGTTGGCAACCACAACAGACGTGACGCCTTACGAACGTCTGCCGCAGATCAGTTTCGATGGTTTCCTGCCTTACGAACCTGGTGGCGCAAAGTTCAATTACAGTACCGAGTTCGTCCGCTTCGACCGCGACCTCGATGAGAACGAATACTTCAACGACGATGGCAGCATCGGCGGACGGCGCCCAGACGCCTATTTACAGGGACTTGCTCGCGCCACGGGCGACCGCATGCATCTCGAGCCCGGTGTCAGCTTACCCATGACGCGTAGTTGGGGTTTCCTGACGCCTACGGTGAAGTATCTTTACACCAAATATGACCTGGATCTGGACAGCAAGGGCAAGAACAGCCTCAACGTCTATGATGAGACTTTTGACAGCAGCCAGGATCGTTCACTGCCCTTGGTCAAGGTGGACAGCGGCCTGTACTTCGACCGCGACACCAGCTTCGCAGGCACTCAGTTCCGCCAGACCCTGGAACCGCGCGCCATGTACCTGTACGTGCCATACAAGAACCAGGAAAATATCCCGGTCTTCGACACCAGCGAACCGTCATTCAGCTACGACTCGCTATGGCGTGAGAACCGCTTCTCCGGCCGCGACCGCATCGGCGACGCCAACCAACTGTCCTTGGGCGTGACGACTCGCTTCATCGAATCGAACGGTTTTGAACGTGCCACCCTGAGTGCCGGCCAGATCTACTACTTCCGCGATCGCCGGGTCCAGTTGCCAGGCCTGAGCGAAAAAGATCTGGATCTCTTGGAAAAAAATAGGCTGGAAAATCCAGCTCTGCCAGAAGTAAAGAGACCAGACACCGACAGTTGGCGGTCGCCTTATGCTCTGGCCGGTCTGTACCGCTTCAATCGTGACTGGAATGTCACTTCCGATTTCAATTGGAACCCAAACACCAGCCGCACCGAGTCCGGCAGTGCAATGTTCCACTACCAACCGGAAAACAATCCGAACAAGGTCGTCAATGCGGGCTATCGCTATCGCGAAGACTCCCGCCGCTTCAACAGCTCCACCGGGCGCTTCGAATATGGTCGCGAAAACGACATCATCAAGCAGCACGACTTCTCGGTCATCTGGCCGATGGTGCCGCAGTGGTCCGTGCTCGCCCGCTGGCAGTACGACTACAACAAGAACCGCACACTCGAGGCCTTCGGCGGCTTCGAATACGACAGTTGCTGCTGGAAGCTGCGCCTGATCAACCGCTACTGGCTGGATGTGGACGATGACGCCTTCCTCGTACAGAACGAGAAGGCCGATCGCGGCATCTTCCTGCAGATCGTCCTGAAGGGCCTCGGCGGCATCGTAGGCAACAAGGCTGAAATGTTCCTCGACAAAGGCATCCAAGGTTATCGTCAACGTGAAGATCAAGCTATGTAACCGGCTGCGCCCCCTTGCATTGGGCGCGGCACTCCTTTGCTCCTTCGCGCATGCCGAAGTGGTACCACTGGACCGGGTCGTCGCCATCGTCGACAACGATGTGATCATGCAGAGCCAGCTCGACCAGCGCCTGCGTGAAGTGCACCAGACGCTGCTCAAGCGCGGTGCGCCGCTGCCGCCCGAGCACGTGCTGACCCAGCAGGTGCTGGAACGCCTGATCATCGAGAACATCCAGCAGCAGATCGGCGACCGCTCCGGCATCCGGATCAGCGATGAAGAACTGAACCAGGCGATGGGCACCATCGCCCAGCGCAACGGCATGAGCCTGGAGCAGTTCCAGGCCGCCCTCACTCGCGACGGCCTGTCCTACGCCGACGCCCGCGAGCAGGTCCGTCGCGAAATGGTGATCAGCCGTGTGCGCCAGCGCCGGGTCGCCGAACGCATCCAGGTCAGCGAGCAGGAGGTGAAGAACTTCCTTGCCTCGGACATGGGCAAGATCCAGCTTTCCGAAGAGTACCGCCTGGCCAATATCCTGATCCCTGTACCGGAAGCCGCGTCCTCGGACGTGATCCAGGCCGCCGCGAGGCAGGCCCAGGAGCTCTACCAGCAGCTCAAGCAGGGCGCCGACTTCGGCCAACTGGCGATTTCCCGCTCAGCCGGCGACAACGCCCTGGAAGGCGGCGAGATCGGCTGGCGCAAGGCCGCCCAACTGCCGCAGCCGTTCGACAGCATGATCGGCTCCCTGGCCGTCGGCGACGTCACCGAGCCGGTCCGCACCCCCGGCGGCTTCATCATCCTCAAGCTGGAAGAGAAGCGCGGCGGCAGCAAGATGGTCCGTGACGAGGTGCATGTCCGCCATATCCTGCTCAAGCCCAGCGAAATCCGCAGCGAAGCGGAAACCGAGAAGCTGGCGCAGAAGCTGTACGAGCGCATCCAGTCCGGGGAAGACTTCGGCGAACTGGCGAAGAGCTTCTCCGAAGATCCGGGTTCCGCCCTCAACGGCGGCGACCTGAACTGGATCGACCCGGAAGCCCTGGTGCCCGAGTTCCGCCAGGTGATGAACGATACCCCGCAGGGCGAGCTGTCCAAGCCGTTCCGCTCGCAGTTCGGCTGGCACATCCTGCAGGTCCTCGGCCGTCGCGCCACCGACAGCAGCGAGAAGTTCCGCGAGCAGCAGGCGGTAAGCGTACTGCGCAACCGCAAGTACGACGAGGAACTGCAAGCCTGGCTGCGGCAGATCCGCGACGAGGCCTACGTGGAAATCAAGCAGTGAGCCTGCGCTTCGCGCTCACTCCAGGCGAGCCGGCAGGTATCGGACCCGATCTGTGCCTGCTGCTCGCCCGCTCCGCCCAGCCCCACCCCCTGATCGCCATCGCCAGCCGCACGCTCCTGCAAGAGCGCGCCGGCCAACTGGGCCTGGCGATCGACCTGAAGGACGTTTCCCCGGCCGCCTGGCCAGAGCGACCGGCCAAGGCCGGCCAACTGTACGTATGGGATACGCCGCTGGCCGCCCCGGTCCAGCCCGGGCAATTGGACCGAGCCAACGCCGCCTACGTCCTGGAAACCCTGACCCGCGCCGGCCAGGGCTGCCTCGACGGGCACTTCGCCGGGATGATCACCGCACCGGTGCACAAGGGCGTGATCAACGAAGCCGGAATCCCCTTTTCCGGCCATACCGAATTCCTCGCCGACCTCACCCACACCGCCCAGGTGGTGATGATGCTGGCCACCCGCGGCCTGCGCGTGGCCCTGGCGACCACTCACCTGCCGCTGCGCGAGGTCGCCGACGCCATTAGCGACGAGCGCCTGTCCCGGGTCGCGCGCATCCTCCATGCCGACCTGCGCGACAAGTTCGGCATTGCCCATCCGCGCATCCTGGTCTGCGGACTCAACCCGCACGCCGGCGAGGGCGGTCACCTGGGCCGGGAAGAGATCGAGGTGATCGAACCCTGCCTCGAGCGCCTGCGCGGCGAAGGCCTCGACCTGGTCGGCCCGCTGCCGGCCGACACCCTGTTCACTCCCAAGCACCTGGAGCATTGCGACGCGGTGCTGGCGATGTACCACGACCAGGGTCTCCCTGTGCTCAAGTACAAGGGCTTCGGTGCCGCCGTGAACGTGACCCTCGGCCTGCCGATCATCCGCACCTCTGTCGACCACGGTACCGCCCTCGACCTGGCCGGAAGCGGCCGCATCGATAGCGGCAGCCTGCAGGTCGCCCTGGAAACCGCCTACCAGATGGCGGCCAGCCGCTGCTGACGGCGGTCGGCCATCGTTTAGCCCTGCCGGCCCGACGCTTCGCTGTTAAAATGGCGCCCTTTCGCATCCGCGCCTCCCGCCTTGGCCTGGGGCCCGCAGCCTGGAACCGTTTCCAATGTCCGAGCTTTACCAACACCGCGCGCGCAAGCGCTTCGGCCAGAACTTCCTGCACGATGCCGGGGTGATTCACCGCATCCTCCGTGCCATCCATGCCCGCGAGGGTCAGCGCCTGCTGGAGATCGGCCCGGGCCAGGGTGCCCTGACCGAGGGACTGCTGGGCAGCGGCGCACGCCTGGACGTGATCGAGCTCGACCAGGACCTGATCCCCCTGTTGAAGCTGAAATTCGGCCTCGAGTCGCGCTTCAGCCTGCACCAGGGCGACGCCCTCAAGTTCGATTTCGCCTCGCTGGTGGAGAGCGGCGAGAAGCTGCGAGTGGTCGGCAACCTGCCCTACAACATCTCCACGCCACTGATCTTCCATCTGCTGGAGTACGCGCCGGTGATCGAGGACATGCACTTCATGCTGCAGAAGGAAGTGGTCGAGCGCCTGGCGGCCACGCCGGGCGGCGGGGACTGGGGCCGGCTCTCGATCATGGTCCAGTATCACTGTCGGGTGGAGCACCTGTTCAACGTCGGCCCCGGCGCGTTCAACCCGCCGCCCAAGGTCGACTCGGCCATCGTCCGCCTCACCCCCTTCGCCGAGCCGCCCCATCCGGCACGCGATCCGAAACTGCTCGAGCGGGTGGTCCGCGAGGCCTTCAACCAGCGCCGCAAGACCCTGCGCAACACCCTCAAGCCTCTCCTGAGCATCGAGGACATCGAGGCCGCAGAGGTCGATCCGACCCTCCGCCCCGAACAACTCGACCTGGCCGCTTTCGTCCGCCTGGCCAACCGGCTGGCCGAGCTGCCAGGCAATCGTTAGTCTGGTGAGACACTCGTCAGGAATCAGGCAAGCCGTATGAGCGATACCCAGCACCAGGTCAACGTCAGGGTCGACACCCGCTACCTTCCGGAACAGTCCGCCCCGGAGCAGAACCGTTTCGCCTTCGCCTACACGGTGACCATCGAGAACCAGGGCGAGGTTCCGGCCCAACTGCTGTCGCGCCACTGGATCATCACCGACGGCGACGGCCGTACCCAGGAAGTTCGCGGCGCCGGCGTGGTCGGCGAGCAACCGCTGATCGCCCCCGGCGCGCAACACACCTACACCAGCGGCACGGTGCTGGCGACCCGGGTCGGCAGCATGCGCGGCAGTTACCAGATGCTCGGCAGCGACGGAATCGCCTTCGACGCCACGATCCCGGTGTTTCGCCTGGCCGTACCGGGAGCGCTGCACTGATGGCGGTCTACGCGGTAGGCGACCTGCAGGGTTGCCTGGATCCCCTGAAATGCCTGCTGGAGCGCGTCGCCTTCGACCCGGCCAAGGACCGCCTGTGGCTGGTCGGCGACCTGGTCAACCGCGGCCCGCAGTCCCTGGAAACGTTGCGCTTCCTCTATGCCATGCGCGAGTCGGTGGTCAGCGTCCTGGGCAACCACGACCTGCACCTGCTGGCGGTGGCGCATAAGTCCGAGCGCCTGAAGAAATCCGACACGCTGCGGGAAATCCTCGAGGCGCCGGACCGCGAGCCACTGCTCGACTGGCTGCGTCGCCTGCCGCTGCTGCACTACGACGAACAACGCAAGGTCGCCCTGGTGCATGCCGGCATCCCCCCGCAGTGGAGCCTGGAAAAAGCCCGTCTGCGCGCAGCCGAGGTGGAGCAAGCATTGCGCGACGACCAGCGCCTGCCGCTGTTCCTCGACGGCATGTACGGCAACGAGCCGGCCAAGTGGGACAAGAAGCTGCATGGCATCGACCGCCTGAGGGTGATCACCAACTACTTCACCCGCATGCGTTTCTGCACCGAAGATGGCAAGCTCGACCTGAAGAGCAAGGAAGGCCTCGACACCGCGCCGCCCGGCTACGCCCCCTGGTTCAGCTTCCCTTCGCGCAAGACCCGCGGCGAGAAGATCATCTTCGGCCACTGGGCGGCCCTCGAAGGCCACTGCGACGAGCCCGGCCTGTTCGCCCTGGATACCGGCTGCGTCTGGGGCGCACGGATGACCCTGCTGAACGTCGACAGCGGCGAACGCCTGAGCTGCGATTGCGCCGAGCAGCGCGCGCCGGCCAGACCCGCCGCCACGCCCGCATGAATCCCCGGCGTCCGGTGGACGCCCTGTACACAGGTACCCCGACATGAGCGACACCTTCCAGCGCATCGCCCCCGAACAGGCCCGCCAGCTCCGCGAAAACGGCGCCCAGGTGGTCGACATCCGCGACCCGCAGAGCTTCGCTGTCGGCCACATCAGCGGCTCGCGGCACATCGACAACCACTCGGTGGCGGACTTCATCGCCGCCGCCGACCTCGACGCTCCGCTGGTGGTGGTCTGCTACCACGGCAACTCCAGCCAGAGCGCCGCCGCCTATTTCATCCAGCAGGGCTTCAGCGACGTCTACAGCCTCGACGGCGGCTTCGAGCTATGGCGCAGCGTCTATCCCGCGGATACCAGCAGCGGCGAAGCGGAGTAGGCCGCGCCGCTACCCCGCCAAAAAAACTGTAACTTCTCTCGCCTTTCTTCCTTTACTCCGTCCAGAACGAACTATTCTTTTCCTCAGGCCATCCAAAACAGGGGAGAGCCGGCACACCGGCTTCCGGGCCATCGGCTGTGACCGTTAGGAGCGCTGGCGGAAAGGGAAGCACCGTGCAGCGACGGAGTCTGGGGGATTCTCGCCGGCCTGGCTGGCGGCCCCCCCGCACCCGCACGACCGATCCCGCGCCGGCTCACTGCATCGAGCGAGGAGACGTCATGAGCATTTTCAGTCACTTCCAGGAACGCTTCGAAGCGACCCGCCAAGAGGAATATTCCCTTCAGGAATATCTCGACCTCTGCAAGCAAGACAAGACAGCCTATGCCTCCGCCGCCGAGCGCCTACTGATGGCGATCGGCGAGCCGGAGTTGCTGGACACCTCGGTGGACTCCAGGCTGTCGCGAATCTTCTCCAACAAGGTGATTCGCCGCTACCCGGCGTTCGCCGACTTCCACGGCATGGAGGAATGCATCGACCAGATCGTCGCGTTCTTCCGCCATGCGGCCCAGGGCCTGGAGGAGAAGAAGCAGATCCTTTACCTGCTCGGCCCGGTCGGCGGCGGTAAGTCCTCCCTGGCGGAAAAACTCAAGCAACTGATGGAGAAGGTGCCCTTCTACGCGATCAAGGGCTCGCCGGTCTTCGAGTCGCCGCTGGGCTTGTTCAACCCCGACGAAGACGGCGCCATTCTCGAGGAGGACTACGGCATCCCGAGGCGCTACCTGCGCTCGATCATGTCGCCCTGGGCAACCAAGCGCCTCAACGAGTTCGGCGGCGACATCAGCCAGTTCCGCGTGGTCAAGCTGTACCCCTCGATCCTCAACCAGATCGCCATCGCCAAGACCGAGCCCGGCGACGAGAACAACCAGGACATATCCGCGCTGGTCGGCAAGGTCGACATCCGCAAGCTGGAGGAATACCCGCAGAACGACGCGGATGCCTACAGCTATTCGGGCGCCCTCTGCCGGGCCAACCAGGGCCTGATGGAATTCGTCGAGATGTTCAAGGCCCCGATCAAGGTCCTGCACCCGCTGCTGACCGCGACCCAGGAAGGCAACTACAACAGCACCGAAGGCCTCGGCGCCCTGCCCTACAGCGGCATCATCCTGGCTCACTCCAACGAGTCGGAATGGCACAGTTTCCGTAACAACAAGAACAACGAGGCGTTCATCGACCGCATCTACATCGTCAAGGTGCCGTACTGCCTGCGCGTGGCGGACGAGATCAAGATCTACGACAAGTTGCTGGTCAACAGCTCGCTGGCGCACGCCCACTGCGCCCCGGACACCCTGAAGATGCTCTCGCAGTTCTCCGTGCTGTCGAGGCTGAAAGAGCCGGAAAACTCGAATATCTACTCGAAGATGCGGGTATATGACGGCGAAAACCTGAAAGACACCGACCCCAAGGCCAAGTCGATCCAGGAATATCGCGACTCGGCCGGGGTCGACGAAGGCATGGCCGGCCTTTCCACCCGCTTCGCCTTCAAGATCCTCTCCAAGGTATTCAACTTCGACCCGCACGAAGTAGCGGCCAACCCGGTGCACCTGCTCTATGTCCTCGAACAGCAGATCGAACAGGAGCAGTTCCAGCCGGAGACCCGCGAGCGCTACCTGCGTTTCATCAAGGAATACCTGGCGCCGCGCTACGTCGAGTTCATCGGCAAGGAAATCCAGACCGCCTACCTGGAGTCCTACAGCGAATACGGTCAGAACATCTTCGACCGCTATGTGCTGTACGCCGACTTCTGGATCCAGGACCAGGAATACCGCGACCCGGAAACCGGCGAGATCCTCAATCGCGCCGCCCTCAACGAGGAACTGGAGAAGATCGAGAAACCCGCCGGCATCAGCAACCCGAAGGACTTCCGCAACGAGATCGTCAACTTCGTGCTGCGCGCCCGCGCCGGCAACAACGGCAAGAACCCGAGTTGGCTGTCCTACGAGAAGCTGCGCGTGGTGATCGAGAAGAAGATGTTCTCCAACACCGAGGACCTGCTTCCGGTCATCAGCTTCAACGCCAAGGCCAGCAAGGAGGACCAGCAGAAGCACAACGACTTCGTCAAACGCATGGTCGAGCGCGGCTACACCGAGAAGCAGGTCCGCCTGCTGTCGGAATGGTACCTGCGGGTTCGCAAGTCGCAGTAGTCTGCCATCGGTACGGTCGCTGCGACCGTACCGGTCGCCGTCGCATTCGGACCTCGGCGCCTCCGCTCCGGCGGGGCGCCACAGGCCCTGAGGAGCATTCATGAGCTACGTCATCGACCGGCGTCTGAACGGCAAGAACAAGAGCACGGTGAACCGCCAGCGCTTCCTGAGGCGCTACCGTGAACACATCAAGAAGGCCGTCGAGGAGGCCGTCAGCCGGCGTTCCATCACCGACATGGAGCACGGCGAGCAGATCAGCATTCCCGGGCGCGATATCGACGAACCGGTGCTGCACCATGGTCGCGGCGGGCGGCAGACCGTCGTCCACCCCGGCAACAAGGAGTTCACCGCCGGCGAGCACATCGCCCGCCCATCCGGCGGCGGGGGCGGCCGCGGCGGCGGCAAGGCCAGCAACAGCGGCGAAGGCATGGACGACTTCGTCTTCCAGATCACCCAGGAGGAATTCCTCGATTTCATGTTCGAGGACCTGGAACTGCCCAACCTGGTCAAGCGCCACATCACCGGCACCGACACCTTCAAGACCGTCCGCGCCGGCATCAGCAACGACGGCAACCCGTCGCGCATCAACATCGTCCGCACCCTGCGCTCGGCCCATGCGCGGCGCATCGCGCTGTCCGGCGGCAGCCGGGCCAAGCTGCGCGCGGCGCTGAAGGAACTGGAGCGGATCAAGCGCGAAGAGCCGGACAACCTCGGCGATATCCAGGAACTCGAGCTGGAAATCGCCAAGCTCCGCGCGCGCATCGACCGGGTACCCTTCCTCGATACCTTCGATCTCAAGTACAACCTGCTGGTCAAGCAGCCCAACCCCACCTCCAAGGCGGTGATGTTCTGCCTGATGGACGTCTCCGGCTCGATGACCCAGGCGACCAAGGACATCGCCAAGCGCTTCTTCATCCTGCTCTACCTGTTCCTCAAGCGGAACTACGAGAAGATCGAAGTGGTGTTCATCCGCCACCACACCAGCGCCCGCGAGGTCGACGAGGAGGAGTTCTTCTACTCCCGCGAGACCGGCGGCACCATCGTCTCCAGCGCGCTGAAGATGATGCAGGAGATCATGGCCGAGCGTTATCCGACCCATGAGTGGAACATCTACGCCGCCCAGGCCTCGGACGGCGACAACTGGAACGACGACTCGCCGGTGTGCCGGGACATCCTCCTCAAGCAGATCATGCCGTTCGTCCAGTACTACACCTACGTCGAGATCACCCCGCGCGAACACCAGGCCCTGTGGTTCGAGTACGAGCGCGTGCGCGAAGCCTTCGAAGACAGCTTCGCCCAGCAGCAGATCGTCTCGGCATCGGACATCTACCCGGTGTTCCGCGAGCTGTTCCAGAGGAGGCTCGTCGCATGAGCAAGCGCCAGCCCATCGCCACCGGCTCGGAGTGGACCTTCGAGCTGATCCAGCAGTACGACCGGGAAATCAGCAGGATCGCCGAGCGCTATGCGCTGGATACCTATCCGAACCAGATCGAAGTGATCACCGCCGAGCAGATGATGGACGCCTACGCCTCGGTGGGCATGCCGATCGGCTATAACCACTGGTCCTACGGCAAGCACTTCCTCAGTACGGAAAAGAACTACAAGCGTGGCCAGATGGGCCTGGCCTACGAGATCGTGATCAACTCCGACCCCTGCATCGCCTACCTGATGGAGGAAAACACCCAGTGCATGCAGGCGCTGGTGATCGCCCACGCCTGCTACGGGCACAACAGTTTCTTCAAGGGCAACTACCTGTTCCGCACCTGGACCGATGCCAGTTCGATCATCGATTACCTGGTGTTCGCCAAGCAGTACATCATGCAGTGCGAGGAGCGCTACGGGATCGACGCGGTGGAAGACCTGCTCGACTCCTGCCACGCCCTGATGAACTACGGTGTCGACCGCTACAAGCGGCCCTACCCGATTTCCGCGGAAGAGGAGCGGCAGCGGCAGAAGGAGCGCGAGGAACTGATCCAGCGCCAGGTCAACGACCTCTGGCGGACCATCCCGCGCGTCGGCGGCAAGGACAAGGAACAATCCATGGCGCGCTATCCGAGCGAGCCGCAGGAGAACATCCTCTACTTCATCGAGAAGAACGCGCCGCTGCTGGAGCCCTGGCAGCGCGAGGTGATCCGCATCGTGCGCAAGATCGCCCAGTATTTCTACCCGCAACGCCAGACCCAGGTGATGAACGAAGGCTGGGCGACCTTCTGGCACTACACGCTGCTCAACGACCTCTACGACGAAGGCCTGGTCAACGACGGCTTCATGATGGAGTTCCTGCAATACCACACCAGCGTGGTCTACCAGCCGTCCTTCGACAGCCCCTACTACAGCGGCATCAACCCCTACGCCCTGGGCTTCGCCATGTACCGCGACATCCGCCGCATCTGCGAGGAACCCACCGAAGAGGATCGCCGCTGGTTCCCGGATATCGCCGGCAGCGACTGGCTGGCCACGCTGAAGTTCGCCATGAAGAGCTTCAAGGACGAAAGCTTCATCCTCCAGTTCCTCTCGCCCAAGGTGATTCGCGACCTGAAGCTGTTCAGCATTCTCGACGACGACCAGAAGGACGACCTGCTGGTCGCGGCGATCCACGACGAAGCCGGCTACCGCACCATCCGCGAGACCCTGGCGGCGCAGTACAACCTCGGCAACCGCGAGCCGAATATCCAGATCTGGAACGTCGACCGTCGCGGCGACCGCTCGCTGACCCTGCGCCACCAGCAGTTCGACCGCCAGCCGCTGAGCGACTCCACCGCCGACGTACTCAAGCACCTGCATCGCTTGTGGGGCTTCGATATCCACCTGGAGACCCTGCAGGGCGACCAGCTCGTGCAGACCCACCACATGCCGCCCAAGGGCGCCAGCGAGGGCGAGGAAGGCTACCCGCGCCTGGACCTGATCATCCCGCCCATTTGATCGGTTGACGTCCGCCCCGACCGCCGGCCAGCATGCCGGCACGGTCGGGGCCGCCCACAGCAGAACAAGAAGCCGGCCGTCCACGGGAGCCGCCATGCGCCTGTTCGCCATCGTCCTGCTCTGCCTCGTCCTGGCCACCTGCGCCAGCCACATCCCCAGCGCCCGGGTTACCCATCCGGCCAGCACCGGATTGCCCGGCCTGCAAGGTTTCCAGTTGATGCCGCCGGAACAGGCGGTCGATGCCCTGCCCTACCGCAACCGCTATCCGCTGATAAACGCAGAGCTGCGCCAGGGACTGGCGGCCCACGGCTACCACGAGAGCGCCACCCCGCAATTCCGCGTCTACTACTGGCTGGCGCTGCGCGACGCACCGCTGGAATTCCGCCCCGACCTTCCGCCCACCTCCGGCATGGGGCCTTATCTGGCGATCCACCGCCTGCGCGACGAAACCGGAACATTGCGCGTGCGCCTGGTCGACCTGGAGGAGCGCGTTCTCTGGGAGGGTATGGTGAGCACCGGCCTCAGCCCCGCCAGGGCCAATCCGGAACAGCTCGAACTGGCGGTCGGCGCCCTGCTCCGGCAGCTTCCACGCGCCCGCTAGGAAACCCTGGGGTAGACTTCCGCCTATCACGCGGAGGATTCCCATGCAGATTTACAAGGTCGGCGGCGCCGTGCGCGATCGCCTTCTCGGCCGTCCGGTCACCGATATCGACTGGGTGGTGGTCGGTGCCAGCAGCGACGAGATGCTCGCCCGCGGCTACCGCCCGGTGGGCGCCGACTTCCCGGTCTTCCTTCATCCGCAGAGCGGCGAGGAATACGCCCTGGCGCGCACCGAGCGAAAGAGCGGGCGCGGCTACGGTGGCTTCACCTTCCATGCCAGCCCCGAGGTGACCCTGGAGGAAGACCTGACTCGCCGTGACCTGACCATCAACGCCATGGCCGAGGATGAACAGGGCCGGGTAATAGACCCCTACGGCGGCCAGGCCGACCTCGAGGCGCGCCTGCTGCGCCACGTTTCCCCGGCGTTCGCCGAGGATCCCCTGCGGGTCCTGCGCGTAGCGCGCTTCGCCGCCCGCTACGCCGGCCTGGGCTTCCGGGTCGCCGCCGAAACCCTCGCCCTGATGCGCCAACTGGCGGAATCCGGCGAGTTGCAGGCGCTGACCCCGGAGCGCAGTTGGAAGGAAATTTCCCGCGCCCTGATGGAACCCAACCCCGAGGTCTTCATCCAGGTCCTGCACGACTGCAACGCCCTGGCCGAACTGATCCCGGAAGTCGAGGCGCTGTTCGGCGTACCGCAGCCGGCGGCCCACCATCCGGAAATCGATACCGGCGTCCATGTCCTGTCGGTATTGCAGCAATGCGCCCGCCACCGGCAGCCACTCAGCGTACGCTGGGCCTGCCTGCTGCACGACCTGGGCAAGGGACTCACCAGCGAAGCGGACTGGCCCCGCCATATCGCCCACGAGGCTCGCGGCGTGCCGTTGATCGATGCGGTGAACCAGCGCTTCAGGGTGCCGCGCGACTGCCAGGAACTGGCGCGCCTGGTGGGCGAGTACCACACCCACGCCCATCGGGCGCTGGAGCTGCGCCCGAATACACTGCTGGAGCTGTTGCAGAGCTTCGACGTGTATCGCCGCCCGCAGCGTTTCGAGGAGTTCGTCGCCGCCAGCGAGATGGACGCGCGCGGCCGCCTCGGCCTGGAACAGCGGGACTATCCGCAGGCCGCCTACCTGCTCGGCGCGGCGCAGGCAGCGCGGGCAGTCAGCGTGAAGCCGCTGGTGGAAAAGGGCTTGAAGGGCGCGGAACTGGGCGAGGCGCTGAAGCGTGCGCGCCTCGCCGCCCTCAAGGCCTACAAGGAAGAACGCGGAAAGGCCTGAAGCAGCGCTTCGGGAGTCAACGCCCGGCCACGCCATTCGAATGGCGCCGGCCAGAGCTTCTGCTGGATCCTCGCCTCGCGCCAGAGATCGCCCAGCGGCTGGCGGGCGACCGGATGCTCCAGGTTCGGCGCCAGCTCGGACAAGGGCCAGAGCACGAAAGCGTTCTTCAGCACTTCGGCGCGCGGCAGCACCAGACCATCGAAATCGCCGACCAGGTCACCGTAGAACAGCACGTCGATATCCAGCGGCAGCCCCTTGCGCTCTGGCGCATAGCGGCCATTGTCGGCCTCGATGTGCTTGAGTCGCAGGCTCAGTTCGGCCAGCGGCAGATCGGTGCGGGCAGACACCACCAGGTTGAAGAACGGCCCGCTCTTGATACCCACCGGCTCGCTCTCGAACACCGGCGAACAACGCAGGTCATGAAGGAAACCGGCCAGCGCATCAAGGCCGGCATGCAGGTGGCGCTCACGCTCGACATTGCTGCCGAGGCCGAGGTAGACCGGGATCAGCGACATCCGCGTTCGATCTCCACGCCAACGCCACGGGCCGCCGGCACCGCGCCGGGCTTGGTCACGCGGATGCGCAGCCAGGGAATGCCGCGCTCGCCCATCAGTACCTCGGCGAGGCGCTCGGCGAAGGTTTCCACCAACTGGAAATGCGATTCCCGGGCGAACTCCTGCACTCGCTCGGACAACGCGGCATAGTCCAGCGCCAGGGCGAGATCGTCGCCCGCGGCGGCGGGACGGTTGTCCCAGCCCAGGGTCAGGTCCAGGCGCAGGCACTGACGGATGCCGCGCTCCCAGTCGTACACGCCGATGACGGTATCGACCTCCAAGCCTTCGATAAAAACTCTGTCCACTTCGCTACCCGCTCCAAGGGATGCCACGACAAGCGTGCGCCGCCCCGTTAGAATCGAGGACATCCTCGTCCTCGGTGGAATCCATGGTCTGGCTACTGGCGATCCTCGCCTACCTGCTCGGTTCCCTCTCCTTCGCCGTTCTGCTCAGCCGCTGGTTCGGCACCCAGGACCCGCGCGCCAGCGGTTCCGGCAACCCCGGCGCGACCAACATGCTGCGCGTCGCCGGGAAGAAACTCGCCATCCTGACCCTGCTCGGCGACGTCGGCAAAGGCCTGCTGCCGGTGCTGGTCGCCCGCTGGCTGGGGCTCGGCGTGATGGAGGAGGCCTGGGTCGGCATCGCCGCCGTGATCGGCCACCTGTATCCGCTGTACTTCAACTTCCGCGGCGGCAAGGGAGTCGCCACCGCCGCGGGCATGCTCCTCGGCCTCTATCCGCCGGCCGTACTGCTGGCCGCAGCGGCCTGGCTGCTGACCTTCAAGCTGTCGCGCACCAGCTCGCTCGCCTCGCTGGTGGCCACCCCGCTGACCCTGCCGTTGCTGGCCTGGCAGCAGCCCGGAGCGCTGCTGCCGATGACCGTGCTGACCGGCCTGATCGTCTGGCGGCACCGCGCCAACTTACGCGATCTGTTCGCCGGCCGCGAACGGCATTTCTAATCCATAAAAGGAACAAACTTCATGCAGTCTGGCCCAGCTGCGTCATCGACACCTGCCTGACTGCGACCTGGCGGCCACTCAGACCGCCGGCAGCGACTCCATCGGCCAGCGCGGCTGGACGCTGATCGCCGGGCCGTCATGCTGGCCGGCGAGCAGGCGCTGGCAGCCGGCGTAGGCGATCATCGCGCCATTGTCGGTGCAGAAGCGCGGGCGGGCGTAGAACACCTGCCCCTTCATTTCGCCGAGCATCTTTTCCAGGCCGCTGCGCAACGCCTGGTTGGCGCTGACGCCGCCGGCGATCACCAGGTTCTTCAGGCCGGTCTGCTTCAAGGCGCGACGGCACTTGATCAGCAGGGTCTCGACCACCGCGGTCTGGAACGCCAGGGCGATGTCGCAGCGGGTCTGCTCGCTGTCGTCGCCGGCCTCGACGCAACGCTGCCAGGTGTTCAGGGTAAAGGTCTTGAGCCCGCTAAAGCTGAAGTCCAGGCCGGGGCGATCGGTCATCGGCCGCGGGAACACGAAGCGGCCAGGAGTGCCGCGCTCCGCCAGGCGGGCGATTTCCGGACCGCCGGGATAGCCCAGGCCGATCAGCTTGGCGGTCTTGTCGAAGGCTTCGCCGGCGGCATCGTCCACCGATTCGCCAAGCAACTGGTAGCGACCGATACCGTCCACCCGCACCAACTGGGTGTGACCGCCGGAAACCAGCAAGGCGACGAACGGGAACCGCGGAGGCTGCTCTTCCAGCATCGGCGCCAGCAGGTGCCCTTCCATGTGGTGCACGCCGACCGCCGGCACGCCCCAGGCGAAGGCCATCGCCTGGGCACAGGAAGCCCCCACCAGCAGGGCGCCGACCAGGCCGGGGCCGGCGGTATAGGCGATCGCGTCGATATCCGCCGGCGTGCAGCCGGACTCGTCGAGCACCTGGCGGATCAGCGGCAGCATGCGCTTCACGTGGTCGCGCGAGGCCAGCTCGGGCACGACGCCGCCGTAGACGCGATGGAGGTCGATCTGACTGAACAGCGCGTCGGCCAGCAGGCCGCGTTCGCTGTCGTAAAGGGCGACGCCGGTTTCGTCGCAGG
This sequence comes from Pseudomonas sp. HMSC066A08, assembly GCF_001813025.1. NCBI lineage: Bacteria > Pseudomonadati > Pseudomonadota > Gammaproteobacteria > Pseudomonadales > Pseudomonadaceae > Pseudomonas > Pseudomonas sp. HMSC066A08. The sequence continues at coordinate 71,391 of NZ_KV811295.1, forward strand.
ACGTTTCCAGTCCCAGCACGCGCATGGGCTTGAGCCTTAGAGCTTGGCAAATACGAAGCCGCGCATGATAATCGGCGGCTTTGCGTCAGACCAGTGTTTTTCGATCGGAGGCTTTGCATTCCTCCGGCCGAACCGTTAATATCCGCAACCCTTGAAAACCGACGTATCCGCGCCACCTTGCCGGAGTACGTTCAACCCCCGGTAATCAGTGAAGGTACGACCTGGATGCCAGCCGTCAAAGTAAAAGAGAACGAACCCTTCGACGTAGCCCTGCGTCGTTTCAAGCGCTCCTGCGAAAAAGCAGGTGTACTGGCTGAAGTTCGCAGCCGCGAGTTCTACGAGAAGCCCACTGCCGAGCGCAAGCGCAAGGCCGCTGCCGCAGTGAAGCGCCACGCGAAGAAAGTACAGCGCGAACAGCGCCGTCGCGAGCGCCTGTACTGATCCACTCGACGCCCACGCGTCAGTGATCGTGCCTCAGCCCGGCCCCGGCCGGGCTTTCGGCTTTCCGCCATGAGCGAAATCAAATCCCGCCTCCTCGACGCCGTCAAGGTCGCCATGCGCGCCCAGGACAAGCCGCGGCTGACCACGTTGCGCCTGGCCCTCGCGGACATCAAGCGCGTCGAGGTCGACGAACGCATCGAGGTGGATGACGCCCGAGCCCTGCTGATCCTCGACCGGATGATCAAGCAGCGCCGCGACGCCCAGCGCCAGTTCAGCGACGCCGGCCGCCAGGACCTTGCCGAGGTCGAGGCCGCCGAGATCCTCGTACTCCAGGACTTCATGCCCAAGCCCCTGGACGACCACGAGATCGACGCCCTGATCGAGCGCAGCATCGTCGACAGCGGCGCCCAGGGTCCGCAGGACATGGGCAAGGCGATGAACCTGCTGCGACCGCAGGTCCAGGGTCGCGTCGACATGGCACAGGTCAGCCAGCGCCTGAAGGCGCGCCTCTCCTCCTGAAACACCGCGCCGGCCTGATCGGCCCGGCGATAATTGCTATGCTGCCGCTCTGCGCCCACGCGCCGTCGTTTTCGAGAACACCATGGCCGGCCTGATTCCGCAAAGCTTCATCGATGACCTGCTGAACCGCACCGACATCGTCGAGGTGGTGAGTTCGCGCATCCAACTGAAGAAAACCGGCAAGAACTACAGCGCCTGCTGCCCGTTCCACAAGGAAAAGACTCCCTCGTTCACCGTCAGCCCGGACAAGCAGTTCTACTACTGCTTCGGCTGCGGCGCCGGCGGCAACGCGCTCGGCTTCGTCATGGACCACGACCAGCTGGAGTTCCCCCAGGCGGTCGAGGAACTGGCCAAGCGCGCCGGCATGGACGTGCCGCGCGAGGAACGCGGCGGACGCGGGCACACGCCGCGCCAGCCGACCGACTCGCCGCTCTACCCGCTGCTCAGCGCCGCCGCCGAGTTCTACAAGCAGGCGCTGAAAAGCCACCCGGCGCGCAAGGCCGCGGTGAACTACCTGAAGGGCCGCGGCCTGACCGGCGAGATCGCCCGCGACTTCGGCCTCGGTTTCGCCCCGCCCGGCTGGGACAACCTGCTCAAGCACCTGGGCGGAGACAACCTGCAACTCAAGGCCATGCTCGACGCCGGCCTGCTGGTGGAGAACAGCGACACCGGCAAGCGCTACGACCGCTTCCGCGATCGCGTGATGTTCCCGATCCGCGACAGCCGCGGGCGGATCATCGCCTTCGGCGGCCGGGTGCTCGGCGACGACAAGCCGAAGTACCTGAACTCCCCGGAGACTCCGGTCTTCCACAAGGGCCAGGAACTCTACGGACTCTACGAAGCCCGGCAGAAGAATCGCGACCTCGACGAGATCATGGTGGTCGAGGGCTACATGGATGTCATCGCCCTGGCCCAGCAAGGCATCCGCAACGCGGTGGCGACCCTCGGCACGGCGACCAGCGAGGAACACATCAAGCGCCTGTTCCGCCTGGTACCGAGCATCCTGTTCTGTTTCGACGGCGACCAGGCCGGCCGCAAGGCGGCCTGGCGCGCCCTGGAGTCGGTGTTGCCGAACCTGCAGGACGGCAAGCGCGTGCGCTTCCTGTTCCTCCCCGAGGGCGAGGACCCGGACAGCCTGGTACGCGCCGAGGGCGAGGACGCCTTCCGCGCACGCATCACCCAGCAGGCCCAGCCGCTGGCGGAGTACTTCTTCCAGCAACTGATGCTCGAGGCCGACCCCGCCACCCTGGAAGGCAAGGCCCACCTGGCGACCCTCGCCGCGCCGCTGCTGGAGAAGATTCCCGGGAACAACCTGCGCCTGCTGATGCGGCAACGGCTGTCGGAAATCACCGGTCTGTCCGGCGAAAACATCGGACAGCTGGCGCACCACAGCCCGCCGCCGTCGCCCATGGATCACGGAGCGAGCGGCACCTTCGACGGCGACGACTATTTCGCCGCCAGCGCCTACTACGAGAGCGAGCCCTCCCACGCGCCGTTCGACGCCGCGCCAGGCTATGGCGAGGCGCAACCGCGCAAGAGCTGGAACAAGGACAAGAAGCCCTGGGACGGCAAGAAGTGGGATGGCAAGAGGAAGTGGGACAAAGGCGGCCGCGGCGACTTCAAGGCTCCGCAACGAACGCCGGTAAGCGTGGAGTCCACCACCCTCAACGCCCTGCGCACCTTGCTGCATCATCCGCAGCTGGCCTTGAAGGTCGACGATGCGGGCACCCTCGCCAGGGAGCAGGATACCTACGCCCAGTTGCTGGTGTCCCTACTGGAAGCCCTGCAGAAGAACCCGCGGCAGAGCTCGATGCAACTCATCGCGCGCTGGCACGGCACGCCCCAGGGCCGCCTGCTGCAGGCCCTGGGCGAGAAGGAGTGGCTGATCGTCCAGGAGAACCTTGAAAAGCAGTTCTTCGACACCATTACTAAACTCTCCGAGAGCCAGCGTTTCGGCGAGCGGGAGGAGCGTTTACGCAGCGTCATGCAGAAGAGCTACAGTGAACTGACCGATGAAGAGAAAGCCTTGCTCAGAGAGCACTACAGTGTTGCCGCTTCATCGCCTTCCCAGAGCTGAACTGGCGCCTCAGCCCAGGCATCAGGTATAATCCTCTGCTTATTTTTTGCCCGCCAAGACCTTCAGTGGATAGGGTGTTATGTCCGGAAAAGCGCAACAGCAATCTCGTCTGAAAGAGTTGATCGCCCGAGGCCGTGAGCAGGGATACCTGACTTACGCGGAGGTCAACGACCACCTGCCGGAGGATATTTCCGATCCGGAACAGGTGGAAGACATCATCCGCATGATCAACGACATGGGGATCAACGTATTCGAGACAGCCCCGGATGCGGATGCCCTGTTGCTGGCCGAGGCGGATACCGACGAAGCCGCAGCGGAAGAAGCCGCAGCGGCCCTGGCCGCGGTGGAAAGCGACATCGGTCGCACCACCGACCCGGTGCGCATGTACATGCGTGAAATGGGTACCGTGGAACTGCTGACCCGCGAAGGCGAGATCGAAATCGCCAAGCGCATCGAGGAAGGCATCCGCGAAGTGATGAGCGCCATCGCCCAGTTCCCGGGCACGGTGGACAGCATCCTGGCCGACTACAACCGTATCGTCGCCGAGGGCGGTCGCCTCTCCGACGTCCTCAGCGGCTATATCGATCCCGATGATGGCAGCCTGCCCGCCGAAGAGGTGGAGCCGGTCAACCTGAAGGACGATTCCGCCGACTCGAAAGAGAAGGACGACGAGGAAGAAGAAAGCGACGACAGCAGTGACAGCGACGACGAAGGCGACGGCGGTCCGGATCCGGAAGAAGCCCGCCTGCGTTTCACCGCGGTCTCCGAGCAGCTCGACAAGGCCAAGAAGGCCCTGAAGAAGCACGGTCGCGGCAGCAAGCAGGCCACCGCCGAACTCACCGGCCTGGCCGAGCTGTTCATGCCGATCAAGCTGGTGCCCAAGCAGTTCGACGCCCTGGTCGCCCGCGTGCGTTCCGCCCTGGAAGGCGTGCGCGCCCAGGAACGCGCCATCATGCAGCTCTGCGTGCGTGACGCACGCATGCCGCGTGCCGACTTCCTGCGCCTGTTCCCGAACCACGAGACCGACGAGAAGTGGGTCGACAGCGTCCTGAAGAGCAAGCCGAAGTACGCCGAGGCCATCGAGCGCCTGCGCGACGACATCCTGCGCAACCAGCAGAAGCTGGCGGCCCTGGAAAGCGAGGTCGAGCTGACCGTCGCCGAGATCAAGGAAATCAACCGCGCGATGTCGATCGGCGAAGCCAAGGCTCGCCGGGCGAAGAAGGAAATGGTCGAGGCCAACCTGCGCCTGGTGATTTCCATCGCCAAGAAGTACACCAACCGCGGCCTGCAATTCCTCGACCTGATCCAGGAAGGCAACATCGGCCTGATGAAGGCGGTGGACAAGTTCGAATACCGTCGCGGCTACAAGTTCTCCACCTACGCCACCTGGTGGATTCGCCAGGCGATCACCCGTTCGATCGCCGACCAGGCACGCACCATCCGCATCCCGGTGCACATGATCGAGACGATCAACAAGCTCAACCGCATCTCCCGCCAGATGCTCCAGGAAATGGGTCGCGAGCCCACCCCGGAAGAGCTTGGCGAGCGCATGGACATGCCTGAGGACAAGATCCGCAAGGTACTGAAGATCGCCAAAGAGCCGATCTCCATGGAAACCCCGATCGGTGACGACGAAGATTCGCACCTGGGCGATTTCATCGAGGACTCCACCATGCAGTCGCCGATCGAGATGGCGACCAGCGAGAGCCTCAAGGAATCCACCCGCGAAGTCCTCGCCGGCCTCACCGCTCGGGAAGCCAAGGTGCTGCGCATGCGCTTCGGCATCGACATGAACACCGACCACACCCTCGAGGAAGTCGGCAAGCAGTTCGATGTGACCCGCGAGCGGATCCGCCAGATCGAAGCCAAGGCGCTGCGCAAGCTGCGCCATCCGTCGCGAAGCGAGCACCTGCGCTCCTTCCTCGACGAGTGACGAACGAACCCCCGGCCTGAAAAGCCGGGGGTTTTTCTTTGCCGCTTGCCCCGCCGCCCGGCGTCTACACTTCCGCTTATATTCCCGTCCACCGCGAGACCGCCTCATGCAGCGTCTGCAGGCCGTGCTTCTCCTGTGTCTGGCCTGCTGCTGGCCGGGGCTGGCCGGCGCCCTCACGCTCACGCCCGAGGAACGGGCCTGGCTGGCCGAGCACCCGAGCATCCGCCTGGGCGTAGACACCTCCTGGCCGCCATTCGAGTTCCGCGACGAACAGGGCCGCTACCAGGGACTCGCCGCCGGCTACGTCGGCCTGCTGCAGGAGCGCCTGAGCGTCAACCTGACGCCTGTCGAACCGAAGACCTGGACGCAGGTCCTGGAGCAGGCCAAGGACGGTCGGCTGGACCTGCTGCCCGGCATCATGGCTACCCCGGAGCGCCAGGAATACCTGAGCTTCACCCGTCCCTACCTGGACTTCCCGATCATCATCCTGGCACGCAAGAACGGCCCGATGCCGAAGCGCATCGACGAGCTCTACGGGCTCAAGGTCGCAGTGGTCGACCACTATGCTCCTCACGAGCTGCTGATCGCCCAGCATCCCGACCTCACCCTGCTGCCTCTGCCTTCGGTAGCAGCAGCCCTGCAGACGCTGGCCACCGGCCAGGCCGACGCCTTCGTCGGCGACTTCGCCTCCAGCGTATGGAACCTCCGCCAGCTCAAGCTCAACGGCCTGGAGATCAGCGGCGAGATGCCATACCGCTACCAACTGGCGATGGCCGTGCCGCGCGGACAACCGATCCTCGCCGGGATCGTCGACAAGGTCCTCGCCGACCTCAGCGCCGAGGAGATCGAGCAACTCCAGGCCCCCTGGGTCGGCGGCCTGCTCGACCGACGTCCGGCCTGGCGCGAGATGGCGACCTACGGCCTTCCCATCGTCCTGCTGATCCTGGTCTCGGTCGCCATACTGCTGGCCATGAACCGCCGCCTGCGCCGCGAGGTGAGTCGACGGCGGCAATTGGAACGCGAATTGCGCGACAGCGAACAGCACTACCGGGGACTGGTGGAAAGCCTGAATGCCATCGCCTGGGAAATGCGCCTCGAGGAGAACCGCTTCACCTACGTCTCGCCCCACGCCGAACGCCTGCTCGGCTATCCCCTCGGCGAATGGCTGCAGCCGGGCTTCTGGCAGCGGACCCTGCACCCCATGGACGCCGAGTACGCCATCCACTACTGCATGAGCGAAAGCCAGGCCGGACGCGACCACAGCTTCGACTACCGGATGCTCGCCGCCGACGGCCGGGTGGTCTGGATTCGCGATCTGGTCACCCCGATCACGCAAGGCCGGGACCTGCTCCTGCGCGGTCTGATGATCGACATCACCGAGGCCAAGCTCACCGAGCAGGCCATGCGCCTGTCCGAACAGAAGTTCGCTTCGGTGTTCCACCACTGCCCGGACATGGTGGTACTGGCCAACGGCGCCGACGGCCGCTTCCTCGCGGTGAACAGTACCTTCGAGCAGCAGATCGGCATCGCCGCCGACGACGCCATCGGCAAGACCGCCACCGAGCTGGACATCTGGGGACTCCCCGGCCTGGGCCCGCAGGTCCTGGAAAAACTCGGCCACGGCAACCTGACCAACCTCGAGGTGCCCCTGCGGCGCCGCAATGGCAGTACCTTCAGCGCGCTGCTCAGCGCCCAGCACGTGGCCCTCGACCAGACCCCGGCGCTGGTGGTGGTGATCCGCGACATCACCCACCTGGTGGAAACCCAGGAACTGCTGCGGATCTCCGAGGAGAAGTTCGCCAACGCCTTCCATGCCTACCCCGACGGTCTGCTGATCAGCCGCCTCGAAGACGGCACGCTGATCGACGTGAACGAAGGCTTCACCCGTCTCAGCGGCTACCACCGCGACGAGGTCATCTCCCGCTCCACGCTCGAACTCGGCCTGTGGGTCGACACCGAGGACCGCAAGCGCCTGATCTCGCTGGTACGCCACCACACCCTGACCCAGGGCTTCACCGCCCCTGTACGGGACCGCAACGGCGGTATCCGCCAGTGCGAGATGTCCGCCCACCGGATCAGCATCGATGGCGAGGACTGCGTGCTGACCATCGCCCGCGATATCACCGAGCGCCAGCTCATGCAGGAGAAGCTGCAGCAGGCCGCCACCGTCTTCGAAAGCACCGCCGAAGGCGTGATGATCACCGATACCCGCCAACGCATCACCGCGGTCAACCGCGCCTTCAGCGAGATCACCGGCTACAGCGAGCAGGAGGCGCTGGGACGCTCGCCCAGCCTGCTCTCCTCCGGACAACACGACTCCAGCTTCTACCTCGCCATGTGGAACCAGCTGGAACGCGACGGGCACTGGCAGGGCGAGATCTGGAACCGACGCAAGACCGGCGAGCTGTACCCCGAATGGCTGACCATCAGCGCGGTACACAATCCGCAGGGCGAGATCACCCACTTCGTCGGCGTCTTCGCCGATATCTCCACCCTCAAGTACGCCCAGGCCCGGCTCGACTACCAGGCCCACCACGATCCGCTCACCGGCCTGCCCAATCGCCTGCTGTTCGAAAGCCGGCTCAATCACGCCCTCGACGAGGCCCGCGAAGAGAGCCGTCCCGGCGCCGTGCTGTTCATCGACCTGGACCGCTTCAAGCACATCAACGACAGCCTCGGCCATCCCATCGGCGACCTGCTGCTCAAGGCCATCGCCGAACGCCTGCGCGACCAGTTGCGCGACGTCGATACCGTGGCCCGCCTGGGGGGCGACGAATTCATCATCCTGCTCCCCGGCCTGCACCAGGAAAGCGACGCCGAGCACGTTGCGCGCAAGCTGCTGAATGCCTTCACCGCGCCGTTCCAGGCCGACGGTCATGAATTCTTCGTCAGCGCCAGCGTCGGCATCGCCCTGTTCCCCAAGGACGGCGACGACGCCCCGACCCTGGTGAAGAACGCCGACGCCGCCATGTACCGCGCCAAGTCGCGGGGCCGCAGCCGCGTCGAGTACTACACCCGCGAACTGACCTACCTGGCCACCGAGCGCATGGCGCTGGAAACCGAACTGCGCCGCGCCCTCGAGCGCGACGAGTTGCAGCTCTACTACCAACCCAAGCTGAGCCTGGAGAGCGGCCTGCTGGTCGGCGCCGAGGCGCTGGTGCGCTGGTACCATCCGCTGTTCGGGGAAATTTCCCCGGAGCGCTTCATCCCTCTCGCCGAGGATTGCGGCCTGATCCTGCCCCTTGGCGACTGGGTGCTGGAACACGCCTGCCAGCAGATGGGCGAATGGCAAAAGCTGCACGCGCCGTTCGGCCCGCTGTCGGTCAACCTCGCCGGCGCCCAGCTCGGCCAGCCGCAACTGATCGAACGCCTCGAGCAACTGCTGGAGCAGTCCGGCCTGGAACCGTCGCGGCTGCAACTGGAAATCACCGAGAGCTTCATCATGAACCAGACCGAGGAGGCCCTCGCCGTCCTCCACGGCCTCAAGCGTCTCGGCGTACAACTGGCGATCGACGACTTCGGCACCGGCTACTCCTCGCTCAGCTACCTCAAGCGCCTGCCGCTGGACATCCTGAAGATCGACAAGTCGTTCATCCGCGGCCTCCCCGACGATCCCCACGATGCCGCCATCACCCGCGCCATCATCGCCCTCGGCCGCAGCATGCAGCTCACGGTGATCGCCGAAGGCGTGGAAACCGAAGGCCAGCAGAGCTTCCTCACCCACGAAGGCTGCGAGCAGATCCAAGGCTTCGTCCTCAGTCCGCCGCTGCCCGCCGAGCTGTTCGCCAGCAAATTCCTCAAACCGCGCCAGCCGATTGGCGCTCCCCGAGAAGCGCCGGTATAATCCGCCGACCTTCTGGGGGCCTATAGCTCAGTCGGTTAGAGCAGAGGACTCATAATCCTTTGGTCCACGGTTCGAGTCCGTGTGGGCCCACCACCTTCAAAGCCGCGCACTGCGCGGCTTCAAGCTTTTTGGTCTGTCCCGCCCCGAGTGCCTTCCAGCAGCTGGCCATCTCCCCTTACCGCGTTTTCGAGCGTGGTCAGCTCGCTGATCTTTCCGAGTGCGCTAGCCAAACGTCTGCATAAACGGAACGGCACATTGCCTGGTTGCCGCGACCACATGCGGGGCCTGCTCGCTCAGCTCAGTCGAGCGGGCCAACGGCCGCTCCAGTGTTTGCAACTGCTCGCGGATCACTTCTTTTGGCCGAGCTACATCGCAGACCTGGGCGAACTCCAGCAGCCCCTGTCGCGAGGCAAAGAGGGTCTTGTTGCCTACGACATCCAGCGCCAGTACATCTTGCGGGATATAAGCCGTGGTGTTGACGATGTCGTAGGCCGGTGCCAGGAGCAATTCGCAGCTGTGCCGGCGGCAGCTTTCCAGCACCTGCCGATAGGTCTCTACCGTTGCACCGGCGAGCCGTGCTGCAGGTCACAGGCTTTGGTATGAATCGCCCCCCACTGCGCGATCAATAGCAGGGTGGCGGCGGCAGCATCGCAAGTTTCGGCGAAGGCGAACTGGCGCTGGCGGAGCGGAATCCGGTGGACGTGGCGGCTCTGCTCGCCGCCTGAGCGTGAGAAGGCACTTATCAGGCACTTCCGAAGGCACTACCGGACGATATCGACTCCATCGCCAACGCGGTAACTTCGAAGTACCCAAACCTTCATGAAACTGCAACTTCCAACTCTATCGACAGCTCTGGAAATACATCCTCGGTATTTTCCAAGAACCCTAACCAAAGTCTGGATCGTTTCGTCACAGGAAACGCTGGAGCGCCTATTCCAGAGCGCCTAGAACAATCGGTAAAAATAAAATCAAAATAACCAGACGCAGTTCAAAAACAACCAGAACAGATAGTTTTTCCGCCTTTCCCAACATGTTCCTCTCGCCTTGACTCGTTCGATGCAGCGGATCGCCCATGCGTATTTCCGGCATTGTCCGAGGCCCATTCCCTGTTCGACGCGATACCCGGCGCACCCATAACAAGATGCCGCCCTGCACGGGCCGATAGCGCCAGTTGTGAGCCTGTCCACCACTGCATTTCCCTCACTGCAAGGAGAGAACATGAGTCGCTCACCCATCCCACGCCACCGAGCGTTGCTGGCCGGTTTCTGCCTGGCGGGCGCGCTGTCCGCCCAGGCAGCCACCCAGGAAGAAATCCTCGATGCTGCACTGATCAGCGGGGATTCCTCGCAACTGACCGACAGTCACCTGGTCGCCCTGCGCCTGCAGCAGCAGGTCGAGCGCATCCGCCAGACCCGCACCCAGTTGCTCGACGGTCTCTACCAGAACCTCAGCCAAGCTTACGACCCCGGTGCCTCCAGCCAATGGATAGTGCCAGCCAACCCGGACAACACCCTGCCCTTCCTTATCGGCGACAAGGGCCGCGTGCTCGCCAGCCTGAGCCTGGAGGCCGGCGGCCGCGGGCTGGCCTATGGCACCAACGTACTCACCCAGTTGAACGGGACCAATGCCGCCCACGCGCCGCTGCTGAAGCGGGCGGTGCAGTGGCTGGTGAACGGTGACCCGGACGCGGCCACTGCGAAGGACTTCAAGGTCAGCGTGGTCGGGGTGGACAAGACCGCCACCCTCAACGGCCTGAAGAGCGCCGGCCTGCAACCGGCGGACGCCGCCTGCAACGCGCTGACCGACGCCAGTTGCGCCAGCGCAAGCAAATTGCTGGTACTGGGCAACGGCGCCAGCGCCGCTAGCCTGAGCGCCACGGTGCGCGCACGGCTACAGGCCGGGCTGCCGATCCTCTTCGTGCACACCAGTGGCTGGAACCAGAGCAGCACCGGCCAGCAGATCCTCGCCGGCCTGGGCCTGCAGGAAGGCCCCTACGGCGGCAACTACTGGGACAAGGACACGGTGCCATCCAGCCGCACCCGTGCACGTTCGGTCGAACTGGGCAGCACCTACGGCCAGGATCCGGCGCTGGTGCAGCAGATCGTCGACGGTAGCTGGCGCACGGACTACGACTGGTCGAAATGCACCTCCTACGTCGGTCGCACCACCTGCGACGACGTGCCGGGACTGAGCGACTTCAGCAAGCGCGTCGATGTACTGAAAGGCACCCTCGACGCCTACAACCAGAAGGCGCAGAACCTCTTCGCCCTGCCCGGCACCACCTCGCTGCGGCTCTGGCTGCTGTGGGCCGACGCGGTGCGGCAGAACATCCGCTACCCGATGGACAAGGCCGCCGACACGGCGCGCTTCCAGGAAACCTTCGTCGCTGACGCCATCGTCGGCTACGTGCGCGAGGCCGGCGCGGCGCAGAAGGAGCTGGGCAGCTACGCCGGCCAGCGCCAACAGTCGATGCCGGTGTCGGGCTCGGAGGAAACCCTGACCCTCACCTTGCCGGCGGCCCAGGGTTTCACCGCCATCGGCCGCATGGCGGCGCCGGGCAAGCGCCTGAGCATCCGCATCGAAGACGCTGGCCAGGCCAGCCTGGCGGTCGGGCTGAACACCCAGCGCATCGGCTCGACGCGGCTGTGGAATACCCGCCAGTATGACCGCCCGCGCTTCCTCAAGAGTCCGGACATCAAGCTCCAGGCAAACCAGTCGGTGGCGCTGGTATCGCCCTACGGCGGCCTGTTGCAACTGGTCTACAGCGGCGCCACGCCGGGACAGACGGTAACCGTCAAGGTAACCGGTGCGGCCAGCCAACCGTTCCTCGACATCCAGCCGGGCGAGGACAGCAGCCAGGCGATTGCCGACTTCATCCAGGCGCTGGACGCCGACAAGGCCGACTGGCTGGAGATCCGCAGCGGCTCGGTGGAGGTCCACGCCAAGGTGGAGAAGGTCCGTGGCTCGATCGACAAGGACTATGGCGGCGACGTCCAGCGCTTCATCCGTGAGTTGAACGAGGTGTTCATCGACGACGCCTACACCCTGGCCGGCTTCGCCATTCCCAACCAGGCGAAGACTCCGGCAATCCAGCAGGAATGCGCGGCGCGCGGCTGGGACTGCGACAGCGAGACCCTGCACAAGCTGCCCGGCACCCAGCACATCAACGTCGACCAGTACGCCCAGTGCGGCGGCGGTTGCAGCGGCAACCCCTACGACCAGACCTGGGGTCTGAACCCGCGTGGCTGGGGCGAAAGCCATGAGCTGGGCCACAACCTGCAAGTGAATCGACTGAAGGTCTACGGTGGACGCTCGGGCGAGATCTCCAACCAGATCTTCCCGTTGCACAAGGACTGGCGCGTGCTCCGCGAGTTCGGGCAGAACCTGGACGATACGCGGGTCAACTACCGCAACGCCTACGACCTGATCGTCGCCGGGCGCGCCGAGTCCGATCCGCTGGCAGGCGTATACAAGCGCCTGTGGGAAGACCCGGGCACCTACGCGCTGAATGGCGAGCGGATGGCCTTCTATACCCAGTGGGTGCACTACTGGGCCGACCTGAAGAACGATCCGCTGCAGGGTTGGGACATCTGGACCCTGCTCTACCTGCACCAGCGCCAGGTGGACAAGTCCGACTGGGACGCCAACAAGGCCGCTCTCGGCTACGCCAGCTACGCGCAGCGCCCGGGCAACAGCGGCGACGCCAGCAGCACCGACGGCAACGACAACCTGCTGATCGGCCTGTCCTGGCTGACCCAGCGCGACCAGCGGCCGACCTTCGCGCTGTGGGGCATCCGCACCTCGGCCACGGCCCAGGCGCAGGTGGCGGCCTACGGTTTCGCCGAGCAGCCGGCGTTCTTCTATGCCAACAACCGGACCAACGAATACAGCACGGTGAAGCTTCTGGACATGAGCCAGGGGTCGCCGGCGTGGCCGTTTCCCTGAGCCGTAGATAAAGGGGGACTGGCGCGGCGCGGTGGCGCTGGCTCCGAGCCAGACCTCGCGCCGCCTTCTTCCTGAAGGGACAGGGGTTCGGCCGTGCCCGCGAGCAATGCCGTGCTTCCGGTATGCAAGGCCGAAATCCCACTCCCGCCCTACCTGCCACCCACCTGCGCAATAATGAGCCCCTTCCACCAGCAAGGACCGCTCATGACCGACCGCCTTCCCTGTCGCGCCTGCGGCCATCTCATCCTCCCGACCACGGCGGCGAGGAACGACGGACTGTGCATGCCTTGCAAGGGCGGCTACCGGCAGAACATCGAGGATGGCAAGCGTTTCCATGAGGACCGACGGCGCTACCTGGCGAGTCCGCAGACGCTGTACTGGAGCGCACTGGTGAATCGCGTCTACGACGGCCGCGAGGGATTCGCCGGGCTGTCGCCGGCCGAGCGGACCTACTACGCGGTAAGCGTGCTCAGCGGCGAAGTGCACAACGGCGGCTTCGACCAGTACTTCGGCAACTCCTCCGGCGACCACTACCAGGCGGCACGCGCGGGCCTGCGCGAATTGGAGGCGGAGGACGCCCTGGCCCTGCTGGAGCGAGCCGCCGCCCTGCTGTTCGGCGACGCTCCGGTGCCAGTCTCCCAGGCCGAACGCCAGTTGCGCATGCCGACCTGGGCCGATGAACCCGACCGCAACTGCGAAGCGGCCCTGGATGCGCTGGACACGCGCTTCTACGCCCTGGCCGATGCGCTTGGCGAACGCCTGCTGGCCCATGCCCGCCGTCATGCATTGTTCGCCCAGGACGAAACCGATGAAGCCTGAATTGGATGCCCTCGAAGCCTGGCTCGGACGACCGTTGCCGGCTGCCTTCGTCGCCGCGCTGGAGCAGCACGGCGGTCGTCTCGTCGAGCCGGGCCTGCTGCTCTACGCCGCCGACGAGTTGCTGGAACGCAACCGGACCTTCGAGACCTCTCTCTACTGCCCCGGCTACCTGGCCATAGGCGACGACAGCGGCGGTCGCGCCGTGATGATGGCGCTGGGCGGCCACCGCCAGGCGCTGTTCCTGGTCGACCATGGCGCGATGACGCCGGACTGCTTCGAACCCCTGGCACCCAACCTGGAGGCCTGGCTGGAAGCCGGGCCCTGCCTCCCCGAATGACGGAGAAACGCCCATGATTCCTTTCGGCCTCAGCCCCGAACAATTCCGCGAGCGCTACCGCCGCGACCTGCAACGCGCCGCGCCGGGCGTGATCCAGCGCCTGCGCGAGCTGCTCCGGCAACCCCTGGAGGAAGGACTGCGCGACGGCGAGATCCAACTGTTCCTCGGCGAGGACGGACGCGACGCAGCGGAAGCGTGGCTGTACCTGAGTGGCGCCAGCAACCGGGTAGACGCCAGCGACCCGCGCCTGTTTCCCGGCAAGGCGCTGGACCTGGCGCTCGGCCTGGGACATGCCCCGGATTTCGACGAAGCCTATTTCGCCGACGGCTTCGGCGGCGTCGATCTGCTCGCCGATACGCTGAAAGCCTGGTTCGCCGAGTGCTGGTGGAAGGCCGGCGGCTGGGCCTGGCCGATCCCGCTGTGGCTGCACGTACACGATGGCTTCGGCGACGGCCGTGGCATTCCCCTCACCGAACGCTGCTGAACAGGGAGACCGCGCATGGAACTGATCCGCAACCTGGACGATGCGAACATGGGCGAAGTGTATTGGCGCCTGTACCGGCGCTACATCAGCCTGTTCATCGAGAACGAGGCCGACGACGCCTACGCCTGGCGCTGCGCCCGAGCCCTCGACGAACTGGATGACGCCGTGATCGAGCGGCTTTGTGCCGCCAGCCTGCGCTACCGCGCCGCGCGCCTGGAGCGGCTGGGCGAGTCTGCGGAGACAGTCGCGCCGGCGCGCGCGGTGCTGGAACGGATCGAGCCGGGCGAGTTGATCGTGCCCGACCCGGAACAGGGCGACGAAGCGGTGATCCACCTGTCGCTGAACTGCGAATGGGACCGCGAACACGGTATGGAATGGATCATACGGGGCGGCGAGGTGCTCTACGTCGGCCCCTTCCACGGCGAAGACCCGTGGCGGGACTTCACCGCGAAGGAACCATGGAACTACGCCTGAGCAGGAGCCTCAACGCTTGGCGATGATGTACACCGCGTGGACGATGCCCGGAATGTAGCCGAGCAGGGTGAGCAGGATGTTCAGCCAGAAGGCGCCGCCGAAGCCGACTTGCAGGAACACGCCCAGCGGCGGCAGGAGGATGGCGATGAGGATGCGGATCAGGTCCATGAACGGAACTCCTTGGTCCAGGGTCGATACGGTGTCCGGCGCGTGAGCCGGCGTTTTTTCGCGTCACCCTATGACTGACTCCCGCCATTCGCGGAGGGTTCAACCGCAACGGCACTCGCCGCCTGTCACGCGCAGCGGTACGCTTGTGCCCACGCTCATGCGAGCGGCCAACCCTCAAGGAACATCCATGTCCGACCTGCCCTCGCGTCCCGCCTTCTGGCCGTACCTGCCGGGCTACGCCCTGTTGCTGCTTTCGGTGCTGCTCTGCGCCAGCGGCAGCTACCGTTTCGTCACCCCGATGGCGCTCGCCGACGGCGTCGACCTGGTCTACCTCAGCCAGGGCCTGGCGCTGCTACCGCTGGGTACCGGGCTGGTCGGCCTGCTCGCGGGCTTCCTCCTGCATGTCCGCGGGCGCTGGCTCGGCGCGCTGCTGGCGCTGCTGCCGGCGGCGCTGATCTGCGCCTGGAACCTGTACAACTATGCCGCCCACGGCGACGAGGCGTTGTCGCCGAGTTTCGCCCAATACACCCAGGCGCTGCTCGGTCTGCTGCTGCTCGGCGGCGTGCTGAGCCTGGCCGACCTGCTCCACGGCAGGCCCTCGACGCTGCTGCGCAAGGGCCTGCTGGGGCTGGGCTGGCTGGCCCTGGTGGCCTGGCTGGGGTTGCTGTTCTACCTGCAGCGCCTGTACGGCCTCACTTTTTGAACTGGTCGTAGGCTTCCAGCGCGCGCAGCGAATAGACGTAGGCGGCGCCGGCATTCAGGGAGATGGCGGTGGCCAGGGTCTGGGCGATTTCCGCCTCGCTGGCGCCGGCCTTCAGCGCGGCCTCGGTGTGTACGCCGATGCAACCGTCGCAACGGGTGGTAATGGCCACGGCGATGGAGATCAGTTCGCGGGTCTTGGCATCCAGGGCGCCCTCGGCGCTGGCCTCCTCCAGCGCGCCATAGGCGGCGAGCATCTTCGGATGTTGCTTGCCCAGGGCACCGAAGGCTTTTTTCACGGCGGGGACGAACTCGGTCCAGTTGTTCAGCATGGTGATATTCTCCGTTGCTTTCGCGCCGGGAGTGGCGCGTCGGGTTACCAGTCTCGACCAGTCTGGACCGCGCCGCCTGCCCATGCGTCTCTACTTTCGACCTGATCGGCTCATCCCATGGACCCACTCGACCGGCTCATCCAGCTCGCCAACCTGCAGGGCCGCCTCGACCAGCGCTGCCAGCTACAGGGCAGCTGGGCGCTGGAGCACCCGCAAGCGGTGCCCGGCGAGGCGACCTTCCATATCGTCATGGCCGGCACCTGCTATTGCGAATTCCTCGATGGTGGTCGCCTCGACCTGCATCCCGGCGACCTGCTCCTGTTGCCACGCGGCACCCCACACCTGCTGCGCAGCGACAGCCCGGCGCAACCCTGCGACCCCACCGTGGAGCACCGCGGCAGCATCCCGCTGTACCAGTTGAACGGTCCCGGAGAAGCCCTCGACATGCTCTGCGGCAGCTACCGCTATCACGCCGGCGCCAGCCTGTTCGGCGCACTCCCCGAGCGCCTGCTGGTGCATATGGACGAGTCGACCCAGCAGCCCCTGCGCGCGCTGATCGGGCTGATGCGCGAGGAAGCCGAGAGCACCCGCAGCGGCGCCCGCTCGATCATCGACGCGCTGGCCACCGCGCTGTTCGCCCTGGCCCTGCGCGCCTACCTGGACCGCCAACCGCTGGGCGACGGCCTGTTCGGCCTGCTGGGCGACGCCCGCCTGGGACGAGCCCTGCGGGCCATGCTGGAGCGCCCGGAGCATGCCTGGACCCTGGAACAGCTTGCCCAGCAGGCGGCGATGTCGCGGGCCAGTTTCGTCCGCGCCTTCTCCGCCCTCGGCGGGACCTCGCCGTGGAACCTGCTGACCCGCATCCGCATGGAAAAGGCCCGCGGCCTGCTGCGACAAACGCAGAAGAGCCTGCTGGATATCGCCGCCGAGACCGGCTACCAGTCGGAGGCGGCGTTTTCCCGCAATTTCCGCCAGGCCTTCGGCGAATCGCCGGGCCGTTTCCGCCGCCAGGCCAACTCCGCTCGCTGAAAGCGCTACCGGCGCACATTTCGGCGATCCGGTGCTATGCAAAGCGAATGATTTTCGCAACATCCTGTACGAATTCACTGACAGTACGGCTACACTGTGCTTTCCCGGCAAGGAGGCGCGGGGGTACTTGTCGCGGCACCCACTCTCCCGCTTTACCAGTACGCCCAGGAGGCAAACATGGAATGGTTTCTGAAATGCGTGAAGGAACACTACTTCGACTTCAACGGGCGTGCCCGTCGCAAGGAATACTGGATGTTCACCCTGGTGAACATCATCATCTCCGTCGCGCTGAGCGTCGTGCTCGGCCTGATCAGTGAAAAGCTCCTGCCGATCGCCAATCTCTACTCGCTCGCCGTGCTGCTGCCGGCCCTGGGCGTCACCGCCCGGCGTCTGCACGACATCAACAAGAGCGGCTGGTGGATGCTGATCGCGCTGATCCCGATCGTCGGCCTGTACCTGATCTACCTGCTGGCCAAGGACAGCGACGCCGGCCAGAACCAGTACGGCCAGAACCCGAAAGGCATCGCCTGATTCCTTCCCGCCGGGCCGCACGGCCCGGCGTTCTCCCTCTCCCTGTTTCCCTTCCCGCCCCTGACCGGGGTTAGAATGCCTCGCTCCCACTCCGGCGCCCTGCGCCAACGCCCGCAGCGAGGTAGCCCATGCCCCATCCCATCGACGCACTGATTTCCGACTGCGACGGCGTCCTGGTCGACAGCGAGGTCATCGCCGAGCGCGTGATGTACGAGGCGCTCGGCGCCTACGCGCCGCTGGAGGAGCTGCAGCGCCTGCTGGAAGGCACCTTCGGCCTGACCAGCCGCGACATCCTCGATCGCGTCGAGAAGCACTTCGGCCTGCGCATCCCCGACAGCTTCAACCGTGAGGTGCGCCAGCGCAGCGAGGAAATGGTCGCCCAGGTCCAACCCATTCCCGGCGCACGCGAGGCGCTGCTGGCCCTGGACCTGCCCGTCGCGGTGGCCTCCAATAGCCGTCGCCACAGCCTGGAGCGCTCGCTGGCGCGCGCCGGACTGACAGAACTGATCGGCGAACGCCTGGCCAGCGCCGATATGGTCGCCCTGCCCAAGCCCGCGCCCGACGTCTACCTGCACGCCGCCAGCCTGCTCGGCGTCGCCCCCGAGCGTTGCCTGGTGGTGGAAGACAGCAGCACCGGCACCCGCGCCGCCCTCGCCGCGGGGATGCGGGTGATCGGCTTCGTCGGCGCCGGGCACATTCCCGCCGGGCACGCCGAGGTACTGCGCGAGCTGGGCGCCATCGCCATCGTCGAGCACATGCGCGAACTGCCGGAGACGGTGGCGCGCCTGCGCCGGACAGTCTGAGTCAGGGCTGCCCGCAGAGGGTTGCGAACAAGGCTCCCGTTCCCGTCAGCACGAAGAAGGTCCAGTGGAAGGGCACGGCAAGATTCAAGCGCTGGATCGCCGCGACTATCCGGCAAACGCCCCCCAGAACAGCCAAGAGAATCCGCATCAGCGCCTCTCCCAACGTTCTCGCCGAGGAAAAGACTCGGAGCAGGCAATGCAAAAGCGTGCAAAGAAGCAGCGCAAGCAGGGCAACGAGCCACAGCACAAGCTTGCCGATGGCGCTTCTCCACTCCTCGTAGAAGAAGTCGACCATGGAGTCGACCGCCCGTAGCACCCTGCTGTTGGCACTGGGGTTCGCCGGTTTCACTCCGTCCGCCCATATGAGCCGCTGGATGAATTGATAGAACAGCTTGTCGCTTGGTTGGGAAATGGACAATGCGTCGATCATTGCGCGCAGTACCAGGCGCGCCTGCATCCCCAGGAAGATCATGTATGGACCGCTGAAGGCAATGATGAAAACGACGCCCCAATACAGTTTCAGATAGGCTGGCAGGTTGTCGACAAACTCGAAATAGCCCTGCCTGTCAGCCCCCAGGGTAATGATGAGCGTGGCGATGACCGCAATGAGCGCAGCCAACAGCGTGACCAGACGAGCAAGGTCCCGGGGAGGCAGAAAGAATCGCAGCATCACTGCGCCGTCGATATCCTTCGCGGCCTTCGAATTCACCTCCTTCCAGAGGCGCCAGTTCTCCACCAGATCGCCAGCCAGGCAGCGGAGGTTACCGCCATAGGCCCGGTACCGCAGCCGGAACCATTGCCGTTCGTAGAGGGAAAGCTGGACGTAGCGACTGCTCTCGGCGGAGCGCTCGAAGCCTCCCAGGTTCTCCACATTGCGACAGCGCGTATCGACGACGATATCGCCTATCCGTAGCGCAGCGATCAGAAAGGGGAACAGATAGAAAGGGAGCAGACTCCTGGCTTCGTAGAGGTACTGTCCGGAGTGGCAATACAAGTCCCAGAACATCGTGATCAACACGAAGAAGAAATACAGCAGGGGAACCCAGTAGTCCCTGTGTTTCAGCAATTGAAAGAATGGCGCCCGGATAAAGATCCGGTAGTGTTCCCCCACGTCCTCATACAGATCCTGCACCGAACGTTGCGAAGCGCTTCCCATCGAGAGTTCATCCTTGTAACAGCCGCTAGAGACTCTTCCAGGTCAGGTACACCCGCAGGTCGAACTCAAGTTGGTGGTAGTCCGGCAGCATGTACTGGCAGAGCTGGTAGAACGCCTTGTTGTGCTCGCTTTCCTTCAGGTGGGCGAGTTCGTGGACGACGATCATCCGCAGGAACTCCGGGGCCGCGTCCTTGAACAGGGAAGCCACGCGGATTTCCTTCTTCGCCTTGAGCTTGCCGCCCTGCACCCGCGAGATCGCGGTGTGCAGGCCGAGGGCACGCTGGACCACGTCGAGCTTGTTGTCGTAGAGCACCTTGTCCAGGCCCGGCGCGTTGCGCAGGTGTTCCTGCTTGAGGTTCATGGTGTAGGCGTACAGCGCCTTGTCGCTCTGCACATCGTGACGCCCCGGGTAGCGGCGCTCGAGGTACTCGCCCAGGCGGTTCTCGGCGATCAGCTGGCGAACCTGGTCCTGCAGCGATGCGGGATAAGCCTGGAGGTACTTGAGGGGGATCATGCGCGGGTCCGGCGGTTCGCGGAAAACGCCCAGTGTACCGCGTCGGGAGCTCCGGCGGCCGGCCGGCGCTTCGGGTAAGATGCGCGCCGTTTCCGATGAGCGGGGTGGGACAGTGGCAAGTACAGATGTGCTGATCGTTGGCGCCGGGGCGGCCGGGCTGATGTGTGCGATGACGGCGGCCGGACGCGGGCGCCGCGTGCGGGTGCTCGACCACGCCAACAAGGCCGGCAAGAAGATCCTCATGTCCGGTGGCGGGCGCTGCAATTTCACCAACCTGTACACCGAGCCGGCCAACTTCCTTTCGCGCAACCCGCACTTCTGCAAGTCGGCGCTGGCCCGCTACACCCAGTGGGACTTCATCGGCCTGGTGGCCAAGCACCAGGTGCCCTACCACGAGAAGAAACTCGGCCAGCTGTTCTGCGACAACAAGTCCAGCGACATCCTCGAGATGCTGCTGCGCGAATGCGCCGAGGCCGGAGCGGAAATCCTGCTGGACACCTCGATCGAAGAGATCGCCCGCGACGACGCCGGCTACCGCCTGCGTACCAGCGCCGGCGAGATGCGCTGCGAGTCGCTGGTGATCGCCAGCGGCGGCCTGTCGATCCCGACCCTCGGCGCCAGCGGTTTCGGCTACCAGGTGGCGCGTCAGTTCGGCCACGAGGTGCTGCCGACCCGCGCCGGGCTGGTGCCGTTCACCATCACCGACCAACTGAAGGAGCTGTGCGCCGAGCTTTCCGGCACCTCGGTGGATTGCCGGGTGAGCTGCAACGGCCAGGTGTTCCGCGAGAACCTGCTGTTCACCCATCGCGGCCTCAGCGGCCCGGCGATGTTGCAGATTTCCTCCTACTGGCAACCGGGCGATACCCTGGAAATCGACCTGCTGCCGGACCACGACGCCAGCGAATGGCTGGCGCAGCAACAGCGCGAGCGTCCCAACAGCGAGCTGAAGACCCTGCTCGCCGAGTTGTTCACCAAGAAGCTCGCCGGACTGCTGGCCGACCGCTGGTTCGTCTCCAAGCCGATGAAACAGTACACCCCGACCGAACTGGCGGGTCTCGCCGGGCAGCTTTCGGCCTGGCGGGTCACGCCCTCGGGCACCGAGGGCTACCGCACCGCGGAAGTGACCCTGGGTGGGGTGAGCACCGACGAAGTGTCGTCGAAGACCATGGAGTCGCAGCGCTCGCCGGGGCTGTATTTCGTCGGCGAAGTACTGGACGTCAGCGGCCACCTCGGCGGCTTCAACTTCCAGTGGGCCTGGGCCTCGGGTTATGCGGCGGGACAGTACGCCTAGCGCGCCTCGGCCAGATAGGCCTCGGTGCGATAGGGCAGCGCTACCTGCTCCTTCCCCTTGAGCGCCGGGTGGCTGGCGACCAGCTCGCGCAATTGCGCCGCCACGGCGTTCTTTTCCGTCTCCGGCAAGGCGGCGATGAAGCTCACCGAAAGGAAGCGCGAGACGATCACCTGCTCCGGCGGGCCGACATGCTCGTAGGTGAAGGTGGACAATCGCAGCGGTCCGAAGGGCGCGCGCTCGAACGGCCGACGCCAGTCGCCCTTGTAGAAACGCGGCGCATCGCCTTCGTAGGGGGTGATGATGCGGGTGATCTCGGCGACCCAGTCCAGCGACTCGTCACGCACGTTCCACACCAGCCCCAGCCTGCCTTCCGCCGTCAGCACGCGGCGCATTTCCTCCAGCGCCTCCACGGTGGCGAACCAATGGAAGGCCTGTGCGCATACCAGGGCGTCGGCGAAGCCGTTGGCCAGCGGAATCGACTGGGCGCTACCGGCCAGCGCCTGGACCTGCGGCAAGGCTTCGGCGAGCTGGGCGCGCATCGCATCCACCGGTTCCACCGCGACCACCCGCGCGCCGGTACGGGCCAGCAGGCGGGTGAACTTGCCGGTACCGGCGCCGAGATCCACCGCGACGGTCTGCGGACGCAGGCCAAGGGCATCGCGCAACCAGTCGGAGAGCGCTTCCGGATACTCGGGCCGGCCCTGGGCGTAACGCTGGGCCTCGGCGCTGAAACCTTGCTGGGCGGCGCTGTGTACGGACGACATGAGGGACCTCCTGGGCGGCAGGGAAAGCCCGAGGTATAGCACAGCGGTTTTCCCTCGAATTCCCGACGAAAGGTTCGAAGCCTTGCGTGGCGTGCCTCGCAGCCATTGGTCAGGGGCTTCGTGGACCTTTCGGGGAAGAGGCTATTGTCGATCCGAAGGCCCACCCGACGACCAGGGTAAAGCATCCCGGCACACGCCGGTGTCCCCGCCACAACCAGGAGTCAGCCATGAGCAGCGAAGTCAGCGCCATCCGCCAATTGATCGAAGACTGGCGAGCCGCCGTCCGCGCCAGCGATGTTCCGCGCATCGTCTCGTACTACGCGGAGGACATCGTCGCCTTCGACGCCATCCTGCAATTGCAATTCAAGGGGCGCGACGCCTACCAGAAGCACTGGCAGGCCTGCACCGAGATGTGCAAAGGACCGATGACCTTCGATATCGCCGAACTGCAGATCCATGCCGAGCCGCAGGTCGCCTTCGCCCACTACCTCTGCCACTGCGGCGGCACCGGCCCGGACGGCCAGCCGCACTCCTCGTGGATGCGGGTCAGCGCCGGCTACCGCAAGCAAGGCGACGGCTGGAAAGTGATCCACGAGCATTTCTCGGCGCCGTTCGACATGGACGGCAAGGCGCTGTTCGACCTGCAGCCCTGACTCAGCGCCGCGCGGCGGTCGCCGCCGGGTCGACGCAGCGTTTCACTGCGCGTGGGCTGAGCAGCGAGCAAGGCTTGCCGGCCAGGTAGCTGCGGTAGACCCTCAGCAGCGTAGCCTGGCTGTAGCGGCAGCCCTTGCCGCTCTTGCGCAGGCAGGGGCTCTCGAACTCGAAGCGACCGTTGACCGGCTCGGCCAGTTGGATGCGCAACGCCGGCCAGGTGGAGCGTTGCGGCGCCGGCGGGGTTTCCAGTCGGCGACCGTCGCGCACCACCAGTTCGCCGCCGGCCTCTGCATAGTCGAAGACGAACAGCAGGGTGCGCGAAGTCTTGGTCGTGCAGTCGCTGCGCGCCAGGCAATCCTGCGGATCGGCGGGATCGCGCGCTACGCTCGGCGACGCGGCCTCCTCGACGTCGCGGGACGGCGCGTGCAGACCAGCACAACCGGCCAGCAGCAGGAACGGCAGGGTCAGGAGCCAGCGGCACATCGGATTTCCCCGGGGCGGATGTGCAAGAGCCCCCGACCAGCGGGGCTCCCGTTCGAACGAAGGCGCTTAGTTGACCTTCGGATCCAGCTCGCCGCGGGCGTAGCGCTGGAACATGCCTTCCAGGGAGATCGGCTTGATCTTGGAAGCGTTGCCGGCGGTGCCGAAGGCTTCGTAGCGGGCGATGCAGATGTCGCGCATGGCCTCGACGGTCTTGGAGAAGTACTTGCGCGGGTCGAACTCGCTCGGGTTCTGCGCCAGGAAGCGACGGATGGCACCGGTGGAAGCCAGGCGCAGGTCGGTGTCGATGTTCACCTTGCGCACGCCGTACTTGATGCCCTCGACGATTTCCTCGACCGGCACGCCGTAGGTCTCTTTGATCTCGCCGCCGTACTCGTTGATGATCGCCAGCCAGTCCTGCGGTACCGAGGAAGAGCCGTGCATCACCAAATGGGTGTCCGGGATGCGCGCGTGGATTTCCTTGATGCGCTGGATCGACAGGGTGTCCCCGGTCGGCGGCTTGGTGAACTTGTAGGCGCCGTGGCTGGTGCCGATGGCGATGGCCAGGGCATCGACCTTGGTCTTCTTCACGAAGTCGGCGGCTTCTTCCGGGTCGGTCAGCAACTGGCTGTGGTCCAGCACGCCTTCCGCGCCGACGCCGTCTTCCTCGCCGGCCATGCCGGTTTCCAGGGAACCCAGGCAGCCCAGCTCGCCTTCCACGGACACGCCGCAGGCATGGGCGAACGCCACGGTCTGCTGGGTCACGCGGACGTTGTAGTCGTAGTCGGCAGGGGTCTTGCCGTCTTCACGCAGGGAGCCGTCCATCATCACCGAGCTGAAGCCCAGCTGGATGGAACGCTGGCAGACGTCGGGACTGGTGCCGTGATCCTGGTGCATGACCACCGGGATGTGCGGGAATTCTTCGATCGCGGCGAGGATCAGGTGGCGCAGGAAGGGCGCGCCGGCGTATTTGCGAGCACCGGCGGAAGCCTGGACGATCACGGGCGAATCGGTCTTGTCGGCCGCTTCCATGATGGCGCGCATCTGCTCGAGGTTGTTGACGTTGAAGGCCGGCACGCCGTAGCCGAATTCGGCGGCGTGATCCAGCATCTGGCGCATGCTGATGAGTGCCATGGTTCTCGTATCTCCCAATCGCGGGGTCGTTCAGTGATTCAGAAGCCTGCCGCAGGGGCAGGCCCGGTTCAAGTTCCTTGCGAGGAGCGGTCGCGGCGCCGCGCCCCTGCCGGCGCGACTCAGCGCGCCTTGCAACCGCGACCGATGAGGTCGTCGGTTTCGACCCAGTACACCAGGCCTTCGTCGTTCTCCAGGTGGAAGCCCAGGCGTCCGTCGCTATAGAAAGCGCCGACGGCCGCAGGTTCCTGCTCCAGATGGTGGACCACGTCGTCCTCGTCCTTCAGGCGCAGGTCGACGATGTTCTTGCTGCCGTCGATATAGCGCCATTCGATCACCGCCTTGCTGTCGCAGGTCCAGCGGGTCCAGTCCTTGCCGCCCGGCTTGCCGGAGGAGCCGGAGCAGCCGGCCAGCAGCGCCGCGGCGGCGAAGCCGCCGAACAGGGCGATACGCGAGTAGTTCATGTCCATCCTCCATCCGTGCGGAACGCTCCACCGCACCTCGCCGGGCCGCAAGCGGCCCGCGCGGCGGCCGGCTGGCCTTGCCTGTCACAGGAAAGGCGCAATGCTACTGCGTACGCTGGCGAATCCCCAGCCCTTTCCGTAGAAACTGGCAGAAAAGCACTACGGGCATTCCACCGGCTTTTGTCCGGCGGTCGGATCGCCGCTGCTCTGCTGCTCGACCCGCTGGCGGTTCTGCTCGGTCGGCACCATCACGTCCGGCGGACTGATCACCTCGCAGGTGCTCGGGCGTCGACCGCCATCGCCGCTACAGGCGGCCAGGCCCAGGCAGAGCATCAGGAGTGGCAAGGTTACGGAACGCATGGGGCACCTCCTTTTTTCGTCGTCCTCAAAGGTGTGACCCCCGAGGACGGCGAATGGTTTGCCCCGTCTGCGTCAGCCCTTGGCGCGCTGCTCCAGGATTTCCACGGCCGGCAGGACCTTGCCCTCGACGAACTCGAGGAACGCGCCGCCACCGGTGGAAATATAGGAGATCCGCTCGGCGATGCCGTACTTGTCGATCGCCGCCAGGGTATCGCCGCCGCCGGCGATGGAGAACGCCGCGCTATCGGCGATGGCGTTGGCCAGGGTACGGGTGCCCTCGCCGAACTGGTCGAACTCGAACACCCCGACCGGACCGTTCCACAGGATGGTCTTCGAGGTCTTCAGCAGCTCGGCGAACTGCGCGGCGGTCCGCGGGCCGATGTCGAGGATCATGTCGTCGTCGGCGACCTCGGCGATGGCCTTGACGGTCGCCACGGCGCTCTCGGCGAATTCCTTGGCCACCACCACGTCCACCGGCAGCGGCACCTTGACCTTGGCGGCGATGGCCTTGGCGGTCTCGACCAGGTCGGCCTCGTACAGCGACTTGCCGACCTTGTGTCCGGCCGCGGCGAGGAAGGTGTTGGCGATACCGCCGCCGACGATCAACTGGTCGCAGATGCCGGCCAGGCTGTTCAGCACGTCGAGCTTGGTGGAAACCTTGGAGCCGGCGACGATCGCCGCCATCGGCCGCGCCGGGTTGCCCAGCGCCTTGCCCAGCGCGTCCAGTTCGGCGGCCAGCAGCGGGCCGGCGGCGGCGACCTTGGCGAACCTGGCCACGCCGTGGGTCGACCCCTCGGCGCGGTGGGCGGTACCGAAGGCATCCATCACGAACACGTCGCACAGCGCGGCGTACTTCTGCGCCAGCTCGTCGGCGTTCTTCTTCTCGCCCTTGTTGAAGCGCACGTTCTCGAACAGCACCAGGTCGCCCGCCTTGACCTCGACGCCGTCGAGGTAGTCGGCCAGCAGCGGCACTTCGCGGCCCAGGGCCTTGGACAGGTACTCGGCCACCGGCTTCAGGCTGTTCTCGGCGGAGAACTCGCCCTCGCTCGGACGACCCAGGTGCGAGCAGACCATCACCGCCGCCCCCTTCTCCAGGGCCAGCTTGAGGGTCGGCAGGGCGGCCTTGATCCGTGCATCGCTCTGCACCTGGCCGTCCTTCACGGGCACGTTGAGGTCCTCGCGGATCAGCACGCGCTTACCTTTGAGGTCGAGGTCAGTCATCTTCAACACGGTCATGACAATCAGTCCTTGGGTACTTGTTGATCAGGCACGGCGGCGCGCAGGTAGTGTCCGGCGACGTCGAGCATACGGTTGGCGAATCCCCATTCGTTGTCGAACCAGGCCAGCAAGTTGACCAGGCGAGGCCCGGAAACGCGGGTCTGGCTGCCATCGACGATGGCCGAATGGGGGTCGTGGTTGAAATCGCAACTGGCGTGCGGCAGCTCGGTATAGGCCAGCAGGCCGCGCAGCGGGCCGCTTTCGGCAGCCTCGCGAAGCACCCGGTTGATCTCGGCGGCGGAGGTGTCGCGGGAAGTCTGCAGGGTGATGTCCAGCGCCGAGACGTTCACCGTGGGCACGCGTATGGCTTTGGCCTGGATGCGCCCGGCAAGTTCCGGCAACAGGCGTTCGATGCCGCGCGCCAGACCGGTGGACACCGGGATCACCGACTGGAACGCCGAACGGGTACGGCGCAGGTCCTCGTGGTGGTAGGCGTCGATCACCGGCTGGTCGTTCATCGCCGAGTGGATGGTGGTGATCGACACGTATTCCAGGCCGATCGCCTCGTTCAGCAGCTTGAGCAGCGGCACCCCGCAATTGGTCGTGCAGGAGGCGTTGGAGACCAGCGTTTCGCGGCCGCTGAGGTCCTGCTGGTTGACCCCATAGACGATGGTGGCGTCGATGTCCGCCTCGCTCGCCATCGGCTGCGAGAACAGCACCCGCGGCGCGCCGGCGCGGAGGAAACGCTCGGCCTGGGCGCGGTTGGTGTACTGGCCGGAGCACTCCAGCACCAGGTCGACCCGCAGCGCCTGCCAGTCGATGGCCTCCGGAGTCGGGCTGCGCAGCACCTTCACGCAATCGCCGTTGATGTGCAGGCAGTCGCCGTCGACCTTCACTTCGCCGGGAAAGCGGCCATGGGTAGAGTCGAAGCGGGTCAGGTACTCGACGCTGGCCTGGTCGGCCAGGTCGTTCAGCGCGACGATCTCGAAGCCCAGTTGCTCCGGGCGCTCGTGCAGCGCGCGCAGGACGCAGCGGCCGATACGGCCATAGCCATTGAGCGCGACGCGAAAAGGCGGGGTGGACATCGGCAGGGAGAGCTCCGGCAAGGGGCCAGTGAAAGGCGCCAATTATGCGGGGGATGGGCCCGCCTGGGAACCGTCCGCGACCCGCGCGGCGCGGCGTGCGCCGCGGCGACGGCTCGCGCGCAGGCGCTGAAACGATTCATGCGACACCTGGCTGGCGCGACCGCGCTCCACTGTGCAAGGCTCGCCCGCATCCACCGACCGCCAGGAGCGCCAGATGCCCCGCTTCGCCGCCAACCTCAGCATGCTCTACCCCCGCCACGACTTCCTCGAACGCTTCGCCGCCGCCGCGGCGGACGGCTTCGAGGGCGTGGAGTACCTGTTCCCCTATGCCTACCCTGCGGCCGAACTGAAGGCCCGCCTGGACGACCACGGCCTGCGCCAGGTGCTGTTCAATGCCGCACCCGGCGACTGGGACAAGGGCGAGCGCGGCCTGGCCAGCCTACCGGGGCGCGAGGCCGAATTCCGCCGCGCCATCGTCCAGGCCATCGACTATGCCCAGGTCCTCGGCAACCGCCACATCCATGTCATGGCCGGACTGCTGCCGGCCGGTGCCGACCGCATCCGCCATCGCGAGACCTACCTCGACAACCTCGCCCATGCCGCCCGCGAGGCCGCCGGCGCCGGGCTGACGGTGCTCATAGAGCCGATCAACAACCGCGACATGCCGGGCTTCTTCCTCACCCGCCAGGACGACGCCCAGGCCATCTGCCGCGAGGTCGGCGCGGACAACCTGCAGGTACAGTTCGACTGCTACCACTGCCAGATCGTCGAGGGCGACCTGGCCACTACCCTGCGTCGCGACATCGGCAATATCGGCCACGTCCAGATCGCCGGGGTACCCGACCGCCACGAGCCGGATGACGACAACGAAGTGAACTACCCCTACCTGTTCGAGCTACTCGACCGGCTCGGCTACCAGGGCTGGATCGGCTGCGAGTACCGTCCACGCGGCGACACCTCGGCAGGCCTGGAATGGCTGCGGCGCTGGCGCGCTACTCGACGCGACGGATGATCGGCTCCAGCGCGTCCAGGCGCTCGCGGGCGGCCAGCCAGTCGCGCACTTCCGCACACCACTGCTCTTCCTTCAGCACCGCGCGGGCACGGGTCAGCACTCGCGGCCAGGGACGGTCGTCGAACAGGCGCAGCAGCACCTGGTTGAGCTGTTCGCTATCCAGCGGCCGGCGTCCACGGCGCACCGGCGCATCGACCCGCTGCGCCAGCGATTGCAGCACCCGTTCGCGCTGCGCCGTATCCACCGGCACCGGCTGCTCGTCATAGGCGCAGAGCACCAGGATCTCCGGCGCGACGTTCTCCAGCAGGCCGGCGCGCAGCCGGCAGTGGCCATCGAGGATCACGCAGGCATCCAGGCAGTTCAGGCGCAGCGCCAGCACCGGCGGCAGCTCGCCTTCGCGGGCCTTCTTGCGCCACCACTTGACCCGCCCCTCGTCATCCTCGACCCGACGCAGGGCGATCAAGGCGTCGTTGTCGCGCCCCCACCAGTCGAGCCACTGCACCCAGTCGTCGTCGAGGACCTTCTCCAGGCTGTAGAAGCGCCAGTCCGGCAACAGTGCGTCGCGCCCGACGCTGCGGTAGCGCCAGCGTTCCAGCACCCGTTCGCGCGGATCTTGGCTCTGCGGCGGCTGCCAGGCGGGCACCTGCTCGGCGAGCGACAGGCGCAGCAACCAGCGCCCGGCCTCCAGGCAACTGCCCGGGCTGGTGCGCAGGGTCTCGACGAAATAGCGGCTCCAAGCCTTGTAGCGGGCCTCGCCGCGCAGGCCGCGCAACGCTTCCAGGGTCGGCGAATCGATGGGCGGCACGCTGGCCTGCGCCGGGCTCGCCGCGATCAGGCTCTTCACCAGCCAGATGCCATCGTGGTACGGCAACTGGGTGGCCCAGAGCAACGGCTGATCGCCACGCATCAGGCGGATGCGGGCCTGGCCGCCGGATTGCAGATGAAGGAAAGAGGGCGCCCGATGGGCGCCCTCCACCTGGACCGCGAGGCCCAGCCATTCGCCATTGGCGGGGCTTTCGAGGTCCCGCCAGTAGAGCGTGTGCATCAGTCTTCCAGCAGCTCCTCGGCCACCGCCAGGACGTTGTCCAGGGTGAAGCCGAAGTGCTCGAACAGCGCCGGGGCCGGCGCCGACTCGCCGAAGCTGGTCATGCCGATGATGCGCCCGTCGAGACCGACGTACTTGTACCAGTAGTCGGCATGGGCGGCCTCGATGGCGATGCGCGCGCCGACTTCCACCGGCAGCACGGACTGCTTGTAGGACTCGTCCTGCTGCTCGTAGACGCTGGTGCATGGCATCGATACCACACGGACCTTGCGGCCCTGCTCGCTGAGCTTGTCGTAGGCCTGCACGGCCAGGCCGACTTCCGAACCGGTGGCGATCAGGATCAGTTCCGGCTCGCCTTCGCAGTCCTTCAGCACGTAGCCGCCGCGGGCGATGTCGGCCACCTGGGCGACGTCGCGCGCCTGGTGCGGCAGGTTCTGGCGGGAGAAGATCAGCGCGGACGGACCGTCGGCACGCTCGATGGCATGCTTCCAGGCCACCGCCGACTCGACCGCGTCGGCCGGGCGCCAGGTGTCCAGGTTCGGGGTCAGGCGCAGGCTGGCCAGTTGCTCGATCGGCTGGTGGGTCGGGCCGTCCTCGCCGAGGCCGATGGAGTCGTGGGTGAACACGTAGAGCACGCGCTGCTTCATCAGTGCGGACATGCGCACGGCGTTGCGCGCGTATTCCATGAAGATCAGGAAGGTCGCACCGTAGGGAATGAAACCGCCGTGCAGGGCGACGCCATTCATGATCGCGCTCATGCCGAATTCGCGCACGCCGTAGAACACGTAGTTGCCGGCGGCGTCGTCGGCGCTGACGCCCTTGCAGCCCTTCCACAGGGTCAGGTTGGAGCCGGCCAGGTCGGCGGAACCGCCGAGCAGCTCCGGCAGCAGCGGGCCGAAGGCGTTCAGCGCGTTCTGGCTGGCCTTGCGGCTGGCGATGGTCTCACCCTTGTTGGCAACATCGGCGACGTAGGCCGCGGCCTTCTCGGCGAAGTCGGCCGGCAGCTCGCCCTTCAGGCGACGCAGCAATTCGGCGGCCAGTTCCGGATGGGCAGCCTGGTAGGCGGCGAAACGCTTGTTCCACTCGGCTTCCTGGGCGGCGCCGGTTTCCTTGGCGTCCCACTCGGCGTAGATCTCCGCCGGGATCTCGAACGGAGCGTGCTCCCAGCCCAGCGCGGCGCGGGTCGCGGCGATCTCGTCGGCGCCCAGCGGCGCGCCGTGGCACTCTTCCTTGCCCTGCTTGTTCGGCGAACCGAAACCGATCACGGTCTTGCAGCAGATCAGGGTCGGCTGGTCGCTCTTGCGCGCGGTATCGATGGCGGTCTTGATCTCGTCGGCGTCATGCCCGTCGACGTTGCGGATCACTTGCCAGCCATAGGCCTCGAAGCGCTTCGGGGTGTCGTCGGTGAACCAGCCGTGGACCTCGCCGTCGATGGAAATGCCGTTGTCGTCGTAGAAGGCGATCAGCTTGTTCAGGCGCAGGGTGCCGGCCAGCGAGGCGACCTCATGGGAAATGCCTTCCATCATGCAACCGTCGCCGAGGAAGGCGTAGGTGTAGTGGTCGACAACCGCGTGGCCGTCGCGGTTGAACTGGGCGGCCAGGACCTTCTCCGCCAGCGCCATGCCCACCGCATTGGCGATACCCTGGCCGAGCGGACCGGTGGTGGTCTCGACGCCGGCGGTGTAGCCGTACTCCGGGTGGCCCGGGGTGCGCGAGTTGAGCTGGCGGAAGTTCTTCAGGTCCTCGATGCCGAGGTCGTACCCGGTGAGGTGCAGCAGGGAGTAGATCAGCATCGAGCCGTGGCCGTTGGACAGCACGAAGCGGTCGCGGTTGGCCCACTGCGGGTTGCTCGGGTTGTGCTGCATGTAGTCGCGCCAGAGGACCTCGGCGATATCGGCCATGCCCATCGGGGCGCCCGGGTGGCCGCTGTTGGCTTTCTGCACGGCATCCATGCTCAGTGCACGGATGGCATTGGCTCGCTCACGACGGCTGGGCATCGCAATTCTCCTACGGGGGTTGCTGGTCGGAAGACCAGGAGTGAAAAAAAGGGCGCCATTTTCGCCCACCGAAGGCCCAAGGGGCAATGACAGATCGGCAGGGGGACAGTATGTCGCTGCCGACCGGTTTTGCCAGAAGCCTGGCGCAGCCGGATTGCAATTGCGCGACGGCCACCCGTCATCAATATCAAAAATTTTTGATACAGGCATTGCCGGGGTTCGGACCCGGTACTAGACTGCGCCTCCATGAGCCTTCGCGTGCCTTCGATACGACCAGACGACTACGACCCGCTCGCCGCGCTGTGCAAGGCGGCTGGCGACTCGCTGCGACTGAACGTGTTGCGCGCCCTGGCCAACGATTCGTTCGGCGTGCTGGAGCTGGCGCAGATCTTCGCCATCGGCCAGTCGGGCATGAGCCACCACCTCAAGGTGCTGGCCCAGGCCGGACTGGTGGCGACGCGCCGCGAAGGCAACGCGATCTTCTACCGGCGTTCGCTGCCCCTGGCCGAACGCACCGGCGGCGCGTTGCACGCGGCGCTGCTGGAGGAAGTGGACGAACGGGCGCTACCCGACGACGTGCGGGCGCGGATCGATGCCGTGCACGCCCAGCGCGCGGCGGTCAGCCAGGACTTCTTCGCCCGCGCGGCGGACAAGTTCCAGGCCCAGCAGGACCTGATCGCAGGACTGCCGCAATATCGTGAGAGCGTGTTGGCCTTGCTCGACGCACTGGCCTTCGCCCCCGGCGCCACGGCGCTGGAGGTCGGCCCGGGGGACGGCGGGTTCCTGCCGGAACTCGCCAGGCGTTTCCGCCAGGTCACGGCGCTGGACAACAGCGCGGCGATGCTGGAACTGGCGCGCCAGCGCTGCAAGGAAGAAGGTTTGGGCAACGTCCGCCTGGAATTGGCCGATGCCCTGCAGGACGCCGCCGAACCGGCCGATTGTGTGGTACTGAACATGGTCCTGCACCACTTCGCCGCGCCGGCGGAGGCGCTGAAACAGTTGGCCCGCCTGGTCCATCCGGGCGGCAGCCTGCTGGTGACGGATTTGTGCCGGCACAACCAGGGCTGGGCCAGGGAGGCCTGCGGCGACCTCTGGTTGGGTTTCGAACAGGAGGACCTGGCCCAGTGGGCCGACGCCGCAGGGCTCACGCCCGGCGAGAGTCTTTACATTGGTTTACGCAATGGCTTCCAGATCCAGGTCCGGCACTTCGCCAGGGATGCATCCGAAAGCCGCCTCACCCACCGGTAATGTAGGAACCGATTGATGAGCGAATATTCCGTTTTCACCTCCGAGTCCGTGTCCGAAGGCCATCCGGACAAGATCGCGGACCAGATCTCCGACGCGGTGCTGGACGCCATCATCGCCAAGGACAAGTACGCTCGCGTGGCATGCGAAACCCTGGTCAAGACCGGCGTGGCGATCATCGCCGGTGAAGTCACCACCTCCGCCTGGGTCGACTTGGAAGAGCTGGTGCGCAAGGTCATCATCGACATCGGCTACGACAGCTCCGACGTCGGCTTCGATGGCGCCACCTGCGGTGTGCTGAACATCATCGGCAAGCAGTCGGTGGACATCAACCAGGGCGTCGACCGGGCCAAGCCGGAAGACCAGGGCGCCGGCGACCAGGGCCTGATGTTCGGCTACGCCAGCAACGAGACCGACGTGCTGATGCCGGCGCCGATCTGCTTCTCCCACCGCCTGGTCGAGCGCCAGGCCGAGGCGCGCAAGTCCGGCCTGCTGCCGTGGCTGCGCCCGGACGCCAAGTCCCAGGTGACCTGCCGCTACGAAGGCGGCAAGGTGGTCGGCATCGATGCGGTGGTTCTGTCCACCCAGCACAACCCGGAAGTCTCCTATAACGACCTGCGCGACGGCGTGATGGAGCTGATCATCAAGCAGGTGCTGCCGGCCGAGCTGCTGCACAAGGACACCCAGTTCCACATCAACCCGACCGGCAACTTCGTGATCGGCGGCCCGGTCGGCGACTGCGGCCTGACCGGACGCAAGATCATCGTCGACTCCTACGGCGGCATGGCCCGCCACGGCGGCGGCGCGTTCT
This sequence comes from Pseudomonas sp. HMSC066A08, assembly GCF_001813025.1. NCBI lineage: Bacteria > Pseudomonadati > Pseudomonadota > Gammaproteobacteria > Pseudomonadales > Pseudomonadaceae > Pseudomonas > Pseudomonas sp. HMSC066A08. The sequence goes on from NZ_KV811295.1 coordinate 105,053, forward strand.
CCGGCAAGGACCCGTCCAAGGTCGACCGCTCCGCCGCCTACGCCGGCCGCTACGTGGCGAAGAACATCGTCGCCGCCGGCCTCGCCGAGCGTTGCGAGATCCAGGTTTCCTACGCCATCGGCGTGGCCCAGCCGACCTCGATCTCGATCAACACCTTCGGCACCGGCAAGGTCAGCGACGAGAAGATCGTGCAACTGGTCCGCGAGCACTTCGACCTGCGCCCGTACGCGATCACCAAGATGCTCGACCTGCTCCACCCGATGTACCAGCCGACCGCGGCCTACGGCCACTTCGGCCGTCATCCGTTCGAGCTGACCGTGGACGGCGATACCTTCACCGCGTTCACCTGGGAGAAGACCGACAAGGCCGCTCTCCTGCGCGACGCCGCCGGCCTCTAGGCGACCGCGCGATGAAAAAGCCCCGCTTCGGCGGGGCTTTTTCGTTTCCGGCAGGCTCAGCGCATGCGGAAGGCTTCCTGGTGGAACAGCCGCAGCGGCATGCCCTGCCGGCGCAGATCGTGGCGCAGGCTGTCGGCCAGCCCCTGCGGACCGCAGAACCAGACGCTCGGCCAGCGTCCTTCGGCGCTCTTCAGCACGCCCAGTTGCGCCGCCTCCGGCTTGCCCTGCTCGTCGCTATAGCGGATGTGCAGGGTCACGCTGGGCAGGCGTTCGCAAAGCTCGCGCAAGCGCCCGGCGAACAGCGCTTCCTGGGAATTGCGCACGCAATAGTGCAGCTCCACCGACGGCGCGCTTTCCGGCGCGGCCTGCAGCGACTCCAGCCAGGCGATGAACGGCGTCACGCCGATCCCGGCGGCGACCCAGACCTGCCGCCCGGCCAGGCCACGGCGGAAGTCGAAGCAGCCGTATGGCCCCTCCACCTCGACCCTGGCGCCGACCTCCAGGTTGTCCTGCAGGCGCCGGGTGTAGTCGCCCAACGCCTTGATGCTGAAGCGCACCTCGCCGCAGCCGCGGTCGGCGCTGGCGATGGTGAACGGATGGGCACCCTCCAGGCGGTCGCAGGTGAGAAAGGCGAACTGCCCGGCCCTGTGCGACCAGTCGCCCTGCAGCCGGCAGGTCACTTCGAGCAGGCTTTCGCCGCGCCGCTCGACGGCGGTGACCACGCCCGCATGGCGGCGCGTGCGACCGATCCGCCCGCTCAGAGACAACAGTGCGCAGGCCGAACCGAGCAGTGCGCAGGCCGCCACCAGCCAACCGGCCGGCTGGCTCCAGTAGCTGGCCGGGGCGAGCACCACGGAATGGAAGGCCAGTACCAGGTAGACCAGGGCCAACGCCTTGTGCACATAACGCCAGAGGTGATACGGGAAGCGCTGCCAGAGAGTGATCAGCAGCATCCCGCCGAGAATCCACGCCGACCATTCACCCAACTCCTTGGCCGAGCCACGGAAGACGTCGAGGAAGGTTTCCACCCGCGGGCCTTTCACCGGTTTGCCGACGATACCCGCCAGCCAGGGGCCGGCCAACTCCAGCAGGTAGTGCAACAGGCCGAGGACGATGGCCAGGATGCCCGCCCACTTGTGCAGGCGGTACATGCGGTCGAGCCCGTCCAGCGGCTTCTCCAGCCAGACCGGACGCACCGCCAGCAGCATGATCAACGACATCAGGGCGAAGGACGCTACCCCGGTAAGCAGGATCGCCTGCTTGCGCACCACCCAGATGTCCAGGCTCGCCGGCGGATCGACGGCCAGCGTCAGGCCCCAGGCCGCCAGCGCGGCGGCGAGAACTCCCCATAACAGTTTCATTGGCATCACTCCCCGACAGAACGCGCGAATCGCTGGAATGAACCCTGCGCGTCCAGTCTTAATTGTCCCTTAACTTCATGGGGGAATTAGCGAGGCCAGCGAGGTTTTCCCGCGCCGCCATGACCTGCGTCAATCGTTGTCGGCCTTCAACCCCGGGGAGGGCGGAGCTATGCTGGTCCGCCGCGTCCACCGCCGAGCCGTGCCATGAAGATCCGCCTGCTGTCCGACCTCCACCACGAACATTTCGACGGACGACGCCAACTGCCAGAGGTCGAGGCCGACGTGGTGGTGCTGGCCGGCGATATCCACAGCCACCTGGAAGGCCTGCACTGGGCCCGCGAGACCTTCGCCGACAGCGAGATCGTCTACGTCGCCGGCAACCATGAGTTCTACTCCTCGGAAATGACCGACCTGACCCAGGCGATGCGCAATATCGCCCGGGCGCTGGAGATCCACTTCCTGGAAAACGACGAAGCGCGGATCGGCCCGGCGCGCTTCCTCGGCGCCACCCTGTGGACCGATTTCCAGCTCCATGGCGCGGATGGCTATGCGCCCGCCCATGAGCTGGCCCTGCAATCGATGCCGGACTTCAGCTGCATCGACTGGTTCGGTGGCGACTTCACCCCCGAGCAGAGCATCGCCCTGCACCAGGGCTCGCGCGACTGGCTCGCCGAACAGCTGGCGCGGCCCCACGATGGCCCGACGCTGGTGGTCAGCCACCACGCGCCCAGTGCGCTGTCGATCCCGCCGCAGTTCGTCGGCAACCCGCTCTCGCCAGCCTTCGCTTCCAACCTCGACGAACTGGTGGCGCAGGCCGACTACTGGCTGCACGGCCACGTCCACGACGCCCTCGACTACCGCATCGGCCGGACACGGGTGCTGGCCAATCCGGGCGGCTATCCCCACGAGAAAGGCGGGTTCCGTCCGGAATTCGTCTTCGAGGTCTGAGCCTCAGCGCGGCAACTGGCTGAAGAAGCGCCAGATTTCCGCTGGCGCGTCCAGTTCCGGGTCGCTCTTGCCGAGAATCCGCGGGAAGCGATAGTCCGGCTGCGCCAGCACGTGACCGCCGCCATGCACGCTGAGCAGCTCCACCGGCGGATGGCCGTCTTCCTGCCAGCGCTGGCGCTCGGTCCAGACCGGGCCGGGACGGGTCAGCGGCGCCACGTCCGGCGGCGCTGCGATGCCGTTCAGGCCGGCCCACCAGCGTGCCGAGTCCAGGGTCGAGCGTACCGCGCCCCGGTCGCCGAAGCCGAACAGGCTGACCTTGCCGCCGAGATACGGATTGATCGGATCGCGCGTGCCGTTGATCAGCAACGCCGCGGTCGGCCGCTCGCCCGGCCGACAGGCATCGTTCTCCGTGGTCGGCAGGCTCGCCGCCACCGCTGCGATCGCCGCCGGCAACCCCGGCGCTTCGGCGGCCAGGCGGAAAGCCATCTGGCCGCCATTGGAGTAGCCGGCGACATATACCCGCTGCGAATCGACGCGGTATTCCTGGGCCAGCCGCGCCACCAGCGCGCGGAGGAAAGCCACGTCATCGACGTCACGCAGCCGCGCCGAATAGCTGGCGGCCTTGCGGCAATCGTTCCAGTGGCCCTCGAAGCCGTCCGGGTAGGCCACCAGGAAACCTTCTTGCGCCGCCAGCCGGTCGAAGCCGTAGCCGCTGATGCGGCGCATCTGCGCGCCGTCGCCCCGTGAGCCGTGCAGCACCACCAGCAACGGCGCCCCCTCGGATACGCCCGGCGGCACATAGAGCAGGTAATGCCGGCGCAGACCCGCGACCTTGAGGCTCGAGTCCTCGCTGTGGCCGGCCAGCGCGGGGACGCGCAGGGCCTCGTCCTGCAGCCACCACCAGGCGCCGGCGAGCAGCGCCAGGACCAGCAGCAGGATAAGCGTGCGAACCAGGCGGATCAGCGTACGCATCGCGGTTCTCCCGTTCTCGGTGTCTTCGACAACGTTAGGCCGGGTTGCGCCGGGATGCCCGAACCATGGCCCTTCTCCAGAGACCCCGGGGCGGCGTACTTTGCTCCCGGACAACCACAACCGTGCCGTTTGCTGGCACACTTGCGCCTTTGTCACGCCGGCTGCCGCCTGCCTCATCCGCCTGCCAGGACGCTCGGCCGAGCCGTCGTCCGGCAACCGCACCGGCCGTTCGATCAAGGAGCCAACCGATGTCCATTCGTCCTTCACTGCCGCTGGCCGGGCTGCTGCTCGCCGTCGCCCTGCCGCTCTCCGCCGCCCAGCCGGGCGCCGCCAAAGGCGCCCCACTCAGCGGTTGCGCCGCCAAGCAGGCCGCCATCGAGGCGAAGCTGGAAACGGCCCGCTCGTTCGCCAACGAAGGCCAGGTGGCCGGCCTGGAAAAGGCCCTCTCCGAGGTCAAGGAACACTGCACCGAAGCCGGCCTGCTGAGGGAGAACAAGCAGAAAGTGATCGACAGCGAGCGCGAGGTCAGCGAACGCGAGAAGGATTTGCGCAAGGCCATGGGCAAGGGCGATCCGGAGAAGATCGAGAAACGCAAGGCCAAGCTGGCCGAAGCCCGCGCCGAACTGGAAGAGGCCAAGAAAGGCCTGGAACAGGCCCAGGCGCAGTAGGACACCAGGTACCGCCCTACGCCTCGCGCCTCACACGCAAGGCGTATGACGCCCATGGTGTTATCCGCCATCCGCGCCGCAGCGGGACACCAGGTGCCGCCCAGCGCTGCCGCAACGGCGGATGAGCGCCAGCGCTCATTCGCCCTACCCCTCGCGCCTTCCAGGCAGGGCGTATAACGCCCGGTCCGGCCTCAGAGCGCGCGGAATTTCTTGTGGCAGGCTTCGCAGGCGTCTTCCACCGCGGCGAAGTCCTTGCGCACGCCATCCGGGGTCGGCGTGGCCTGGCGGGTGTTGTCCTGGAGACGGTTCATCGCGTCGATGAAGACCTGGGTGGCGGCCTTGAACTCCTGCTGGCGCTGCCAGACCTCGTCCTTGGCGCGGGTGTCCTCGCCCTCCTCGCCGGCCTTGGGACTGGGGAAGTACTGCCAGGGCTGGTCGGCCAGTTGGTGCAACTTCGCCGATCCGGCGCGGAACTTCTCCGCGTCGAAGGGCAGGCGTCCGCGGAGCATCCCGCCCATGTCCTCGCTGGTCCGTAGCATTTCCTTGAAGATCGCCTGGCGCTTGGCCTCGGGCGAATTGGGATCCATACGGTGACAGCCGCTCAGGGCGACGCCGGCCAGCAGCACGACGAGCAGGGACTTCAGCTTCATGGCAAGGCTCTTTTTTCAGGGTCGATCACGGAAGCGGCGGATTATCCGCCGCCACCGCCGATTGATCCAGAGCCGCGCGCCCGCACTGCGGCCATAGGCCGCAGCGGGCTGCTCAGGCGGAAACCACGAAGAACGCGGCGATGAGCAGCATGCCGACGAACCAGACCAGCGAGCGCAACGGCCCCCAGTCGGCGAGGTAGCAGATGACGTAGAGCAGGCGACTGGTGATCCAGGCAATGGCCAGGCTATCCAGGGTCGCCTGCGAAGCGTTGCCGACCAGATGGGCGATGATCACCGCCGCGGCGAACGCCGGGGTCACTTCGAAAGCGTTCAACTGGGCGTTGTTGGCACGCCGGCGAAAGCCTTCGAGCGAACCGAGGAACGCCCGCGGGTCGGCGTTGGCCCGACCGCCGTAGCCCTCCCCGCCGAACTTGGCGATGGAGGTACAGACGTAAGGCAGGAAGATCGCGATCAGCACGCACCAGAAAGCGATGGTCATGGCAGTTCCTTGTAGTTGTGGAACTGCAACTCAAGCTGGCGCCGCTCGTTCTGTAAAGGCACAGCCCCTTCAGAGCTTCATCAGCAGCATTCCGGCCAGCACCAGGCCGCACGCCAGCAGGCGCGGCAGTCCGAACGGCTCGTTGAGGAAGCGCATGCCGAACAGCACCGCCAGCAGCACGCTGGTCTCGCGCAACGCCGCCGCTTCGGCGATCGACCCCAGCTGCATGGCCCACAGCACCAGGCCGTAGCTGGCCAGCACGCAGACCCCGACCGCCAGGCCGAGCTTCCACTCCAGCGCCCAGAAGCGGGCGAAGGCGCGGGTTCGCGCGCCAACGGCGATCAGCGGGAACGGCAGGCCGGAGAGCAGCGTCAGCCAGACCAGATAGTCAAGCGCCAACGGCCAGCGTTTCAAGGCGTTGCCGTCGCTCCAGGTGTAGCCGCCGATGCACAGGCCGATCAGCAGCACCACCGGCAGGGTCCGCCAGGGCAGGCGCGAACCGCCGCCGCCCCAGAGCAGGCAAAGCATGCCGAAGGGGATCAGCAGGATGCCGAGGATCTGCCGGCCGCTGAGCTGCTCGCCGCCGAACGCCAGGGTCAGGCCCAGCACCACCAGCGGCGACAGCCCGCGCATCAGCGGATAGACCAGGCCCAGATCGCCGACCTTGTAGGCCTCGATCAACAGGACCCGGTAGAGCAGTTGCAGGACGGTGGCGCCGAGCAGCCAGGGCCAGACTTCGGCCGGCGGCAGGCTGACGAAGGGCAACAGCAGGATGGCGCAGAGCACGCCGACCACGTCCATGCAGGCGACGACCAGCAAGCGGTCGCTGCTGAACTTGACCAGGGTGTTCCAGGTGGCGTGGAGAACGGCGGCGCATAGCACCAGGCTGGTGGCTAGCATGACGGGCCTTATTGGTATAGACCAAGACAGTCTATCCCGGCGGAGGCTCCAAATGCTCGCCTCGTTGCGGCGTTTTTCCCTGAAAGCTCCTACGAAAGCGGAGAAACATGCAGCAGACATCGTTACGTCAAACGGCTTAATCTTCGGACAATCCTGATGGACTACCATCGGCCAGCGCCGCACAGTGCCGGCCCGGCCTCCCTTATCAACGACACAGGAATCCCTGCCTTGAGCGCTCTCCTCAAGCCCCTCGACAATCGCTTGTTCTGGCCCGCGGTCGCCATCGGCGGCCTGCTGATCCTCGCTTTCGTACTCTACCTCCAGCATGTACGCGGCTTCGCGCCCTGCTCGCTGTGCATCTTCATCCGCCTGGACGTGCTCGGCCTGGTGCTCGCCGGGATCGTCGGCAGCCTCGCCCCGCGTTCGCGGATCGCCGGCGGCATCGCCGCGCTGGGCATGCTTGCCGCCAGCCTGGGCGGGATCTACCACGCCTGGTCGCTGGTCGCGGAAGAGAAACTGGCCGCCCAGGGCATGGGCAGCTGCAAGATGTTCATGGGCTTCCCCGAATGGATACCGCTGGACACCTGGCTGCCGCAGGTCTTCCAGCCCGAGGGGCTGTGCGGCGAAGTGGTCTGGACCCTGCTCGGCCAGTCCATGGCGGTCTGGTCGCTGGCGCTGTTCGTATTCTGCCTGCTGGTCCTGGCGGCCAAGCTGGCATTCGGCCGCCGCACCGCCTGACAGCGCCGATATCCGTGCCGGCACAAGGAACGTGCTGGCCATTGGCTGGTCTACAATCGAGCTTTCTCAACCCGGATGAGTACCACCATGCCTCGATTCCTCAGAAATGCCCTCCTTCCCATCCTCGCCCTGCTGCTCAGCGGCTGCGGCTACAACGCCATGCAGGCCGGCGACGAACAGGTGAAAGCCGCCTGGTCGGAAGTGCTCAACCAGTACCAGCGGCGCGCCGACCTGGTGCCCAACCTGGTCAGCACAGTGAAGGGCTATGCCTCCCATGAGGCGTCGGTCCTGACCCAGGTCACCGAGGCCCGGGCCAAGGTCGGCAGCGTGCAACTGAACGCCGACCAACTGGACGACGAGCAGGCCGTGCAGCGCTTCCAGAAGGCCCAGGGCGAGCTGAGCTCGGCGCTTTCGCGCCTGCTGGTAGTCACCGAGAACTACCCGCAACTGAAGGCCGACGGCCTGTTCAAGGACCTGCTGACCCAACTGGAAGGCACCGAGAACCGCATCGCCGTCGCTCGCGGCCGCTACGTCAAGTCGGTACAGGAATACAACGTGCTGCTGCGCCAGTTCCCCGGCGTGATCACCGCCAAGCTGTTCGGCTACAAGCCCAAGGCAAACTTCAGCGTGGAAAACGAAGCGACCATCTCCACCGCGCCGAAAGTCGATTTCGGCAACCCGCAACCGGCGCAGTAAGCCATGCGCCGGCTGCTACTGGGCGCCGGGCTGCTGCTCGCCAGCCTGGTCGCCTGGGCCGATGTGCCACCGATACCCGCGCTGACGGCGCGGGTCACCGACCTCACCGCGACCCTTTCCGGCGACCAGCGCCAGCACCTGGAGCAACAGCTCGCCGCCCTGGAAGCCAAGAGCGGCGCGCAGCTCGCGGTGCTGCTGGTCCCGACCACCGGCGACGATTCCATCGAGGACTACGCGGTGCGTACCTTCGAGAAGTGGAAGCTGGGCCAGAAGAAGGTCGACGACGGCGTCCTGCTGCTGGTGGCGAAGAACGACCGCACCCTGCGCATCGAGGTCGGCTACGGCCTGGAAGGGGCCATCACCGACGTCCAGGCCGGGCGGATCATCAGCGAGCAGATCACGCCGCAGTTCCGCCAGGGCAACTTCTATGGCGGCATCCAGGCCGGCGTGGACAGCCTGGTGCAACTGATCGATGCCGAGAAGAACCCGGAAAGTGCTACCGCCAGCGCTCCCGTCGATGCCTTGCCGGCGGTTCCCGAGGCCACGCCGCCACGGGCCCTGCCGGCGCCGGTCGACGAGGGTGAGGTGTATGACAGCGCCCCGCCGGAGCCGAAGAAGAAGAGCGGCCTGAGCGGACAGCTCTGGGGCAACCCGGTCTACCTCGGTGTCTATGTGGCGGTCCTGCTCGCCGTGGCCCTGCTCGGACGCCTGCTGCCGTTGCAGTGGATGCGGCGGCGCAGCATCGGCCGCTTCCTGCTTTGCAGCGCGGCGGTCGCCGGCCTGGCCTGGCTGTTGAGCATGGGCCTGTGGCAGAACGTCGACCGCGCGGCGGACGACAGTCTCGGCGTGCTGGCACCGACGCTGTTCATCTACGCCCTGTTCCTGCTTCCCGGCGAAGTGCTGATGGCCATCCTCAGCGCCATCCTCAATAGTCGCGGCGGAGGTGGGGGAGGCGGCAGCGGCGGTGGCGGCATCTTCCGCGGCGGCGGCGGTTCCAGCGGCGGCGGCGGCGCCTCCGGCCGCTGGTGACGAAAAGCCCGAGGCCTGCGCCTCGGGCTTTTTTCATCGGGCGGCGACGGTTCTCGCCGATGCCGGATCTCTTCGCACAACGGCGACGCCAGCCTCTACCCGGCGCTATCCGGCAAACGACAGGGTAGCGCGCCCCTTCAGGCGTATACCCAGAGCACCCTGACCGGCGCCTGGCTGCGATTGGCGTAGCGGCTGCGCATATGGCTGGGAATCTGGAAGCCGTCGCCGGCCTGCAGGCGCAGCTCCTCGTCCTCCAGCCACAGGGTAAGCTCGCCTTCAAGCACGTAGCCGCCCTGTTCCGAGCTGTCCAGCAGGTCGCGCTCGCCGCTGTCGGCACCCGCCTCGAGGCAGGTTTCGAGCATGAAGAAGGCACCGCCGAGACGCGGCGACACCAGGTTGTCGCTGGCGCCACGAGCGTAGGCCAGGGTCCGACGCTCGCCCGGGCGGGTCACCCAGGGCGAGGCCTGGGTCTTCGGCGAGCAGAAGAAGTAGGTCGCCGGCACCCCGAGCACCTGGCTGATGGCGACCAGGTCGTCCACCGCCGGCCGCGACAGGCCGCGCTCGACCTGGGAGACGAAGCCCACCGAACGGCGGATGCCGTCGGCCAGCGCCTGCAGGGTGATGCCCTTGCGCTTGCGCAATTCGCGCACCAGGCTGGCGATCTCCGCCAGGTCGTCGGCTACTTCGCTCATCTCGGCTCCGGGCCCTCTCAGAACAGGTCGCGCAAACGGTAATACGCTTTGCCCAGGGCTTCCAGCGGCGCGGCGAAGCGCTGGCCGCCGGGAAACTTCGGATTGCGCAGCCGCTGATAGAGCGCCAGGGTCTCGTCGTCGCCGAGCAACGCGTCGCTGACCGCCCTGGCCGCCGCCAGACTCGGCAGCACGCCGTGGCCGGAGTAGCCTTGCAGCCAGTAGCGGTTACCCTGCCGGCCGATGTCCGGGGTACGCCGCATGCTGCAGTCGATATGCCCGCCCCAGGCGTATTCCAGCGCCACCCCGCGCAACTGCGGGAACACCCTTTCGAGATAGGGCCGGGTGGCGGCGCGGATGTCGCTGGGCATGCCGCCCAGGTAGGTGCAGCCGCCGCCGAACAGCAGGCGGTGGTCCGGGGTCAGGCGGAAGTAGTCGAGGACGAACTGGTTGTCGGTCACGCAGCAGTTACGCGGCAGCAGCGACTTCGCCCGTTCCTCGCCGAGCGGTTCAGTGGCGACCTGATAGGTGCCCACCGGCAGCATCCGTTGCGACAGCTCGCTGTCCAGCCCGTCGATGTAGGCGTTGCAGGCCAGCACCAGCGCCGCGCAGCGGATCTCGCCGTGCTCGGTACGGACCCGGTAGCCGTCGCCCTCCTCGCGATAGTTCAGGGCCCGGGTCCGCTCGTGGATACGCCCGCCGGCGCTCTCGATGGCAGCGGCCAGGCCGAACGCCAGCTTGAGCGGATTCAGGTGTGCGGCGTGGGGATCGTAGAGACCGGCAAGGTAGCGCTCGCTGGCGATCCATTCGGGCAACTCGTCCTTCGCCACGAAGCGTAGCCCCTCGTAGCCCCAGCGGCGGTTGGCCTCGGCCTGCCAGTCGTAGAGCAGGCCGACCCGGCGCGGCAGGATCGCCGTCCATAGGTGGCCGACCCGGTAGTCGCAGTCGAAGCCATGTCGCTGCGGCAACTCGCGCATCTCGCCGGCCGCCCAGAGCATGCCGTCCCAGAGACGGCGTGCGCCTTCGTAGCCGAGGTCGGCCTCCAGCGGTGGCAGGTCGCTGGACCAGCCGGGCAGCGCCTGCCCGCCGTTGCGCCCGGAGGCCGCCCAGGCGATCCGGCTGGCTTCGATGACGCATACCTGGCGTCCGCCTTCGACCAGCCGCAGCGCGGTGTGCAAGCCGCTGAAACCGGCGCCGACCACCAGCACCTCGCAGTCGAGGTCGCCCTCCAGCGCCTCGCGCGGCTGGATCAGTTCGGGATTGACGGCGGCGTAGTAAGTGCCGACATGCTCGTTGGATTGCAGGAACATCGCGACCTCCGTGAAATTATCATGCTTATTTTTCATGAAAAATAGCACGATTATTTTCACAAGACCAGCGGGCGCCGTCCTTAGCTGGTCGCGCCGACCCGGTCGCTGCTGCGACTGCCGTCATAGGCGGCATAAGCGACGAAGAGCGCCAGGATGCTCAGCAGCACCAGCGATGAACCGACCGTGCCGAAATCCAAGCCGCCTTTCTCGTGCGGCTTGGTCAGGACGTCGCCAAGGGTCGCGCCGAACGGCCGGGTCAGGACGAAGGCGATCCAGAACAACAACACCCCGGAAATCCGCGTGAACCAGTGGGCCAGTGACACCAGGGCGAGCAGGCCTCCGATCAACAGGGCGCCGCCGGCGAAGCCAAGGCCGGAGTCGTCGGCGAGGAAGTCGCCGAGGGCGGTGCCCAGGGTGTTGGAACAAAGGATCGCCACCCAGTACAGCAACTCGACCCGGCGCGAACGGATGCGCTCCACCGCCAGCGGTTCCCCGGACAAGCGCCAGGAGACGAAGACCAGCGCCAGCAGACCCAGGAGGATTGCCGAACCGGTGGCATAGCCGAGGCCGAGGCTGCGATCCATGAAGTCGGAAACGGTGGTCCCGGCGGTACTGGTGGAAAGAATCACCAGCCAGTACAGCCAGGGGTTGTAGCGTTCGCTGCGCAGCTGGGCGAGCAGGGTGGCGAGGAATGCGCCGAGAAGGATCAGCGAGCTGAGGGCGTAGCCGACGTCGAGGGTCATCGACAACAGGTCACCTGCCGTTTCGCCGAGGGTGGTGGCACAGATTTTCATCACCCAGAAGGCCAGGGTGATCTGCGGAAGCTTGTTCATGGACGGGATGCTCCGGAATGAGGCTGCTGGCGGGCGGAGACGCCAGAGAGACCCGCTCGCGAGTCCCGCCCTCCCCCGGTGCTCCGGCACGGCAATAGCTGTAACCGGATGTTTCACAGGCGGCAGGATGCCGGCGCGGACGTGAAAAGCCGGTCAAGGAATGATCAAGGGGATGTGGCGGAGGCCGCAAAAAGCCCCCCGCCAAGCCGCACCTGGCGAGGGGAACAGCCATCCGGACGACGCCCGGCGCGACGCGGAGAAAGAGTGCACGGCCACGGGCGGGGGCATGCCGGGCGTGCTTGGCCAGTTTCGGCAGCAGCGACGGCGAACGACAGGTACGAATGCACCAGGACGACTGGTGCATTCGTACCCTTCTACTTGCGCCCGTGGCCGTTTCCGTTGCGCGGCTCCGGTGCGAATCCGCGTTCGCGTGCCCAGACGATGGCCTCGCCACGGCTGTGGACATCGAGCTTGGCGTAGATGGTCGCCACGTGATTGCGCACGGTGTTCGGCGCCAGGCCCAGTTCCTTGGCGATCTCCTTGTCCGCCAGGCCCTGGCAGATGAGGTCGAACACCTCGCGCTCGCGCGCAGTCAGGTCGGCCAGTTCGGCGCCGGTGCCCGGCGCGTTGGCGCGGCGCACGTTGGCGAGCTTTTCGATCAGGGTGCGGCTGAACCAGGAAGCGTCCTGCATCACCGTCTCGATGGCGTGCACCAGCTCCATCTCGGTGCGCCGCCGGTCGCTGATGTCCAGCAAGGCCACCAGCACGCAGTCCTGCTCGTTGAGGCTCACCGCCTCGGCCGAGACCAGGCAGTCCAGGCCGTTGCGATCCTTGTGCTGCAGGCGCAGCTGGACGTTGCGCACGCTACCGCTCTGCGCCAGCAGCTCGCCCAGGCGCTCGGCGCCGCCGTCCTGCCACAGCCCGCAGGCGACGGTGGACTCGCCGAGCAGTTCCTCGGCCTGGTAGCCGAAGGTTTCGCTGAAGGCCTGGTTGATGTCCAGCGCCTGCAGGTCGTCGCCGCACAGCACCAGGCTCGGCACCGGAGCCATGCGGAAGGCCTTGGCGAAGCGCTCCTCGCTCTTGCGCAGGGCCTCTTCGGCCTTCTTCCGCGGTTCGAGATCGGTGAAGGTGAAGAGCATGCAGGCCTCCTCGCCGACCTCTATCGGCTGCCCGGCGACCACCACGCACTTGCGTCCGCCCTCCGCCACCCGCAGGCTCGCTTCCATCTGCGGGATGGTCTCGCCGGCGCCCAGACGCTCCACCGCCAGTTCGCGGCGCTCGGCCTGGTCGAGTACGTCCAGCTCGTACACCGAGCGGCCGATCACCTGGTCGCGGGCATAGCCGGTCATTTCCAGGAAACCGACATTGACCTTCACGTAGCGGTAGTCGCTGAGCCGGCAGATCACCGCCGGCGCCGGGTTGGCGTTGAAGGTCTTCTCGAAGCGCTGCTCGGCGCTGGCCCACTCGGTGGCGTCGTGGAGGATCAGCACCAGGCAGTCTGGCTTGTCCTCGGGAGTGGTCAACACCAGCCCGCGCACGCGGTGCACCCAGCGGGTGTCCTCGTCGGCGGCGGGGAACACTTCCACCACCACGTCGCTGAAGCACTCGCCAGCCACCAGGCGCTCGGCCGGGTACTGACCCTCCTGCAGCGGATGATTGTTGCGGTAGCGCAGGCGAAAGCGCTCGCGATACTCGCCGGTATCGGCGCCCAGGCCTTCCAGCGAATCGACGCCGTGCATCGCCAGGGCCGCCTCGTTGGCCCAGAGGATGCGCTGGTCCGGCTCGATCAGGATCACCCCTTCGGTAAGGCCGGCGATGATCTGCTGCAACTGGCGGCGATCGGTCTGGGTACGCAGTACCTGGTCGTTCATGCTGTTCCTCTTGGATGGAGCGATTTTCCGGGGGCAGCAAGGATGCCCGCCCGCCCTGACCGCGCACGCGTGACGATTGCACTAGTGGTGCTAGTGCATTTGCATCGCGAAACGATAGCGGAGGCACCCCTACCCTGGCGATACAGGAAGCAATGTCCGGGCGGGAAGCCCAGACACCGCGCCGGCCGGGAGGCTACGCCGTCCCTCGGTCCCGAGGTCGTCGACGCATCCACCCGACTCGCCCTGCACGAGAAGAAAGCCCCATCCCCTTGCATGAGCGATGCGATGAGCAAGAACAAGCACCCCGATCTCGGCGAGATCCAGCGCAGCTTGAACCAGGCGCTGGAAGGCTACGACTGCCAGTGCCGGATGCACTACGACGGCACCGTCAGTATCAATGTCGCCGCCCGAGAGCACGACGAAACCTTCACCTTCGTCGGCATCCAGCCCGGCGAGCTGGACAACCCCACCCGCCTGCACCTGTTCGCCGAAAGCCTGCGTCGCGACCTGGCGCTACTGGAGCCCTGGTTGGGAAAGCACGCAGCCTAGAATAAAAAAAGCGCCCCACAGGACCAAAACGACGTCCGGAGGCGCATGCGAGGACAGAGGAATCTTTCTGGCGATCAGGCCCGGCGTGCGATCTCCGCCGGCCGATGCGCCAGGTAATCGAGCAACAGGAACAGCACCGGCGCCACCTCGCGGCAATGCGCGATACCCTGGCGGATCCTCCCGGCGCTCTGTACCGCCCCTTCCCGTTGCAGGTCCTGCGGGCAGGCATCGAGCAGCGCCTCGATGCTCTCCGCGGTGCTTTCCAGGTGACATTGCAGACCGATAGCCTGCTCGTTCCAGATGAAGCCCTGGTTGGCGCAGGCAGCCGAACCATAGAGCGGCACGCTGCCGGCCGGCAGGTCGAAGGTCTCGCCGTGCCAGTGGAACGCCATCAGCCGTTCCGGCAGGCGCTCGCCCAGCGGCGAGCCCAGCGCCTGGCTGTACCTGTGCAGCGGCCACCAGCCGATCTCCGCCTGGCGTCCCGGGCGCACCGCGGCCCCCAGCGCCTGGGCCAGCAGCTGCGCGCCGAGGCAGATGCCGAGGACCTTCTTGCCGGCATCCAGCGCCGCGCGGATCAAACGCTTCTCCGCCACCAGCCAGGGATATTGCGCTTCGTCGTGGACGCTCATCGGCCCGCCCATCACCACCAGCAGGTCGAAGCTGTCCAGCGCAGGCAGGTGGGCGTCGGCGTAGAGGTAGCAGACGTGCTCGTGCTCGCAGTGGCGGCCGATCCAGTCGCCGATCCGCGCGCTGCCTTCGAAGGGAACGTGTTGCAATACCAGGGCGCGCATCAGGCCACCTCCTCGTGTCGGTTGGCGACCCGGGCCAGGGCCCGTTCCAGTCGCCGCAGCATTTCGTCGACGTTGGCCCGGCTCACCGTCAGCGCCGGGGAAAAACGCAGACAATGCGGCTGCGGCGCGTTGATCAGCAGGCCTTCGCCGAACGCCGCGCGAACCACCGCCGGCGCGCGCTGGCCGATCAGCGGCAACCCCCAGAACAGTCCCTGGCCGCGCAGCGGACCATGTCCATAGCGACGCGCGACACGGGCCAGGCCATCGCGCAGGTGAGTGCCCTGCTCGCGCACCTGCTCCAGGAAACCCGGCTCCAGCACGGTATTCAGTACCGCCAGCCCGGCAGCGGTCATCAACGCGTTGCCGTGGTGGGTGCCAAGCTGGTCGCCCGGTTCGAAGCAGC
Organism: Pseudomonas sp. HMSC066A08; assembly: GCF_001813025.1. Classification (NCBI taxonomy): domain Bacteria; kingdom Pseudomonadati; phylum Pseudomonadota; class Gammaproteobacteria; order Pseudomonadales; family Pseudomonadaceae; genus Pseudomonas; species Pseudomonas sp. HMSC066A08. The sequence continues at coordinate 120,358 of NZ_KV811295.1, forward strand.
AGGCGTTGCCACGCGCCAGCAGCGCCGACAGCGGCACCCCGGCGCCGAGGCCCTTGCCGAGGGTAACGATGTCGGCGCGTACCCCGTACAGCTCCTCCGCCAGCAGCGCGCCGCAGCGGCCGATGCCGGTCTGCACCTCGTCGAGGATCAACAGGACGCCACGCTGCCGGCACAGCCGCTCGATGCCACGCAGGTAGTCGAGGGTCGCCGGGATCACCCCGGCATCGCCCTGCACCGGCTCCAGCATCACCGCCACCGTCTCTTCGTCGATGGCCGCGGCCATGGCGTCGAGGTCGTTGAACGGCACCCTGGCGAATCCCTCCAGGCCATGCTGCGCCGGCTTGCCACAAGCCGTCAGGGTGCCCGGGGTGCGTCCATGGATGCTGTTGACGGTGCTGACGATCCGTTGCGCGCCGCCGCGATGCAGGCGGCCCCACTTGCGCGCCAGGGCGATGGCCGCTTCGTTGGCCTCAGCGCCGCTGGTGAGGAAGTAGGCCTGGTCGCTGCCGGTCGCCAGGCACAGGCGCTGCGCCAATGCCAGCACCGGCCGGTTGAGCAGGCCGGGGCCGGCGCTGACCAGCTCCCGCGCCTGCCGGGCCAGGGCCTGGACCAGCACGCTGGGACTGTGCCCAAGGCAATTCACCGCCAGGCCCTGGGTGAAGTCGAGGAAGGCGCGTCCGTCGCTGTCCCACAGCCACGAGCCCTGGCCACGGACGAACACCTGCTCGGGCCGTTCCTGGGTGCGCATCAGGCGCAGGCTATCCAGCGCATCAGCCATCTTTCAGTTCCTCGGTCATGTACTCCACCGCCAGCAGGCGCACGCCCTGCGGCCCCTGTTCCAGCAGCCGGCGGCTTTCCCGACGCGTTTCGATGCGCAGTTCGAAGCCGTCGCCGGCGGGGAAGCGCTGGCGCATCAGCTCGCGCACCTCGGCAAAGCGCGCGGCGCTCACCGTCATGCTGGCCAACAGCCGACCGGACTGGCTCAGGGTGATCAGGTAGTCGCTCAAGAGGCATGCTCCCGGTAATCCGACGGTCCGCGCAAGCGCGGCCCCCAGTCTTCCACCACGCCGCTGGACAGACGTTTCGCCGCTGTCTTGCGCCAACGCTGGGAGAGCGCGTCGCAGGCCATCATCTGACGCAACCCGAGAGGCTCCAGGGGATCGCCGAAATACCACTGCAACAGGCGGGCGACGGTCAGCTCGGGGTAATGCCGCTGGACCAGCTTCAGCTCGTCCCCGGGAGTCACCATGCCGCTGCGCAGGACCCGATAGAACCAGCCGCAGCGGCCGCCGCTCTGCAATTCGTCGGGCAGCTCGGGAAGATTCCAGCGCTGGCCCTGGCGATAGCAGGGCGAACGCGGCTGGCTGACTTCCAGCAGGGCATCGCCCCAATGGAACTGGTCGCCGATGCAGACCTCGGCTTCGGTGATGCCGTAGGTCGAGATGTTCTCGCCGAACGCCGGCAGTTGCCATCGGTTCAGCGGGTGGCGCTTGCGCCAGTAGCGGTAGTGCTCGGCGGGATAGTGATGAAGAGCGCGCTCGAGGCCGCCGTGGTGGCGGATGTCGGCCTGTTCGTCGCCGGGCAGGCCATCGTGGCCCAGCCAGAACTCCTGCTCGACCGGCAGCTTGTCGATCGCGCTGACCAATCCACCCCAGGTTTCTTCGACTTTACCTATGAAAACACCGTTTACGACTATCTGCTCCATTGCTCCGCGACCACCCGATGTACCGCCAATGCAGCTAGACTAGTGCCTCACGCGGGAGCCACTCCATTTCGATTTTCCAGTTTCATCGATAAGAACAGCTTATGGATTTTCGCCAACTCCGCTATTTCGTCGCGCTCTACGAGGAAGGCCACGTCGGCCGCGCCGCCGAACGTCTGGCCCTGTCGCAACCGGCCCTCTCGCAGCAGATCCGCCAGTTGGAGCAGAACCTCGACGTCTCGCTGTTCCAGCGCAGCGGCAAGCGCCTGCTGCCGACCGTCGCCGCCCACACCCTGTACAACCATGCGGTACCGCTGCTGGAGGGATTGGAAAGGGCCCGCGAGGCGATGCGCGTATTCCGCGGACAGACCCCGCGCAGCCTGGCGATCGGCGTGCTGCAGACGGTCAACGCCAGCCTGGTGCCGTACATGGTCGAACGCCTGCACGCCGCGCAGCCGCACCTGCGGGTGCAGATCTACGAACTGTCGGGAATCGACATCGAGCGGCGCCTGCTCACCGGCAACCTGGACATCGGCATCGGCTTCCTGCCGCCGCGCCAGCCGGGCCTGCACAGCGTCGAGCTGTACGAGGACGAATTGCAGTTGGTGATCCCCGAGGAACACCCGCTGAAGGAATTCAGGAAGGTTTCCCTGGCCCAGGCCGCGGAGCTGCCGATGCTGCTGCTCGGCGAGGAGTTCCGCGCGCGCCAGATCTGGCAGGAGCAACTCGCCGCGATCGGCCGGCGGCCGCGGGTGCAGGCGGAGCTGAACCACATGAGCGGGATTCTCGACAGCCTGCCGCAGACCCGCTTCGCCACCGTTCTACCGGGCAAGGCACGGCAGATGCACTCGAACCAGCGGCTGCTGTGGAAACCGCTCAGCGAACCGCGCATCCCGCTGAAGGTCGGCCTGGTCTACCGCGACGCGCAACGCCAGCACGCCAGCGTCGAGCTGCTGCGCTCGCTGCTGGAAGGCGTGGTCTGAGCGACGCGGTTTTCCTCGGGCAATAAAAAACCCCGCCTTTTGGGCGGGGTTTTGCAGACCTCTATCCTGACATCCGTGCTACGCCACCATCCATGGTGGATTCCCTGAGTTTCCGTATTGTCTTTGGCGCTTCCTGCGCAATGTCCTGACGGTTTGAAGATTACGCATCTCCCCGAGAAGGAGAAAGCAGCCAAAACCACCGCCGTTTGTAAGCCTTGGCTTACACGCTGTAATAGTTCCGCTCGCCGGACCGACGGCAATCCCCAGCCGCCGGGAGCTTGCCATGCGTCAAGATGATCTGCGCCGGGGCCGCTACAGTGGCCAGTCCCCTCATCATCGCGAGCCTTCCCAGCATGGAATTCCAGCGCGTCCACCAGCAGTTGCTGCAAAGCCACCACCTGTTCGAACCGCTTTCTCCCGTCCAGCTCCAGGAACTGCTCGCCAGCAGCGACCTGATCAACCTCGACAAGGGCGCCTACGTGTTCCGCCAGGGCGAGCCGGCGCACGCCTTCTACTACCTGATTTCCGGCTGCGTGAAGATCTACCGGCTGACCCCGGAAGGCCAGGAGAAAATTCTCGAAGTGACCCACGAACGCAACACCTTCGCCGAGGCGATGATGTTCATGGACACCCCGAACTACGTGGCCACCGCCCAGGCCGTGGTGCCCAGCCAGCTGTTCCGTTTCTCCAACAAGGCCTACCTGCGCCAGTTGCAGGACAACACCCCGTTGGCCCTGGCCCTGCTGGCCAAGCTCAGCACCCGCCTGCACCAGCGCATCGACGAGATCGAGACGCTTTCCCTGAAGAACGCCACCCACCGCGTGGTGCGCTACCTGCTGACCCTCGCCGCCCACGCGCCGGGGGAGAACTGCCGGGTGGAAATCCCGGTGGCCAAGCAACTGGTGGCCGGGCACCTGTCGATCCAGCCGGAAACCTTCTCGCGGATCATGCACCGCCTCGGCGACGAGGGCATCATCCGCCTCGACGGCCGCGAGATCAGCATCCTCGACCGCGAACGCCTGGAGTGCTTCGAGTGAACAGCGCCACCGCTTGATCGCGGTCAAGCGCGCCACGGCCGGTCCGCCGGCAAGCTGGCGGGGTCGAGCCCGCGAGAACGCCCATGCGCCAATGCCTGTATTGCCTCCATGAAACCGAAGGCGCGGAAAGCGCCTGCGAACAGTGCGGCATGCCGCTGCCCAGCGCTTCCCAGCGCCAGCTCCAGCGTCGCCGGCAGCGGCGCTTCGCCTGGTTCTGCGTCGGGCTGGCGCTGTTCTGCCTGGGGATGATGCTCTGGCTGCCGCGCGATGTTCCCTGAAGCATCTCAGCGACGCAGGCGCCGATAGAGCTGGAGCAGGCGCTCGGGCAACTGCCCGGCGCGCTCGACCAGCGCGAAGCCGTCGGCGCCGAACAGGTAGGGCAGATAGTCCGCCGCATCCTTGTCGATGGTGATGCAGAAGGGCACCAGCCCCTGGCTACGCGCCTCGATCACCGCCTGGCGGGTGTCCTCGATGCCGTAGCGGCCCTCGTAGCGGTCCAGGTCGTTGGGCTTGCCGTCGCTCAACAGCAACAGCAGGCGACGCTTCTGCGGCTGCCCGCCGAGCACCTGGCTGGCCCGGCGGATCGCCGCGCCCATCCGCGTGTAGTAGCCCGGCGAAAGCGCCAGCACGCGACCGCGGACCTCGCCGCCGTAGCCTTCGTCGAAATCCTTCAGCACCTGCCAGCGCACCTGCTGCCGGCGCACCGAGGAAAACCCGTACAGCGCGAAGGGGTCACCCAGCGCCTGCAACGCCTCGCCGAACAGCAACAGGCTGTCGACGATGCTGTCGATCACTCGCCGCTGGTCGTCGAGGTAGGCTTCGGTGGACATCGACAGGTCTGCCAGCAACAGGCAGGCGAGGTCGCGCCGGCGCGGCCGCTGTTCGAGGAACAGGCCTGGCTGGGTGGAACCGCCGCGCCACCGCTCGACCTGGAAGTCGAGCCAGGCATCGAGGTCGATCTCGTCGCCCTGCGGCTGCTGGCGCAGGCGTTGGCGACCGTCGCGCAGGCAGGCGAACTGGCGGCGCAGATGCAGCGCGGTCTTCTCCAGGCGCGCCGGCAGGCCGGCGCTGGCCGCGCCGCGCGGCCGCATCGGTTGCAGCAGCACATGGTCGCTCAGCAGGCGCTGCTGCCGATAGTCCCACTCGGGCAGCTTCAGCCCGGGGCCGAGCGGCAGGTCGTCGTAGTCGGCGGCCGGCAGGTCGAGATCCAGGCGCAGGCCGCCGCCCTTCTGCGTGCGCTGGCGCGACAGCGACAGGTAGTCGAGGTCTTCGGCGACGCGCGCGCCGTCCGGGTCGTCCTCGTCGTCGCTACAGCGGTCCAGGGCCAGGTGCTCCGACCAACTGAGCAGGCTTTCCAGGCGGAACAGCAGCAGGTTGCGTTCGCTGTCGCGCTCCTCGACGCGCTCGGCACGCTTGCGCGCTCCGCTGCGGGCGACCTGGCGCTTGCCGGAGCCGGCGGCCGCTTCCTCGCCGTCCTCCGCGCTGGCGGAAGGCGTCCAGCGCTCGCCGGGATACAGCCACAGCGGCACCGGCCAGGGCGCCCGCTCGACTCGCGGGAAGCGCTCGACGCTGCCCGGCTCGGCAAGCGCGCAGCGCAGGGCGATTTCCAGTTCGGCATCTGCCGCCGAGCAATCGTCCAGCGACGGGCGCTGGCGCAGATGCGCGGCGACCAGCCGGGCGTAGCGCGGGCGCAGCGCCGGACAGGCGTCGAGCAACTGCCGCGCCCAGCGCTGGTTGTCCTGCGCCCAGTGCCGCAGCGGCCCGGCGCTGGCCGCCAGCAGCGCCAGCCAGCGATACAGTTCGCGGTTCAGCTCGGCCTGCGGATAGACCGCGAGGGACTCCGGCAGGCGCAGGCTATCGCCGTTGAACCAGGACACCGGGGCCTGCTCGCAGGTCCCGGCGACCCGCTGCAACCAGGTGCGGCGTAGCAGCAGGCGGCGCGCCGGGGTCGCCTCGAGGGCTACCCCCGGTGCGCCGCCGAGCGCCCGGAAGAGCATGCCGAGCGGACGCCGCATGCTCTCCAGGGTCACCCGCGCCGCCTCGAACTCGCCGCTGGCATGGCGGGTGATGAAGCGGTGCCAGTGGGCGCCGACCCATTCCTCCAGCTCGACGGCGAAGGCCATCTCAGGCGGCCGCCTTGCCGCGCCGGAAGCTCAGCAGGTAGGCGACCAGGCCGATGAGGAACACCACCCCGGCGCCTTCGCGCAGCCAGTAGAAGATCGCCAGCTGGTCCTGGGTGGCCATGAAGGTCATCGCCGCGCCGTCCGCCGGCATCCGTTGCAGCCAGACCTGCAGCACCCCGGCCGCGGAGAGGAACAGGGTGATGAACACCATCGCCACGGTCATCAGCCAGAAGCCCCACATCTCCAGGACCTGCGAGCGGTTGTCCATCGCCTCGCCGATCCCGCGCAGGCGCGGCATGGCGTAGGAGATGATGGTCATCACGATCATCGCGTAGGCGCCATAGAAGGCCATGTGGCCGTGGGCGGCGGTGAGCTGGGTGCCGTGGGTGTAGTAGTTGACCGGCGCCAGGGTATGCATGAAGCCCCAGACTCCCGCGCCGAGGAAGGCCATCACCGTGGTGCCCATGGCCCACAGCGCGACCGCGCGGTTCGGATAGTCGCGACGGCGGCGGTTGATGGTGTTGAAGGCGAACAGCACCATGGCGAAGAACGGCAGCGGCTCCAGCGCCGAGAATACCGAGCCGAGCCACAGCCAGTAGCCGGGTACGCCGATCCAGAAGTAGTGGTGGCCGGTGCCGATGATGCCGCTGATCAGCGCCATGGCGATGATCACGTAGAGCCACTTCTCGATCACCTCGCGGTCGACCCCGGTGATCTTCACCAGCACGAAGGCGAGGATCGCACCCATGATCAGTTCCCACACGCCTTCCACCCACAGGTGCACCACCCACCACCAGTAGAACTTGTCGCGGGTGAGGTTTTCCGGGTTGTAGAAGGAGAACAGGAACAACAGGGCGAGGCCGATCAGGCCGGTCATCAGGACCATGCCGATGGCGGTCTTGCGCCCGCGCAGCACGGTCATGCCGACGTTGAACAGGAAGCCCAGGGCGACGATCACGATGCCCGCCTTGCTGATGGTCGGCTGTTCGAGGAACTCGCGGCCCATGGTCGGCCACAGTTCGTTGCCGGTGAGCCTGGCCAGGCCGGCGTAGGGCACCAGCAGGTAGCCGAGGATGGTCAGCACGCCGGCGGCGGCGAATACCCAGAACAGGATCCAGGCCAGCTTCGGGCTGTACAGCTCGCAGTCGCTCTCCTCCGGCACCAGGTAGTAGGCAGCGCCCATGAAGCCGAACAGCAGCCAGACGATCAGCAGGTTGGTGTGCACCATGCGCGCGACGTTGAAGGGGATCGCCGGGAACAGGAAATCGCCGACCACGTACTGCAGGCCCATGATCAGGCCGAACAGGATCTGCCCGACGAAGAGGACCAGGGCGAACACGAAATAGGGTTTGGCGACCGCCTGCGAGGCGAATTTCAGGGAGCCATTGGGCGACATCATCAACCCTCCTTGTTCGGCGGCCATTGGTTGGTATCGATCTTCGAGCTCCACTTGAGGAACTCGGCCAGGTCGTCGACCTGGCCCTCGCTGAGATGGAACTGCGGCATGGCGCGGCGGCCCGGCACGTTCAGCGGCTGGATCTTCATCCAGGCCTGGAGGAAGGCGTTGAAGCCCTCCTCGCCGCCACGGCGTCCGACCACGTTGCCCAGCTCCGGCGCGAAGTAGGCGCCCTCGCCGAGCAAGGTATGGCAGCCGACGCAGTTGTTCTGCTCCCAGACCAGCTTGCCGCGCACCACCGCGGCGCTCATCGCGGCCTCGTTGGTGCGCTCGGGCAGGGTCTTCTCGGTGTGGTAGGTCAGGGCCAGGAACAGCAGGATGAAGAACACACTCCCGCCGAAATAGATGTTCCTGGCCATGCCTTTGGTAAAGGTCTCGGACATGCGGCCTCCTGGAATGGGTGGTGCGGCGATTCTAGGAAGCGGCGGCGGCGAACCCGCTTGATGGCAATCAAGATTCCCGAACGATTTACTCAGTTATTCAGCCGCGCCAGGTACAGCGCAGCGCCCACCGCCAGGGCCATCAGCAGCGGCCAGGCCAGCAGCAGGCGGCGCCATAGCGCCGGGGCATGGGCCAGCTCCATGAAGCGCTCGCCGATCAGCCAGCCCTTGGCCACCGCGCAGGCCAGCACCGCCGCCAGCAGCCAGGGAGACTCGCCGGCGCCGCCCAGCAGCACGCCGGTCACGGCCAGCGCCAGCAACGCCAGCCAGCAGAGGGTCAGGGTTCGCATCGGCACCTCATTGCAGGACGTAGACCAGCGGGAACAGCAGCACCCAGACCAGGTCGACCATGTGCCAGTAGAGCACTCCCGACTCCAGTCCCGAGCAAGCCTGCGGCATATAACACCGGCGCCAGCAGGCCTGCGCCAGCCAGCCGAGGATCAGCAGGCCGAGCAGGACGTGGAGGAAATGGAAGCCGGTCAGGCACCAGTAGAGGGTGAAGAAAGTGTCGTGCTCGATGTCCAGGCCGAGATCGGCGAGCCGCCCGTACTCGTGCAGCTTCAGGCCGACGTAGACCAGCGCCAGCAGCAGCGCCGCCAGCAACCAGCCGCTCGCCTGGCGCGGCCGTCCGCGGCGCACCGCATGCACCGCCAGCGCGGCGAGCCAGCCGGAGCTGAGCAGGGCCACGGTCAGCAACAGGCCCCAGCGGCTATCCAGTTGCTCCCGGCCGGCGCGGAACAGCTCCGGCTGCCAGGCCTGGGCGCCGGCGAACGCCAGTAGCAGCAGGCTGAACACGCTGAGTTCGGCGAGGATGAAGAACCACATCGCCAGGTCGCCGGGCAGGCGCCGCTCGACGGTCTCAGGCGACATGGAGATCGACGATGTCCATCAGTGCCGCCACCGTCGCCGGGTCGTCCGAGAGCGCTTCGGCCAGCGCCACCCGGCACGCCTCACGCGGGTCCATGCCGTCGCCGATGAGGCGCGCGGCGAAGATCAGCAGGCGGGTCGAGGCGACTTCCTCCAGATCGTGCTGCTCCAGCCGCCGCAGCGCCTGGCCCAACTGCACCAGGCGCTGCGCCAGGGCCTCGGCGCAACCGCTCTCGCCGACCAGGATGCGTGCCTCCTGCTGCGCCGCCGGGTAGTCGAAGCGCAACGCGACGAAACGCTGCCGGGTGCTGGGCTTCAGGCCCTTGAGCAGGTTCTGGTAGCCGGGGTTGTAGGACACCACCAGCATGAACGAAGGCGGCGCCTGCAACGTCTCGCCGGTGCGCTCCAGATACAGCTCGCGGCGGTCGTCGGCCAGCGGGTGGATGGCGACCGTGGTGTCCTGGCGCGCCTCCACCACTTCGTCCAGGTAGCAGATACCGCCTTCGCGCACCGCGCGGGTCAGCGGGCCGTCCTGCCACCAGGTACCGTCGGCGCCGATCAGATGGCGGCCGAGCAGGTCGGCGGCGCCCAGGTCGTCGTGGCAGGCGACGCTGTACAGCGGCAGCTCCAGGCGCCGCGCCATGTACTGGACGAAGCGGGTCTTGCCGCAACCGGTGGGGCCCTTGAGCAACACCGGCAGGCCGTGCCGCCAGGCGCGCTCGAAGACTTCGATCTCATGGCCGGTGGCCTCGTAGAAGGGTGTCGCGTCCCGCATGTCCTACTCCTGCGCTAGGGATTAGGACCGCACGCTATTCACAGTTGGAAGGTGCCACAAGCGCAAAGCAACGCAATCTTGATTCCGGTCAAGCAAGGGTAAAGACCCTGCTTTCTATGATCCTTTCGCGCCATGAATTCCCGGGAGTTCCCGACGCAGCCACCCCCAAAACACTGCTAAGGGAGCGCCTCGCAGGGCTCCTGAGGAGATAGACCATGCCATTTGGCAAGCCACTGGTGGGCACCTTGCTCGCCTCGCTGACGCTGCTGGGCCTGGCCACCGCTCACGCCAAGGACGACATGAAAGCCGCCGAGCAATACCAGGGTGCCGCTTCCGCCGTCGATCCCGCTCACGTGGTGCGCACCAACGGTGCCCCCGACATGAGTGAAAGCGAGTTCAACGAGGCCAAGCAGATCTACTTCCAACGCTGCGCCGGTTGCCACGGCGTCCTGCGCAAGGGCGCCACCGGCAAGCCGCTGACCCCGGACATCACCCAGCAACGCGGCCAGCAATACCTGGAAGCGCTGATCACCTACGGCACCCCGCTGGGCATGCCGAACTGGGGCAGCTCCGGCGAGCTGAGCAAGGAGCAGATCACCCTGATGGCCAAGTACATCCAGCACACCCCGCCGCAACCGCCGGAGTGGGGCATGCCGGAGATGCGCGAATCGTGGAAGGTGCTGGTGAAGCCGGAGGACCGGCCGAAGAAACAGCTCAACGACCTCGACCTGCCCAACCTGTTCTCGGTGACCCTGCGCGACGCCGGGCAGATCGCCCTGGTCGACGGCGACAGCAAGAAGATCGTCAAGGTCATCGATACCGGCTACGCCGTGCATATCTCGCGGATGTCCGCTTCCGGCCGCTACCTGCTGGTGATCGGCCGCGACGCGCGGATCGACATGATCGACCTGTGGGCCAAGGAGCCGACCAAGGTCGCCGAGATCAAGATCGGCATCGAGGCGCGCTCGGTGGAAAGCTCCAAGTTCAAGGGCTACGAGGACCGCTACACCATCGCCGGCGCCTACTGGCCGCCGCAGTTCGCGATCATGGACGGCGAGACCCTGGAACCGAAGCAGATCGTCTCCACCCGCGGCATGACCGTCGACACCCAGACCTACCACCCGGAACCGCGCGTGGCGGCGATCATCGCCTCCCACGAGCACCCCGAGTTCATCGTCAACGTGAAGGAGACCGGCAAGGTCCTGCTGGTCAACTACAAGGATATCGACAACCTCACCATCACCAGCATCGGCGCGGCGCCGTTCCTCCACGACGGCGGCTGGGACAGCAGCCACCGCTACTTCATGACCGCCGCCAACAACTCCAACAAGGTTGCCGTGATCGACTCCAAGGACCGTCGCCTGTCGGCCCTGGTCGACGTCGGCAAGACCCCGCACCCGGGGCGGGGCGCCAACTTCGTGCATCCCAAGTACGGCCCGGTGTGGAGCACCAGCCACCTGGGCGACGGCAGCATCTCGCTGATCGGCACCGATCCGAAGAACCATCCGCAGTACGCCTGGAAGAAAGTCGCCGAGCTACAGGGCCAGGGCGGCGGCTCGCTGTTCATCAAGACCCATCCGAAGTCCTCGCACCTCTACGTCGACACCACCTTCAACCCCGACGCCAGGATCAGCCAGAGCGTCGCGGTGTTCGACCTGAAGAACCTCGACGCCAAGTACCAGGTGCTGCCGATCGCCGAATGGGCCGATCTCGACGAAGGCGCCAAGCGGGTGGTGCAGCCCGAGTACAACAAGCGCGGCGATGAAGTCTGGTTCTCGGTGTGGAACGGCAAGAACGACAGCTCCGCGCTGGTGGTGGTGGACGACAAGACCCTGAAGCTCAAGGCCGTGGTCAAGGACCCGCGGCTGATCACCCCGACCGGCAAGTTCAACGTCTACAACACCCAGCACGACGTGTACTGAGACCCGCGTGCGGGGCACGCCCCGCACGCTCCCCCCTACGAGGAACCGTGATGAAACCGTACGCACTGCTTTCGCTGCTCGCCGCCGGCACCCTGCTCGCCCAGGGCGCCTGGGCCGAAGACCCCGAAGTGCTGTTCAAGAACAAGGGCTGCGTAGCCTGCCATGCCATCGACACCAAGATGGTCGGCCCGGCCTACAAGGACGTCGCCGCCAAGTTCGCCGGCCAGGCCGGCGCCGAAGCGGAACTCGCGCAGCGGATCAAGAACGGCAGCCAGGGCGTCTGGGGCCCGATCCCGATGCCGCCGAACGCGGTCAGCGACGACGAGGCGCAGACCCTGGCGAAGTGGGTCCTGTCGCAGAAATGAACGCCCCTCCGGACTTCCGGCGCGCCGCCAGCCACGCCTTGTGGCTGGCACTCGCGCTGACGTTCGCCTGTCCTCTTCCGGGCCTGGCCGACGAGCATCCCGATGCCCGTCGCCAGGCCCAGTTGCGTCACCTGCTGTTGCAGGACTGCGGCTCCTGCCACGGCCTGCGCCTGACCGGCGGCCTCGGCCCGGCGCTGACCCCCGAGGCCCTGCGCGGCAAGCCGCGCGAATCGCTGGTCGCCACCGTGCTCATGGGCCGCCCGCAAACCCCGATGCCCCCCTGGGCCGGCCTGCTCAGCGAAGACGACGCCGGCTGGCTGGTGGACCGCCTGATCGAAGGAGAGATCGCCCCATGAACCTGCGTCCCCTCGCTCCGCTTTTCCTCGCCCTGCTCGCCGGCTGTAGCCAGCAGCCGCCCTTGCGCGGCAGCGGCGACCTCGGCGTGCTGATCGAACGCGCCGACGGCAGCGTGCAGATCCTCGACGGCACGGCGAAGACCTCGCTGGCGCGGGTAGAAGGCCTCGGCGACCTGTCCCACGCCTCCCTGGTGTTCTCCCGCGACCAGCGCTACGCCTACGTGTTCGGTCGCGACGGCGGCCTGACCAAGCTCGACCTGCTGGCCCAGCGCATCGACAAGCGCCTGATCCAGGGCGGCAACAGCATCGGCGGAGCGATCAGCCAGGACGGTCGGCTGGTCGCGGTATCCAACTACGAGCCGGGCGGGGTCAAGGTGTTCGACAGCCGCACCCTGGAGCTGGTCGCCGAGATTCCCGCCACCCGCCTCCCCGGCCAGGACAGGAACTCCCGGGTGGTCGGCCTGGTCGACGCGCCGGGGCAGCGTTTCGTATTCAGCCTGTTCGACAGCGGCGAGATCTGGATCGCCGACTTCAGCCAGGGCGACACGCCGCGCCTGACCCGCTTCCGCGATGTCGGCAAGCAACCCTACGACGCCCTCATCAGCCCCGACGGGCGCTACTACATGGCCGGGCTGTTCGGCGAGGACGGCATGGCCCAGATCGACCTCTGGCACCCGGAGCGCGGCGTCAGGCGCGTACTCGGCGATTATGGCCGCGGCCAACGCAAGCTGCCGGTGTACAAGATGCCGCACCTGGAGGGCTGGACCATCGCCAGCGACCAGGCCTTCGTCCCGGCGGTCGGCCATCACCAGGTGCTGGTGCTCGACGCGCGCGACTGGAAGCATACCGATGCCATCGACGTCGCCGGCCAGCCGGTGTTCGTCATGACTCGACCGGACGACCGGCAGATCTGGGTCAACTTCGCCTACCCGGACAATGACAAGGTGCAGGTCATCGACAGCGAGACCCACGAAGTGATCGAAACCCTGCGCCCCGGCCCCGGCGTACTGCACATGGAATTCAGCGGGCGCGGCGACCAGGTCTGGATCTCGGTGCGCGACGCCGACCAGTTGCAGGTCTGGGACCCGTACCGCCTGGAGCGCATCGGCAGCCTTCCGGCCCGCAGCCCGAGCGGCATCTTCTTCAGCCACCGCGCCCAGCACATCGGACTCTAGGAGGCACCATGGACGACCTCTCCCGCCGCCTCCTCGCCCGCTACCAGAAAGGCCTGCCGATCTGCGCGGAACCCTATCGGCGGATGGCCGAAACCCTGGGTTGCAGCGAAGCCGAGGTGCTCGAACGGCTGCGTCGCCTGGAAGCCGACGGCGCGCTGTCGCGGGTCGGCCCGGTGCTCCGCCACCAACGCGCCGGGGCCAGCACCCTGGCTGCCCTGGCGGTGCCCGAGGAGCGTCTGCAACGGGTCGCCGAGCGCATCAGCCAGTACGCCGAGGTCAACCACAACTACCAGCGCGAACACCGCTACAACCTGTGGTTCGTGCTCACCGCCGGCGACCGCGCGCAACTCGACCGGGTACTGGCGGAGATCGCCGCCGACACCGGCCTGCAACCCCTCGACCTGCCGATGCAGGAAGCCTACTGCATCGACCTCGCGTTTCCCCTGGAGGCCAGCCGATGAACCCCGTCGAACCCCTCGCCGCGCCGCAGCGGCAACACCTGCGCTACCTGCTGGAACAGGGCCTGCCGCTGGCCAGCCGGCCCTACCGGGTGCTCGCCGAACGCATCGGCGCCGGCGAAGACGAAGTGCTGGAACAGGTCCGCCGCTGGGACGAAGACGGCCTGTTCCGCCGCTTCGGGGTGATCCTCCACCACCGCGCCCTGGGCTATACCGCCAACGCCATGCTGGTGCTGGACATCGCCGACGCGGAGGTCGACGCCGTCGGCCGCGCCCTCGCCCACGAGTCGATCGTCTCGCTCTGTTACCGCCGCCCGCGTCGCCTGCCGATGTGGCCATACAACCTGTTCTGCATGATCCACGGCCGCGAGCGCGGTGAAGTGGAACGCCAGATCGAGGCTCTGCTGGAGCGCCACGACCTGCGCCAGGCACCGCACCGCTGGCTGTTCAGCCTGCGCGCCTACAAGCAGTGCGGCGGCCGCTACACCGCGCCGCCGGCCGACCTGGAGCGCCGCCATGGATGAGTTCGACCGGCGCCTGCTGAACCGCCTGCAACACGGCCTGCCGCTGGAGCCGCACCCCTACGCGCTGCTCGCCGACGAGCTGGATTGCCGCGAGGAAGACATCCTGCGCCGCCTCGACGACCTGCTCGACGACGGCACCCTGACCCGCTTCGGTCCGCTGTTCGACATCGAGCCCCTCGGCGGTGCCTTCACCCTGGCCGCCATGAGCGTGCCGGAGGCGCGTTTCGAAGAGATCGCCGCGCTGCTCGCCGGCTGGCCGCAGGTCGCCCACAACTACCGTCGCGAGCACGCCCTGAACATGTGGCTGGTGGTCGCCTGCGACAGCCCGGCGGAGGTCGCCGAGACCCTCGCACGGCTGGAGCGCGAGAGCGGGCTGGCGGTGCTCGACCTGCCCAAGGAGGCGACCTACCATGTCGGCCTGCATTTCCCCCTCTGACGCCCTGCTCGCCCGCCGCCTGATCGAACTGACCCAGGCCGGCCTGCCGCTGGTCGCCGACCCTTGGGCGTGGATCGCCGCGCAACTGCGGCTGAGCGAGGCGGAGACCCTGGCGCTGCTGAAGCGCCTGCGCGACGCCGGGGTGATCCGGCGCATCGCCGCGGTGCCCAACCACTATCGCCTTGGCTACCGGCACAACGGCATGACCGTCTGGGACGTCGCCGACGAACGCATCGAACGCCTCGGCCGGCTGGTCGGCGGGCTGTCCTTCGTCAGCCATTGCTACCGGCGCCCGCGCCATCTGCCGCAGTGGCGCTACAACCTGTTCGCCATGGTCCACGGCCGCAGCGAAGCGGAGATCGAAGGCTACCGCCAGCAGATCCGCCTGCTGCTCGGCGAGGACTGTCGCGCCGACGAGATGCTGGTGAGCAGCCGCATCCTGAAGAAGACCGGCCTGCGCCTGGCGCAGAAGGAGGAACGTCCATGCTGAGGATCAGCCATTACCTGCGCAGCCTCGCCGAGGACGCGCCGGCGCCGCGCCGTACCGGCGGCAGGCGCGCCCCGGTGGTGATCTGGAACCTGCTGCGGCGCTGCAACCTGACCTGCAAGCACTGTTACTCCACCTCCGCCGACAGCGACTTCCGTGGCGAGCTGGAGACCGCGGGAATCCTTCGCGGCATCGACGACCTGCGCGCCGCCGGAGTGCGCGTGCTGATCCTCTCCGGCGGCGAGCCGCTGATGCACCCGGACCTCTTCGAGATCGCCGCCCATGCCCGCCAGGCCGGGATGTTCGTGGCGCTGTCGAGCAACGGTACGCTGATCGACGAAGGCAACATCCAGCGCGTCGCCGAGGCCCGCTTCGACTACGTCGGCATCAGCCTCGACGGCCTGCGCGAGACCCACGACCGCTTCCGCCAGAAGCAGGGCAGCTTCGACGCCGCGCTGGCGGCCATGCGCCTGTGCCGCGAGGCGGATATCCGCGTCGGCATGCGCACCACCCTGACCGAGGAGAACGCCGCGCAACTACCGGCACTGCTCGACCTGATGCGCGAACTCGACGTGCAGAAGTTCTACCTCTCGCACCTCAACTACAGTGGCCGCGGCCGCCGCAGCCGCGCCCTCGACGCCCACCACCGGCGCACCCGCGAGGCCCTCGCGCTGCTCTTCGAACGGGCCGACGAGGACATCCGGCAGGGGCGCGACAGCGACTTCGTCACCGGCAACAACGACGCCGACGCGATCCTCCTCCTCGACTGGCTCAAGCGCCGCCGCCCGCAGCAACTGGCGCGTCTCTGCGAGCTGCTGCTGGACTGGGGCGGCAACGCCTCGGGCGAGGGCATCGCCAACATCGACAACACCGGCGAGGTGCATCCGGACAGCTACTGGTGGCACCACAGCGTCGGCAACATCCGCCATCAGCGCTTCGCCGACTTCTGGTTCGAGCGCCCAGACCCGCTGCTCCTGCAACTGCGCCAGCGCCCGCGGCCGGTGGGCGGGCGCTGCAGCCAATGCCGCTGGCTGGACATCTGCAACGGCAACACCCGCACCCGCGCCTGGGCCGGCGGAGAACTCTGGGGCGAAGACCCCGGCTGCTACCTCAGCGATCAGGAAATCGGCCTCGAGCGCATCGCGCTGCACGCCGTCTAAGGAAAGCCTCATGAACACTACCGTGATTCCGCCGTCCCTCCTCGATGTCGACTTCCCCGCCGGCAGCGTCGCCCTGGTCGGCGCCGGCCCCGGCGATCCGGGCCTGCTCACCCTGCGCGCCTGGGCCCTGCTGCAACAGGCCGAGGTGGTGGTCTACGACCGCCTGGTCGCCCGCGAGCTGATCGCCCTTCTGCCGGAAAGCTGCCAGCGCATCTACGTCGGCAAGCGCTGCGGCCACCACAGCCTGCCGCAGGAAGAAATCAACGAGCTGCTGGTGCGCCTGGCCCGGCAGCAACGCCGGGTGGTACGCCTGAAGGGCGGCGACCCGTTCATCTTCGGTCGCGGCGCCGAGGAGCTGGAGCGCCTGCTCGAAGCCGGCGTCGACTGCCAGGTGGTCCCCGGCGTCACCGCCGCCTCCGGTTGCAGTACCTACGCCGGCATCCCGCTGACCCACCGCGACCTCGCCCAATCCTGCACCTTCGTCACCGGCCACCTGCAGAACGACGGCCGCCTCGACCTCGACTGGGCCGGCCTGGCACGCGGCAAGCAGACCCTGGTGTTCTACATGGGCCTGGGCAACCTCGCCGAGATCGCCGCGCGCCTGGTCGAGCACGGCCTCGCCGGCGACACCCCGGCGGCGCTGGTCAGCCAGGGCACCCAGGCGGGCCAGCAGGTGACCCGCGGCGCCCTTTCCGAGCTGCCGGCGCTGGCGCGGCGCTACCAGTTGAAGTCGCCGACGCTGATCGTCGTCGGCCAGGTGGTGGCGCTCTTCGCCGAGCGCGCGATGGCGCATCCTTCATACCTGGGCGCCGGCTCGCCGGTCAGCCGCGAGGCCGTCGCATGCGCCTGATCGGCCTCGCCCTCGGCCTGCTCCTCGGCGCCCTCGCACAGGCCGGCGAAGCGCCGGGGGAAGCGCTCTACCGCCAGCACTGCCAGGCCTGCCACGGCGCCGGGCGGCTCGGCGGCAGCGGCCCGACCCTGCTCCCGGAAAGCCTTTCGCGGCTGAAGCCGGCGCAGGCCCGCGAGGTGATCCTGCACGGTCGCCCGGCAACCCAGATGGCCGGCTTTGCCGGTCAATTGGACGCAGCCGCGGCGGACGCCCTGGTCGCCTATCTCTACCAGGCGCCGCCGCGCGAACCGCAGTGGAGCGCCGAGGACATCCGGGCCAGCCAGGTTCAGCCGCATCCCCTCGCCACCCTGCCGTCCGGGCCCCGCTTCGAGGCCGACCCGCTGAATCTGTTCGTGGTGGTGGAGTCCGGCGACCACCACGTGACCATCCTCGACGGCGATCGCTTCGAGCCCATCGCCCGCTTCCCCTCGCGCTACGCCCTGCACGGCGGTCCGAAGTTCTCCCCGGACGGGCGCCTGGTGTACTTCGCCTCGCGCGACGGCTGGGTGACCCTCTACGACCTGTACAACCTGAAGGTGGTCGCCGAGGTCCGCGCCGGCCTCAACACGCGCAACCTGGCGGTCAGCGACGACGGGCGCTGGGTCCTGGTGGGCAACTACCTGCCCGGCAACCTGGTGCTGCTGGACGCCCGCGACCTGTCCCTGGTGCAGGTCATCCCGGCGGCCGACGCCCAGGGCCAGGCCTCGCGGGTCAGCGCGGTATACACGGCACCGCCGCGGCACAGCTTCGTGGTCGCCCTGAAGGACGTCCACGAGCTGTGGGAGCTGCCCTATGCCGACGGCAAGCCGGTCGCGCCGAAACGGCTGGCGGTTGCCGACTACCTCGACGACTTCTCCTTCAGCCCCGACTACCGCTACCTGCTGGGCAGCTCGCGGCAGGCCAGGGGCGGCGAGGTGATCGAGCTGGACAGCGGCGCGCGGGTCGCCTCGATCCCGCTGTCGGGCATGCCGCACCTCGGCTCGGGCATCTACTGGAAGCGCGACGGGCGCTGGGTGTTCGCCACGCCGAACATCAGCCGCGGGGTGATCTCGGTGATCGACCTGCAAAACTGGAAGCCGTTGAAGGAAATCGTCACCGACGGCCCCGGCTTCTTCATGCGCAGCCATGCCGACTCACCCTACGCCTGGACCGATACCTTCCTTGGCAAGAAACACGACGAGATCCTGCTGATCGACAAGCAGACCCTGGAAATCGCCCATCGCCTGCGCCCCAGCCCGGGCAAGGTGGCCGGCCACGTCGAGTTCACCCGCGACGGCCGCTACGCCCTGCTCAGCGTCTGGGACCGCGACGGCGCGCTGGTGGTCTATGACGCGCACAGCCTGGAGGAAGTGAAGCGACTGCCGATGAACAAGCCGTCGGGCAAGTACAACGTCGGCAACAAGATCGGCTATGCGGAGGGAACCTCGCACTGAGGCTCGGGCGAGACGCCATCAACGGATATCCCCGTATCCTCCGCGACGGACCGCGACAACCCTGTCCCCTCACGGCACGAGGAAAACCACGGGAATGGCGGATAACCGCAAGCGGTTATTCGCCCTACCGCCCACCCTGCGCGAGGAGCCGTAGGGCGCATAACGCCAACGGCGCTATCCGCCGATCACCCTGTCCCATCACGGCCCCGAGAAAACCCTGGGAATGGCGGATAGCCGCAAGCGGATATCCCCCCACCCGTCCCGTGCGCCGAGCCCCCGGCGCCCAGAAAAAAGCCCCGCATCGCGGGGCTTTCCGTCTCAGGCGCCAGGCCTCAGAACTGCTCGGCGTCCAGCAGGTACAGCGACTCGCTGCCGGCGCGCACGGAGGCGCTCAGGGAATGGATGCGCGGCAGCAGGCGGGCGAAGTAGAAGCGCGCGGTACCCAGCTTGCTGGCGTAGAAATCGTCCTCGCCCTGCTTGGCCAGCGCGGTGCGCGCCATCAATGCCCACATGTAGGCGTAGGCGGTGTAGCCGAACACATGCAGGTATTCGACCGACGCCGCGCCGATCTCGTTGGGGTTGCCCTTGGCGCGGTCGAGCAGCCAGGCAGTCAGCTCTTCCAGGTTCTCCACGGCGGCCGCCAGCGGCTTGCTGAACTCGCCCAAGGCCTCGTCGGCGGCAGCGACGAAGGCCTTGATCTCGTCGGTGAAATGACGGGAGAAGGCGCCGCCGCTGCCGATCACCTTGCGTCCCACCAGGTCGAGCGCCTGGATGCCGTTGGTGCCTTCGTAGATCTGCGTGATGCGACAGTCGCGCACCAGTTGCTCCTGGCCCCATTCGCGGATGAAACCGTGGCCGCCGAAGATCTGCTGGCCATGGATGGTGGTTTCCAGCCCCATGTCGGTGAGGAATGCCTTGGCCACCGGGGTCAGCAGCGCCACCAACTCTTCCGCGCGCTTACGGGTGACCGCATCTTCGCTGTACTTGGCGGTGTCCAGTTGCATCGCGACGTAGCTGGAGAAGGCGCGGCCGCCTTCGTTCAGCGCCTTCATGGTGAGCAGCATGCGGCGTACGTCGGGGTGCACGATGATCGGGTCGGCGGCCTTGTCCTTGGCCACCGGGCCGGTCGGCGCGCGGCTCTGGATACGCTCGCGGGCATACTCGATGGCGCTCTGGTAGGAGCGCTCGCCGGTGGCCAGGCCCTGGATGCCGACGCCAAGGCGCTCGTAGTTCATCATGGTGAACATCGCCGCCAGGCCCTTGTTGACCTCACCCACCAGCCAACCGGTGGCGCCGTCGAAGTTCATCACGCAGGTGGCCGAGGCCTTGATCCCCATCTTGTGCTCGATGGAGCCGCAACCCAGGCTGTTCTTCTCGCCCAGCGAACCGTCGGCGTTGACCAGCACCTTCGGTACCAGGAACAGCGAGATGCCTTTCGGCCCGGCCGGGGCGTCGGGCAGCTTGGCCAGCACCAGGTGGATGATGTTCTCGGTCAGGTCATGCTCGCCGCCGGTGATGAAGATCTTGGTCCCGCTGATCTTGTAGGAGCCGTCGGCCTGCGGCTCGGCCCTGGTGCGGATGATGCCCAGGTCGGTGCCTGCATGCGGCTCGGTCAGGCACATGGAACCGGCCCAGATACCGGCGTACATGTTCGGCAGGTACTTGTCCTTCAGCTCGTCGCTGGCATGGGCATTGAGCGCCAAGCAGGCGCCGGCGGTCAGCATCGGATACAGGCCGAACGACAGGTTGGCCGAGTTGACCAGTTCCTCGACCTGCGCCGAGATCACCTTGGGCATACCCATGCCGCCGTAGGCCGGATCACCGCCGACGCCGACCCAGCCGCCTTCGGCGTAGGTCCGGTAGGCCTCGGGGAAGCCGGCCGGGGTGCGCACCGCGCCAGCGTCCCACTGGCAGCCTTCCTCGTCGCCCGGACGGTTCAGCGGGGCGATGGTGCCGGCGGTGACCTTGCCGGCCTCTTCGAGGATCGCCGCGGCGGTCTCGGCGTCGACCACTTCGGCCAGCGCCGGCAGTTGCGCCCAGAGCCGGGAGACCTCGAACACCTCATTGAGGACGAAGCGCATGTCGCGCAGCGGAGCTTTGTAATCAGCCATGTGGGGGAATCCTCGATCGTACCGATCGCCGGCCGGGGGCCAGCGGCAACAAAATGGAGGCACGAAAGGTGTGCCGCGGCCGAGTCTACACCACCAACATTTCGGACTCGTAGCGTCACGTCGTGACCAGCAAGTCTATATCCGTCTTCTATGCGAAAGGCATGAAAAAGCCCGCTTTTCGCGGGCTCGAGCGAGATCGCCGGGAGTCCGGTGGGCCCGGCGGGTGCGGGAGAAACCGCGGGAAGAAGCGCCGCGCCCCTGCCCCGGCAGCCGCTAGAGCGAAAACTGCTCCGCCGACAGGCTCATCAGGCCCGCCGCGCCGGCCTGGATCGCCGCGGCATGCGCCGCGCTGCGCGGCAGCAGGCGACTGAAGTAGAAGTCGGCGGTGGCCAGCTTGGCTTCGTAGAACGCGGCCTCGCCGCTGCCGGCATCCAGCTTCTCGCGCGCCACCAGGGCGATGCGCAACCAGAAATAGGCCAGGGTCACGTAGCCGGAGAACATCAGGTAGTCCACCGAGGCGGCGCCCACTTCGTCGGCATTCTTCATCGCCGCCAGGCCTACCTGCTGGGTCAGCTCGCCCCACTGCGCGTTCAGCGCCGCCAGTTGCGCGACCTGTCCCTTCAGTTGCGGATGCTCGGCCTGGGCCTGGCACAACTGGTGGACCCGTTTGGTGAAACCGCGCAACAGCTTGCCCTGGCTGCCCAGTACCTTGCGGCCGAGCAGGTCGAGGGCCTGGATGC
>NZ_KV811295.1:141896-144783 GCF_001813025.1 Pseudomonas sp. HMSC066A08
CTTGCGGCCGAGCAGGTCGAGGGCCTGGATGCCGTTGGTGCCTTCGTAGATCTGTGCGATGCGGCAATCGCGGACCAACTGCTCCATGCCCCACTCGCGGATGTAGCCGTGGCCGCCGTAGACCTGCATGCCGAGGTTGGTCACCTCTTGCCCGGTCTCGGTCATGAAGGCCTTGCAGATCGGCGTCAGGAAGGCCAGCAGGTCGGCGGCCCGCTCGCGCTCGGCGGCGTCCTGCGACAGGTGCTCGGTGTCGAGCAACTGGGCGGTGAAGTAGGCCAGCGCGCGGTTGCCTTCGTTGAACGCCTTCATGGTCAGCAGCATGCGCCGCACGTCGGGGTGCACGATGATCGGGTCGGCCGGCTTGTCCGGCGCCTTCGGCCCGGTCAGCGAGCGCATCTGCAAGCGCTCCCGGGCGTAGCGCACGGCGCCCTGGTAACTGGTCTCGCCAAGGCACAGGCCCTGCATTCCGGTGCCCAGGCGGGCGTGGTTCATCATGGTGAACATGCAGTGCAGGCCCTTGTTCGGCTCGCCGATCAGGTAGCCGGTGGCGCCATCGAAATTCATCACGCAGGTGGCCGAGGCCTTGATCCCCATCTTGTGCTCGATGGAGCCACAGGAGACCGCGTTGCGCACGCCCACGTTGCCTTCGGCATCGGGAAGGAACTTCGGCACGATGAACAGCGAGATACCCTTGGTTCCGGCCGGCGCATCGGGCAGCTTGGCCAGCACCAGGTGGACGATGTTCTCGCTCAGGTCGTGCTCGCCGGCGGAGATGAAGATCTTCGTCCCGCTGATCGCATGGCTGCCATCGGCGTTCGGCACCGCGCGGGTCTTGATGATGCCCAGGTCGGTGCCGCAGTGCGGCTCGGTCAGGCACATGGTGCCGGTCCAGGTGCCGGCGGTCATCCGCGCCAGGTAGAGGTCCTTCTGCGCCTGGCTGCCGTGGGCGTGGATCGCCGACATGGCGCCGCGGGTCAGGCCCGGGTACATGCCCCAGGAGACGTTGCTGGCGCCGATCATCTCGCTGAGCAGCAGACCCAGCGAGTGCGGCAGGCCCTGGCCGCCGTACGCGGGATCGCTGGCGACACCGTTCCAGCCACCCTCGACGTACTGTGCATAGGCTTCCTTGAAGCCCTTGGGCGTGGTCACCACGCCGTTGTCGAAGTGGCAGCCCTCTTCGTCGCCGGAGCGGTTCAGCGGCGCCAGAACCTGTTCGCAGAATTTCGACCCTTCATCGAGGATCGCCGCCACCATGTCCGGGGTCGCGTCGCTGGCGCCGAGCGCCTGGTAACGCCCATGGAAGTCGAATACCTCATCGATCAGGAAGCGCATGTCGCGCAGCGGAGCCTTGTATTCCGGCATCTCTGTTCTCCTCGGCAGGGGCGCCCCACAGGCGCGAATCCCTCGAAGCTACTGCGCCGGGCGGGCGCCTACAATCACGCTGCGGACGCTGAATGCAACGCCATAACCCCAAGGTCGGAAGGCCAGGATGCGGCAGATCGCAGGCATGAAAAAGCCCGCCGAAGGGCGGGCTCTTTCTCACCTGGGGAGCGGGCCGCCAGCGGCCCGTGCCATCAGTAACCGAGGGCGAAATCTTCCTCGGCCATCTCCATCAGGTTGTTGGCGCCGGACAGCATGGCGGCGACGTGGGCGCGGGTACGCGGCAGGATGCGCTGGAAGTAGAAGCGCGCGGTCTGCAGCTTGGCCTTGTAGAAGGCTTCCTCGCCGGTACCGGCGGCCAGCTTCTCGGCGGCCAGACGCGCCATGTCGGCCCAGAAGTAGGCCAGGCAGGCGTAGCCGGAGTACATCAGGTAGTCCACCGAAGCGGCGCCGACTTCCTCGCGATCCTTCATGGCGGCCATGCCGACCTTCATGGTCAGGTCGCCCCACTCCTTGTTCAGTTGCGCCAGCGGAGCGACGAATTCCTTGACGGCTTCGTTGGCTTCGTTGGCCTGGCAGAACTTGTGCACGATCTTGGTGAAGCCCTTCAGCGCCTCGCCCTGGGTCATCAGCACCTTGCGACCCAGCAGGTCGAGGGCCTGAACGCCGGTGGTGCCTTCGTACAGCATCGAGATGCGGCTGTCGCGGACGTTCTGCTCCATGCCGTGCTCGGCGATGAAACCGTGGCCGCCGAAGATCTGCACGCCGTGGTTGGCGGACTCGAAGCCGACTTCGGTCATGAACGCCTTGGCGATCGGCGTGAGGAAGGCCAGCATCGAGTCGGCGGCTTTCTTCTGCTCTTCGTCCTGGCTGCGCTGGACGATGTCGACCTGCTTGGCGGCGAAGTACAGCATCGCGCGATTGCCTTCGGCGAAGGCCTTCATGGTCAGCAGCATGCGGCGCACGTCAGGATGCACGATGATCGGGTCGGCGGGCTTCTCGGGCGCCTTCGGACCGGTCAGCGAGCGCATCTGCAGACGCTCGCGAGCATAGGCGATGCCGCCCTGGAAACCGACTTCGGCATGGGCCAGGCCTTGCAGCGCGGTACCCAGGCGAGCGGTGTTCATGAAGGTGAACATGCAGTTCAGGCCCTTGTTCGGCGGGCCGATCAGGAAGCCGGTGGCGGCGTCGAAGTTCATCACGCAGGTGGCGTTGCCGTGGATGCCCATCTTGTGCTCGATGGAACCACAGGAAACCGCGTTGCGCTCGCCGGCGTTGCCTTCGGCGTTGGGCAGGAACTTCGGCACGATGAACAGCGAGATGCCCTTGGTGCCCTGCGGGGCGTCGGGCAGGCGGGCCAGGACGATATGGACGATGTTGTCGGCCATGTCGTGCTCGCCGGCGGAGATGAAGATCTTGGTGCCGGTGACCTTGTAGCTGCCGTCGGCCTGCGGCTCGGCCTTGGTGCGCAGCATGCCCAGGTCGGTGCCGCAGTGCGGCTCGGTCA
>NZ_KV811295.1:144883-185520 GCF_001813025.1 Pseudomonas sp. HMSC066A08
AGTGCGGCTCGGTCAGGCACATGGTGCCGGTCCACTCGCCGGAGACCAGCTTGGTCAGGTAGGTCGCCTGCTGCTCGGCGGTGCCGTGGGCATGCAGGGTGTTCATGGCGCCGTGGGACAGGCCCGGGTACATGCCCCAGGACCAGTTGGCCTGGCCGACCATCTCGCTGATGGCCAGGCCGAGGGATTCCGGCAGCCCCTGGCCGCCGTGCTCGACGTCATGGGCCAGGCTCGGCCAGCCGCCTTCGACGAACTGCTGGTAGGCCTCCTTGAAGCCGGTCGGCGTCTTCACGCCGTCGGCGCTCCAGGTGCAGCCTTCCAGGTCGCCGACGCGGTTCAGCGGAGCGATCACCTGTTCGCAGAACTTCGCACCTTCCTCGAGGATGGCGTTGACCATGTCGGGAGTCGCGTCTTCGGCGCCCGGCAGGCTCTGGTAGTGCGCTTCGTAGCCCAGCAGCTCGTCGCGAACGAAACGGATATCACGCAAGGGGGCCTTGTAATCAGGCATAGCAGTCAACCTCTACGAAGGGTTCTGGTTAATCGGCGACCGGACGGATGTCCAGAGTCTGCGGTCGCAGTGCGGGATCGCTCCCGGTCGCCTTGCCGGACGCACTCATGCGTCCCGACTCTCAAACAGGCGTTTGAAACATACGTTTACGCCAACCCCTTGTCAAGCATCCGAACCGACCGGTCGGTCATGCCCGAAATCACTGGCTGCAACGACCATCCAAAGCGCTTTCGTCTCTCTCAGTAAAGCCCATGGCGAAGCGCCCGGCAGGCTTCAGGGGCCGCCGGGTGACAGTCGGAAAGAAAGAGTTGGGGGCGACCGCTGCCGGCCGCCAGGGAGTCAGGCGTGGGTATCGATCAGGGTACCGAGGGTCTCGTCGGCTACCTCGATGACCCGGGCGCCGCTCTGCGCCTCGAGCTTGCCGCGGGTCAGCTCGACCATCTGCTCGGCCTGGGGCGAACGGGCCTCCACGGTGTTGCGGGCGATCTCGCTGCCGGCCTGGGCGACGCGGGCGCTGCCCGACTGCACTGCGTTGAGGCCACTGACGAAAGCGTTGCCGGAAATTTCCACCCTCTACTCCTGGGGACGCGCACGCGTCACTGCGATAGCAAGTGGCTTCTATTCAAGCAGACTTGGCCGGCGCTGGGTACCGCCCGTTGGTTATCGACGGCCCGCTGTTTATAGCCCGATGCCCAGGGGCCGCAGGTCGAGGTGCGCGGCCACGGCCGCGGGAGTGGCTTCCTCCAGGCGCGGTACCCGACCCAGGCAGGGCGCCGGCAGGCGTTCGGCGAGGGTCGCCAGGTTCTCCTCCAGGCGCGAGGTAGCCGGGTCGACGAGGTTGGCCACCCAGCCGGCCAGCGCCAGGCCGTCGCCCAGGATCGCCTCGGCGCTGAGCAGCGCATGGTTGATACAGCCCAGGCGCACGCCGACCACCAGCACCACCGGCAGCGCCAGCAGGCGCGCCAGGTCGGACAGGTTCTCGCGGCCCTGCAACGGCACGCGCCAACCGCCGGCGCCCTCCACCAGGGTGAAATCGGCCTGTAGCGCCAGCACCTCGCGCACCGCCTCGTGCAAGCGTGCGGCGCTCAGTTCGACGCCAGCCTCGCGCGCCGCCAGGTGCGGGGCGATGGCCGGCGCGAAGGCCAGCGGGTTGACCTGCTCGTAGGCCAGCGCCAACGAGCACTGACCGAGCAACGCCAGCGCGTCGCCATTGCGCAGGCCTTGCGCCGTAGGCTCGCAGCCGGAGGCCACCGGCTTCGCCGCGGCGGTGCTCAGGCCGGCACTCCGGGCCGCGTGGAGCAGGCCGGCGGCGATGGTGGTCTTGCCGATCTCGGTGTCGGTACCGGTGACGAAGAACGCCGGCATGGTTCAGGAATCCTTGCGCAGCACGCCGAAGACGACGCGGTAGGTAGCGGGCAGCCCCTCGGGCTGGCGGAAACGCTCGTAGGCGGCGACCAGCGCGCGGATGCGCTGGCGCCCGGTCAGGCCGTCGGGCCGCCCGGGGTTGAGGTTGTGCGCGCCCAGCGCCTTGAGTTCGTGGGTCAGGCTGCGCAGGTCGGGGAAATGCAGGAGCCGGTCCTCGTGGCGCAGGGTCAGCGGCAGCAGGCCGCTGCCGGCCGCGTGTTGCAGGTAGTCGGCGAAGGCGCGGAAGCGATTGACGTGGACGAAACCGTCCACCACCCGCCAACTGTCACGCAACTCGCCCAGGGTACCGAGGCACAGGCTGCTGAACGCCAGCACGCCGCCCGGCCGCAGGACCCGCCGCGCCTCGGCCAGGACCGCCGGGAGGTCGGCGCACCACTGGATGGCCAGGCTGGAGAACAGCAGGTCGCAACTGCCGTCGCGCAACGGCAGCCTCTCGGCGTCGCCGCCGATGAAATGGCTGGCGCCGCCGCGCGCGCGGGCATGCCGCAGCATGCCTTCGGCGATGTCCACGGCCAGGCCCTCGGCCGCACCGAAGCGTCGTTCCAGGGCCCGGCTGAAATGACCGGTGCCGCAGCCGAGATCGACCCAGCGGCGCGGCGAGAAGCCTTCCGGCAATGCCGACAGCAGGCTCTCGCCGACGCCGCGCTGGAGTTCGGCGACCGCGTCGTAGCTGGCCGCCGCGCGGGAAAACGACGCGGCGACCTGGCGCTTGTCGGGCAGCGCGGCAACGCCATGGGGCGCCAGCAGCGGCGCGGAATCGTCAGGCATCGTCACCCTCGCGAAGGAATCTCAGGATTGCGCCGGCCACCTCGTCCGGGCATTCCAGCGGCAGGCCGTGGCTGGCCGCCAGGGTCGAGACCTCGACGTCCGGCAGCCACTCGAGCAGGGCCTCGGCGGCGGCCACCGGCACCAGCGCATCGGCTTCGGCGAACAGGTGCAATTGCGGCCCGCGGAAGTTTTCCAGGGCGGCCCGGGTATCCAGTTGGCCGAGCAACTGCAGGCCGGCGACCAGCGCCTCGCGCTCCAGCTGCGGCAGCGCCACCTGCAGTTGCCGCGCCAGGGTCCGAGGGTCGCGCGCACCCTGGCTGACCAGCAGGGTGAAACGCTTGCGGGTCAGGTGCGGCTCGAGCAGGAAAGCCTCGAAGAAGTCCTCGAAGGTTTCCGCCGGCATCGCGTTCGGCCAGTCCTCGCGCACACGGAAGCACGGATTGCTGGCCAGGGTCAGCAGTCCCCGGCAATCGTCGCCGCGGCGCGCCGCCAGTTCGCCGGCGAGCATGCCTCCCAGCGACCAGCCGGCCAGCCAGCTATCGCGCGGCAGGTTGTCGTCGAGTTCGTCGAGCCAGTCGGCGGCGTCGTCCAGCGACGGCAGCGGCTCGATCAACACGTTCAGGTGCGGCTCGCGTTCGTGCAGCGCGTCGCGCAGCGGTTCCAGCGGCGCGCTGCCCAGGCCCCAGCCCGGCAACAGGATCAGGTGGTCACGCATCGTCTCCCTCCTCGGCTTCGATCTCTGCCAGAAGGCTAGACGACAGCTGATGCCAGCTTTCGCCCAGGGCTTCGAGCAAGCGGTCGACCTGCGCTTCGCTGTGCGAGGCGGACAGCGTGACGCGCAGCCGCGCGCTGTTGGCCGGCACGGTTGGCGGGCGGATCGCGCCGACCATGATGCCACGGGCTCGAAGCATGCCGGCCAGGGCCACGGCCTGGCGGCTGCCGCCGACCAGGATCGGCTGGATCGGCGTGAAGCTGTCCATCAGGGTCAGGCCGAGCGCCTCGGCGCCATGGCGGAAACGGGCGATCAGCGCCGCCAGGTGCTGCCGCCGCCAGCTTTCACGGCGCAGCAGCTCGAGGCTCTTCAGGGTAGCGCAGGCCACCGCTGGCGGTTGGCTGGTGGTGTAGATGTAGGGCCGGGCGTACTGGATCAGGGTCTCGATCAGTTCCTCGCTGCCGGCTACGAAGGCGCCGGCGGTACCGAACCCCTTGCCGAGGGTGCCGATCAGCACCGGCACCTGCTCCTGGCCGAGGCCGAAGTGTTCGACGATCCCGCCGCCGCTGGCGCCCAGCGGGCCGAAGCCATGCGCGTCGTCGACCATCAGCCAGGCGCCGCGGGCCTGCGCGACGGCGGCCAGGGCCGGCAGGTCGGCGAGATTGCCGTCCATGCTGAAAACCCCGTCGGTGACCACCAGGGTATTGCCCTCGGCCTTGTCCAGGCGCGCGGCGAGGCTTGCCGGGTCGTTGTGCAGGTAACGCGAGAAACGCGCGCCGGAGAGCAATCCGGCATCCAGCAGCGAAGCGTGGTTGAGGCGGTCCTCCAGCACCGTGTCGCCCTTGCCGACCAGCGCGGTCACCGCGCCGAGGTTGGCCATGTAGCCGGTGGAGAACAGCAGCGCGCGCGGCCGCCCGGTGAATTCGGCGAGAGCCAGCTCCAGTTCGTGGTGCGGACCGCTGTGGCCGACCACCAGGTGCGAGGCGCCACCGCCCACCCCCCAGCGCTCGGCGCCGGCGCGCAGCGCGGCGATCACCTCGGGATGGTTGGCCAGGCCGAGGTAGTCGTTGGAACAGAAGGCCAGCAGCGGCTGGCCGTCGACCACGACGTCCGGGCCTTGGGCCGACTCCAGCAGCGGCCGCTGGCGGTAGAGGTCGTCCGCGCGCCGGCTGGCGAGGCGGGAAGCGAGATCGAAGGACATGGCAGGTCGCTCGTGTTGCTGGACGGACGCAGGCGCACCCGTCCACGCAGGGCCGACATCAGCGGCTGCAACGAAGGGACGGCGGCGCCCTCCCTTCCCGTATGGTCAGGCGGAAGCGGCGTTATAGAACAGCTTCGATTCGCGTTGTTCCACCAACGCCTGCTCGATGGCGGCCTGGTGCACTTCGTCGGCGTGCTCTTCGCGCTCTTCCGGCTTGATGCCGAGACGGGCGAACAACCGCATGTCCTTTTCGGCCTGCGGGTTCTTCGTGGTCAGCAGCTTTTCGCCGTAGAAGATCGAGTTGGCCCCGGCCATGAAGGCCAGCGCCTGCATCTGCTCGTTCATCTGCTCGCGGCCGGCGGACAGGCGCACGTGGGACTTCGGCATCATGATCCGGGCCACCGCCAGGGTGCGGATGAAGTCGAAGGGATCGACGTCCTTCTCTTCCGCCAGCGGCGTGCCCTTGACCTTCACCAGCATGTTGATCGGCACCGACTCGGGGTGCTCCGGCAGGTTGGCCAGCTGGATCAGCAGGCCGGCGCGGTCGTCCACCGACTCGCCCATGCCGAGGATGCCGCCGGAGCAGATCTTCATCCCCGCCTCGCGCACGTAGGCCAGGGTCTGCAGGCGCTCGCTGTAGGTCCGGGTGGTGATGATGTTGCCGTAGAACTCCGGCGAGGTATCCAGGTTGTGGTTGTAGTAGTCGAGGCCGGCGTCCGCCAGCGCCTGGGTCTGTTCCTGGGTCAGGCGGCCGAGGGTCATGCAGGTCTCCAGGCCGAGCTTCTTCACGCCCTTGACCATCTCCAGGACGTAGGGCATGTCCTTGGCCGACGGGTGCTTCCAGGCAGCGCCCATGCAGAAGCGGGTCGAACCGATGGCCTTGGCCTCGGCCGCCGCCTCGAGGACCTTCTGTACCTCCATCAGCTTTTCCTTGTCCAGGCCGGTGTTGTAGTGGCCGGACTGCGGGCAGTACTTGCAGTCCTCGGGACAGGCGCCGGTCTTGATCGACAGCAGCGTCGAGACCTGCACGCGGTTCGGGTCGAAGTACGCACGATGCACCGTCTGCGCCTGGAACAGCAGGTCGTTGAACGGCTGCTCGAACAGGGCACGGACTTCGGCGAGGGACCAGTCGTGACGGGTGGCGACGGCTGCGGATGCGCTCATGGGGGAGATTCCTTCGACGCTTGGTGGCGCCTCGTTATTCGGTGACGCCATGGCACGGGCATGGCGATTCAGGCTTTCGAGGCATGATAAGTAAGCATGAGTCGCTGTCAACCGTGACAAAGTCACAGGTCGACAACTGATCATTATCAATACAATCAAAAAGGCCCGGCGTTTCCGCCGGGCCTTCCTCCTAGCCCTGCCCCAGCAGCTCCAGCCGCCGCAGGCGCTGGCGATATTGCGCGCGCGCCTGCAGCGCCTGCTCCAGGGTGATGGCGACGAAACGCGCCTTGTTGTTCGGCTGCAACTGGCCGATCAGGTCGAGGTCGGCGCTGATCACCGTGCCGATCATCGCGTAGCCGCCGCCGGACACCGCGTCGCGGTGCAGGACGATGGGTTCCAGCCCGCCCGGCACCTGGATCGAGCCGATCGGATAGCAGGCGTCGACGATGTTCGATGGGTCCGAACCGGCGCCGAACGGCTGCTCGCGCGGCGCGAAGACCAGCGGCTGGCCGCCCTTGAAGCGATAGCCGGTACGGTCGGCCTCCGAGCCCACCGTCCAGGTGTCGGCAAAGAAGCGCTCGGCGGCCTCGGCACTGAGCCGATGGTGATACAGGCCCGGGACCACGCGCAGGGTCACCTCCTTCTCCAGCGCCATCCCCAGCGACGGCGGTAGCGCCAGGCCTTCGCGCGCCTGCGCCGACGGCGTGCCCAGCGGCAGTAGGTCGCCGGCTTGCAGGCGCCGTCCCTGGCAACCGCCAATGCCGCCCAGGCCGTAGGTGGAACGGCTGCCGAGCACCGGCGGCACGTCGATGCCACCCGCCACCGCCAGGTAGCCACGCGCGCCGGCCAACGGATAGCCGAACTCCAGGACCTGGCCGGCACACACGCGGAACGAGGCGTCCAGCGGCATCTCCTGGCCATCCAGGCGCGGCTGCATGCGCGCGCCGCTGATCGCCACCAGGGCATCGTGCTGGAATTCCAGCTGCGGCCCCATCAGGGCGAACTCCAGCACCGCCGCCTCGGCGGGATTGCCCACCAGGCGGTTGGCCACGCGCAGCGCGTACTGGTCGAGCGCGCCGGAGGGCGGGATGCCCAGGTGGTAATAACCTTCCCGCCCACCATCCTGCACCGAGCTGGCGAGGCCGGGCTTGAGCACCTTAATCGACATACAGCACCTCCTGCAGACGTTGCGTGCAGCCTCGCGGATCGGCGAGGAACGCGTCGAGATCGAAACTCACCGGGCGGATGCGCAGGTCGAATGTGCCCGCTTCGACTTCGGCCGCCATGCGTTCGTATTCGGTCCGCTCGATGGGGCGGAACTGGACGATGTCGCCAGCGCGGAAGAACACCATCGACTCCTCGAGATAGGCCAGGCCCTGGCGGGGATCGAAGATCGGCGCCGGAGTCACGCCGAACATCTGGTAGCCGCCGGCACCGCGCACCGAATAGATGCAGCCGAAGCAACCGCCGTGGCCGAGGGTCAGCTTCGGCGTGTCGATGCGCGGACGCAGGTACTTGGGCACCTGCAACTGCCGCTCGCGCTCGACCATCTGGTACATGAACGGCAGGCCGGCGACGAAACCGACCATCGAGACGAACCACGGCGTGCCGCTGTGCGCCCGGATGAACGCCTGCACGTCGGCGTAGCCGTTGATCCGCGCGGCGTACTCGAGGTCGGTGGAGTCCGGGTCCTGGTGACGGTCGCGGAATCGCATCAGGGTCTCGTGGGTCCAGGGATCGTTGTACAACACCGGCACTTCGACGATACGCGTCTCGATGCTGCGCGCGGCGACCGCCTCGGCTTCCAGACCGCGCACCGTCTCCAGCAGCGCCTGCGGGGCCAGCCGGTCAGGGTCGAAGCGGACCTGGAACGAGGCGTTGGCCAGGCATACGTCGAGCACCCCGGGCAATTGCAGGGCCTCGATGGCGCGAGTGATCGCCATGCCACGGAAGAAGGCTTCCAGCGACATGGACTCGGCGACCTCGGCGAACAGGTGCTCATCGCCGCCGAAGCTGTAGCGGATGTTGGCGTGCATCTCAAACCTCCTGCGCGGCGGCGGCCCGCTCGGCGAGCCAGGTTTCCAGGGTACCGGTATCGAACTGCGCGGCCTGTACCCGCGCATCGGCGAGCAGCCAGCGGTGCAGCGGCAGGGTGGTGGCCATGCCGGCCAGCACGGTGCGCTCCAGTGCCTGGCGCGCGCGGGCGAACGCTTCGTCGCGGTCGCGACCATGGACGATCAGCTTGGCCAGCAACGAATCGTAGTACGGCGGCACCCGGTAGCCGGGATACAGGTGACTGTCCACTCGCACGCCCTCGCCCTGCGGCCATTCCAGGCGCTCCACGGTGCCGGGGCTGGGGAAGAAATTGCGCGCCGGGTCTTCGGCGTTGATCCGCATCTCCAGCGCCGCGCCGTTCAGGCGAATCTCCTCCTGGAGCCAGGGCAGCGCCTCGCCGGCGGCGATGCGCAGCATGGCCTGGACCAGGTCGATGCCGGTGACCATCTCGCTGACCGGATGCTCGACCTGGATACGGGTGTTCATCTCGATGAAGAAGAACTCGCCGCTGTGCGCGTCGAACAGGTATTCCAGAGTGCCCGCGCCACGATAGCCGAGACTCTGCGCCAGGCGCACCGCGCTCTCGCAGAGGGCCTGGCGCTGCGCGCCGTCCAGAGCCGCCGAAGGAGCCTCCTCGAAGACCTTCTGGCGCCGCCGCTGCAGCGAGCATTCGCGCTCGAACAGATGCACCGCGCGCTCGCCATCGCCGAGGATCTGCACCTCGATGTGCCGCGCCTGGCGGATGAAGCGCTCCAGGTACACCGCCGGAGAACCGAAGGCGGCCTGCGCCTCGCGCTGGGCGATGGGGAATTCCCGACGCAGTTCGTCGGCGTCGTGGGCGATACGGATGCCACGTCCGCCGCCGCCGGCGGAGGCCTTGACCAGCAGCGGATAGCCGACCTCTTCGGCGCAGGCCAGCGCCGCGTCGAGGTCGTCCAGCTCGCCGGGCGAGCCCGGCACCACCGGCACCCCGGCGGCCATCGCGGTACGCCGCGCCTCGGCCTTGTCGCCCATGCGGCGGATGGTTTGCGCATCCGGACCGACGAAGACCAGGCCGGCCGCCTGCACCGCTTCGGCGAAGGCGGGGTTCTCGGAGAGGAAACCGTAGCCGGGATGGATCGAGTCGGCACCGGTTTCCCGCGCCGCCACGAGAATCGCCTCGCTATCCAGGTAGCTCCGGTCGGCCCGCGCAGGGCCGATCAGGCGTACCTCATCGGCCAGCCGCGCGGCCAGCGAATCGCGATCCGCCTCGCTGCACACCGCTACCGTGGGAATGCCCAGCGCCTGCGCGGCGCGGATGATGCGCACGGCGATCTCGCCGCGATTGGCCACCAGCAGCTTGTTCAGTCGCTTGTGCATGGCGTCCTCCTCAGGTAGCGCTGGCGATCACCGCCAGCACCTGGCCCGGCTCGATGGCCTCGCCATCTTCCACGTGGAACGCCTGGAGTATGCCGGCCTGCCCGGCCTGCACTTCGGAAAACTGCTTCATCACCTCGATCAGCCCGATCACGCTGCCGGCCTCGACCGCCTGCCCGACCTCCGCGTAGGGCGGCGCGTCGGGGCTGGCCTTGCGATAGAAGGTGCCGGGCAGGGGGGACTGCACGTTATGTTCGGCCATGACGAATCCTCATTATTCGAACGTTGTAGGAAATGGCAGAAAAGCTTGTCGCGAGGCTCGCCGAGGCGAGCGGCGCTCAACGCGGCGCCTTGATGCGGATGCCGGCACCCTCCAGGCGCGCACGGGTGCTGGCGACCAGCTCCAGGGCACCGGGGGTATCGCTGTGGATGCACACCGAGTCGAAGGCGATGTCGAGGTCCTCGCCCTCGACAGTGCGCACCTTGCCCTCGCGGCAGGCGCGCAGGACCTTGTCGGCGACCTGCTGCGGATCGAGGGCGGCGACCCGCCGGGTGAAGACGATGGAGCCGCTGCGGTCGTAGTCGCGGTCGGCGTAGAACTCGCGCACCAGCGGCTGGCCCAGTTCCCGGCCGATGCGCCAGGTGGCCGAACCGGGCATGCAATAGAGCAGCAGTTCCGGTTCCAGGCGTTGCAGGGTCTCGACGAACAGGCGCGCGGCGACCTCGTCCCGCGCCAGGTGCATGTAGAGCGCGCCGTGGGGCTTGACGTGTTGCAGCGACAGGCCCTGCAGCCGGGCGAATTCGCGCAGTGCGCCAAGCTGGTAGAGCATGTCGTTGACCAGTTCGATGGCCGGCGCGGCAATGTGCCGGCGACCGAAGCCGACCAGGTCGCGGAAGCCCGGATGGGCGCCGATGGCCACGCCATACTCGGCGGCCATCTCCACGGTGCGGCGCATGCTGCTCGGGTCGCCGGCGTGGAAACCGGTGGCGATGTTGGCGCTGCTGATCAGCGGCATGATCGCCGCGTCCACGCCATCGCCGATGGTCCATGGGCCGAAGCCTTCGCCCATGTCGGAATTGAGGTCGACTTCAGTCATTGCCCGCTGGCCTCATCTGTCTTGTTGTTGGATGGAGCCACGGTAAAAGCCGGAAAAGGTATTGGGTAGATTTATTATTCGATAGACTGGTTTCTGAAAAACAGATACCTCCTCCGGATGCTCCCCATGGCCCTGACCCTCCGCCAGGTTCGCTACTTCATCGCCACCGCCGAGTTCGGCCAGATATCCCAGGCCGCCATCCACCTGAACATCTCGCAGTCGGCGGTGACCAGCGCGATCCAGGAACTGGAGGGCATGCTCGGCGTCGCCCTGTTCACCCGCACGGCCCAGGGCATGAACCTGACCGACAGCGGCCGGCACTTCCTCAACCATGCCTATTCGATCCAGCGCAGCGTCGACGACGCGCTCAACAGCCCGCAACCGGACACCCGGGTCGAAGGCACCCTCAAGGTCGCCGCCAGCTATACCGTGATGGGCTATTTCCTCCCCCACCACCTGCAACGCCTGGCGCAGTGGTACCCGGAACTGGAGCTGCAACTGTTCGAGGACGAGCGCGCCAGCATCGAGCGCGGCCTCCTCGATGGTCGCTACGACATCGCCGTGCTGCTCACCGGCAATCTCACCGAGCCCGGGATCGCCGCCGAAACCCTGTTCAACTCCGAGCGCCGGTTGTGGCTGCCCAGCCGCCATCCGCTGGGCGAGAAGGCCGACCTGGGCCTTGCCGACGTGGCCGGCGAGCCCTACATCATGCTCACCGTCGACGAGGCCGGGCAGAGCGCGCTGCGCTACTGGCAACAGAGCGGACACCGGCCACAGGTGATCCTCCATACCAGTTCGGTGGAAGCGGTGCGCAGCATGGTCGCCAACGGCTCCGGCGTGGCCATCCTCTCCGACCTGGTGTACCGGCCCTGGTCGCTGGAAGGCAAACGCATCGAGACGCTATCGCTGGTCGACCCGGTGCCGTCGATGAGCGTCGGCCTGGCCTGGCGCCGCGACACCGAGGCGAGCGCCGGGATGCGCGCGTTCCGCGAATACTTCCGCCAGTCGTTCCTCGCTCCGCAGCAAAGCAGCAGCCGGCGCTGAACCCGGCGGCTAATCTCTGATCCAACGCTGGGAACACTCAGGACAGGACACTCATGGGTACAGAAGGCTTTTTCGACGGACTGGGCGAGATGCTGGGCAGGGCGATCCGCTTCGTGGTGGACCTGCTCTCCGGCCTGCTGGGCGGCATCTGGGGCGCCATGGACGACTTCCTCCACGGCCTGGCCAGGGCCATCGGCATGGACGCATCGCTGTTCAGCTTCGTCTTCCTGGTGCTCGGCCTGTTGCTGCTCTACAGCGGCATACGCGCCTTCATGCGCCGCTCGATAGTCGGCGGGGTGGTCTGGACGGTGCTCGGCCTGATCGTCATGAGCTGGCTCATCCACTGATCCACGCGTCGGCCGTTTCCGCAAGGAGCGAAGGATCGTTTCGGTTATCCACAGGCGAGTTCCGAACCCGCTGGCAACCGCTGGTCGGCGCCGCGCGCCTGCGGTTGCATGGTGCGACATCCGCCAGGAAATCCCGCCATGTCGTTCCCGCTTCGTCCTCTCACACACTGGCTTTTGCCGCCGCCGGCCTGCCTGCTCTGCGCCGCCCGCAGCGACCAGCCGCCCCGCCCGCTGTGCCGCGCCTGTGCCGCCGACCTGCCATGGTCGCGCCAGCAGTGCCGGCGCTGCGCCCTGCCCCTGCCGCTGGACGGCCAGGTGTGCGGCGAGTGCCTGCGCCGCCCGCCGGCCTATGAACAGGCGATAGCGCCCTGGCGCTACGCCTTTCCGCTCGACAGCCTGATCAACCGCTTCAAGCACCAGACGGCCTGGCCGTTGGGGCGGCTGCTCGGCGAGCTGCTGGCGGAATACCTGCGGCAACGCTACGCCGAAGGCCTGCCACGCCCGGCACGCCTGCTGCCGGTCCCGCTGGCGCCACGGCGCGAACGTCGTCGCGGCTTCAACCAGGCGCAACAGCTCGCCGAGCGACTGGCTGGCGAGCTGGACCTGCGCTGCGATCCGCACAGCCTGCGGCGAGTGCTGGATACTCCGGCCCAGCAGGGGCTGGACGCGACGGTGCGGCGGCGCAACCTGCGCCACGCCTTCGCCCTGGCGCCCGCCCGCGATGTTCGCGGGCTGCACCTGGCACTGGTGGACGATGTGCTCACCACCGGAGCCACCGCCGAGCGCCTTTCCCGCCTGTTGTGCCGGGCGGGCGCCGCGCGGGTCGACGTCTACTGCCTGGCGCGCACGCCGAAGCCCGGCTGAGCTGGGCTAAACTGCCGCGCAACCGATACGGGAGAGGATCCATGCGTGCACTGCTGGTCGCGGCCTGCCTGTCGCTCGGCGGTTGCAGCCATTTCGCCGAAGACGACTGGCTGGGCGAAGACAAGGCCCTGCATTTCGCCAGTTCCGCGGCCCTTGCCGCGGCGGGCATGCAGATGGCCCACGACCGAGGCCTGCGCGGCGCTCGCCAGGCACGCTTCGGCCTGAGCTTCTCGCTCGCCTTCGGCATCGGCAAGGAGCTCTGCGACAGCCGCTCCGCCGGCAGCGGCTGGAGCTGGAAGGACCTCGCCTGGGACCTGGCCGGCGCCGCCGCCGGCTACGGTCTCTACCAGGCCGCCGAGTGACGCCCTTGCGTTTTGCCCATGGCTGTTGGAGCCTTCGCCGTATACGTCCGCTCATAGCGAAGCCTCCATGTCCGCACTCTCCACTCTCGCCCAGCACGTCACCCGTCGCCCACAACGCATCGCCCTGCTCGCGCAGATCGCCGAACTGGGCTCCATCACCCGTGCGGCGAAGGCCGTGGGCATCAGCTACAAGGGCGCCTGGGACGCCATCGACGAACTGAACAACCTGGCCGACCGCCCGCTGGTCGAGCGTAGCGTCGGCGGCAAGGGCGGCGGCGGCGCCCGGCTGACCGCCGAGGGCGAACGCCTGCTGGCTCTCTACCGGCGCCTGGAAGCCTTGCAAACGCAGGTGTTGCAGGCCGCGGAAGACGCCGAGGACCTAAACCTGATCGGCCGCCTGATGCTCCGCACCAGCGCACGCAACCAATTGCACGGACGGGTCCTGTCGATCCACGGCGAAGGCTTCCACGACCGCATCGCCATCGAGCTGCCAGGCCAGCAACGCATCGAGGCGCTGATTACCCGCGCCAGCACCGAGCAACTCGAACTCGGTCGCGGCCGCCCGGTACTGGCGCTGATCAAGGCCGGCTGGCTGGACGTCGGGCTGGAAACGCGCGAGGACCAGCCGAACCAGTTGCAAGGCACCCTGGAGGAAATCCTCGCGGCCAAGGCCGGTCCCAGCGAGGTGCGCATCGCCCTGGGCAGCGGTCTTACCCTCTGCGCGCTGTTGTCCGGCGAACGCCTGGCCAGCCTGGGGCTGAAGAAGGGCCAGAAGGTGATCGCCTCCTTCGATCCGGCCCAGGTCCTGCTCGGCACGCCGCTGTGAACCTGCCGGCCCGCGCCGGCTTGCGTACACTAGGGGTCTTTCGAGCCTTGGATGCCCCGTCATGTCCCATCCCTTCGACCAACTGACCCCCGACCTCGTCCTGGATGCCGTGGAAAGCCTCGGCTATCTCAGCGACGCACGGGTGCTGGCGCTCAACAGCTACGAAAACCGCGTGTACCAGGTCGGCATCGAGGATGGCGAGCCGCTGATCGCCAAGTTCTACCGACCAGGCCGCTGGAGCGACGCGGCGATCCGCGAGGAGCACGCCTTCGCCGCCGAGCTGGCGGAATGCGAGGTGCCGGTGGTGGCGCCGCTATCGCGCGACGGCGAAAGCCTGTTCGCATTCTCCGGCTTCCGCTTCGCCCTGTTCCCCCGGCGCGGCGGGCGCGCGCCCGAGCCGGGCAATCTCGACCAGCTCTACCGCCTCGGCCAGTTGCTCGGCCGCCTGCACGCGGTCGGCGCCACGCGGCCGTTCGAGCACCGCGAGGCGCTCGCTGTGGATAACTTCGGCCACGCCTCGCTGACAACCCTGCTGGCAGGCAATTTCATCCCCAGGAGCCTGCTGCCGGCCTACGAGTCGGTCGCCCGCGACCTGCTGAAACGCCTCGACGCCCTGTTCGCCGAGGTGCCCTACCAACCGATCCGCCTGCACGGCGACTGCCATCCGGGCAACCTGCTGTGCCGCGACGAGGTCTACCACATGGTCGACCTCGACGACTGCCGCATGGGCCCGGCCCTCCAGGACCTGTGGATGATGCTCGCCGGCGAGCGCCACGAACGCCTGGCGCAGATTGCCGAACTGGTCGACGGCTACAACGAGTTCCACGACTTCGACCCGCGCCAGCTACCGCTGCTCGAAGGCCTGCGCAGCCTCCGCCTGATGCATTACAGCGCCTGGCTCGCGCGGCGCTGGGACGACCCGGCGTTCCCGCCGAGCTTCCCCTGGTTCGGCAGCGAACGTTACTGGGGCGAGCAGGTGCTGGTGCTGCGCGAACAACTGGCGGCGCTGGACGAGGAACCGCTGCGGCTGTTCTGAGCCTCCTGCGGACAGGGCGAATGGCGCGCAGCGCTGTCCGCCCTGGCTTACCAGGGGCAGTCGAACGAAAGGCAAGTGTGCCGGTGCTTTTCCGCGGGAACTGTGCGCAGACAAGCCCGCCACCCCCCTACTAGAATTCACAGGTCATCCGCGCGTGCATACCGTGCACGGCCATTCTTACCTGCCTGACGTTTCAAGGATTCTCCATGGCGACCGCCAACCTCCGTCGGGGCTATGTCCTCGGCCTGACGGCTTATGTGATCTGGGGACTGTTCCCGCTCTACTTCAAACTGCTCGAACGCATCCCCGCGGTGGAAATCATCGTCCAGCGCGCGGTCTGGTCGGCCCTGTTCGGCGCCGTCCTGCTGCTGTTCTGGAAACACCCGGGCTGGTGGCGCGAGCTGCGCCAGAATCCGCAGCGCTTCGTCGTGCTGGCCGCCAGCGGACTGCTGATCGCCAGCAACTGGATGACCTATGTCTGGGCGGTGAACAACGGCCACATGCTGGAAGCCAGCCTGGGCTACTACATCAATCCGCTGATCAACGTGATGCTCGGCATGTTGCTCCTCAAGGAACGCCTGCGTCCCCTGCAATGGCTGGCGGTGGCCCTGGCTTCGCTGGGCGTGGCGCAGCAGGTCTGGCAACTCGGCAGCCTGCCCTGGGTGTCGCTGGTGCTGGCCCTGACCTTCGGCTTCTACGGCCTGATCCGCAAAAAGGCGCCGGTCGCCGCGCTGCCCGGACTGGTGGTGGAAACCTGGCTGCTGCTGCCACTGGCGCTGGTCTGGTTGCTGTTGTTCGCCGACGGGCCGACCAGCGAAACGGCTTTCTGGAGCACCCCGGAAGCCCTGTGGGTGGTCGCCGCGGGCCCGGTGACGCTGGTTCCGCTGGTCTGCTTCAACGCTGCGGCAAGGCACCTGCCCTACGCCACCCTGGGCTTCCTGCAATACCTGGCGCCGACGCTGGTCCTGCTACAGGCGATCCTGCTGTTCGGCGAGCACCTGGACTCCAGCCGCCTGACCGCGTTCGCTTTCATCTGGCTCGCCCTGGCCGTCTACAGCTTCGACGCCTGGCGCAGCCTGCGCCGCCTCCCGCCGCCGGGCTGACGTTATCCCCAGGCTTGCGGAACGCCGCAAGCCTGGCGAAAAAACACGCACTCCTTCCTATCCCCCGCCAATACTGACGCTCAGCGTTCCACCCCAGGCTTTTCCACAGGATCATGCACGCACTTTGTGCATAGACCTGCCTTCTCCTCTCCGCAGGCACGTGGATAACTCTTCGGAAGTGGCCCCGCAAAGCGCTTGATCAGACTTTGAGCATACCGCTGCGCGCCAGTCTTACCAATGGTTACAGCGATATACACAAGGCTTATCCACAAAGCTGCCCAAGGCTTTTGTGAGCAACTGTGGATGAACCGGAAAAGGCATCGATCAAAAAACGTACGGACACCTGGACTACCGATGGATAAAGGCCTGCATGAATTCTTCCCCGGCTTACCCACAGACTGCTCCACGTTATTTGTGCACAGGGCCAAAGATAGCGGTGAAGGTTAATCCACAAGCAAAAGCACAAGAGAGGCTGCTCAGAAAACGATCAAGCCCTTGTATCGCCCATGGCTAGAGGCCTGCAAGCTTATCCACACAGAATACCCACAGGCTGGTCCACCTGGTTTGGGAATAACCGCAACGCAGCTGGTCAAAAAACGCGCTACGACCTCCAAGCCTCGCGGCGCCTGGGCTTCAGGGTTTCACCCAAGGCTTTTCCACAGGCCCGTCCCCGGCTTTCCTGAACAACTTCAGGACGCGTCCAGCACCAATTCCACCATCAGGTCGTCGGCTAGGTCTTCCAGTCGCTCGCGCAGGGTGTCCAGCGACAGGGTCAGCGGCACCGCCAGCAGCGCATCGGCATGGAACAGCGGTTCGCTGCTCATCGGCGCCGGGCGCACTTCGGTGGACAGGCTCTCCAGGTTCACTCCGTGCTCGGCCAGCAGCCGGGTGATGTCGCGCACGATACCGGGGCGGTCGTTGCCCACCAGGTCGAGGTGGATAGGCTTCCAGTTGCATACCGGCTCGATCCCGCTTTCCGCCAGGAGTACGCGGATGCCATGGCTGGACAGGCCCTGTAGCCCTTCCACCAGTTCGTCGTAGCCTTCCGCCGGCACGGCCACCCGCAGTATCCCGGCGAACTGCCCGGCCATCCGCGACATGCGGCTTTCCAGCCAGTTGCCGCCGTGGGAGGCGATGCATTGGGCGATGCGCTCGACCAGGCCGGGATGGTCGGTGGCGATCACGGTCAGGACCAGGTGATCCATGAGCTTGCCTCCTGCTGGGACGAATGGGAGTTCAGAGCTGCAGCCAGTAAGTGTAGAACTGTTCGTCACGGACATAGCCGAGGCGCTCGTAGAGCGACTGCCCGGCGTGGTTGGTCTTCGCCGTCTCCAGTTGCAGGCCGCAGGCGCCCATGCTTTCGGCGAAACCCCGGGCCTGGTTCATCAGGGCCTCGCCGACGCCCTGGCGGCGCGCCTCCGGGCGGACGTAGAGGTCGCTGAGCAACCACGAAGGTCGTAGCGCCAGGGAGGCGAACAGCGGATAGAGTTGGACGAAGCCCAGCGCCCGCGCCTCGGCATCCCTGGCCAGGAACAGGGTCGAATCGCCCTGGCGCAGGCGCTCGGCGAGAAATGCGCGGACCTGCTCTTCCGGCGCCGGCACTTCGTAGAAGTCGAGGTAGGCGGAAAACAGCGGAACCAGGTCGGCGAGATCGGCGAGGGATGCGGCATGGACGGGCATGGCGAGGCTCCTGGGGCGATTCCGGGAGTATAGGCAAGGCGCTCGCAGCGCAGTGAAACATCCTGCGACGCCGCGCCGCAGTTGGGCTCGCGATAAATCGTGTACTGTTTTTAGATTTATCTGGAACAAAGTACAGTTTTTTTGCGAACATTGAGCCTGGCCAACGTGACCGTGAAGCGTCATCCAGTCGTAACGCGACGCGTAACCACTGATTTTTCCCGCGGCATCATGTAGTATGCCGCGGCTCGGACTACAAGGCCGTGCGGCCCGGGTCCAGAGCTGGTCTAGAGCAGAGTGAGGCAAACAATGACTGAACGCGTTCAAGTCGGTGGCCTGCAGGTCGCCAAAGTCCTGTTCGACTTCGTGAACAACGAAGCCATCCCCGGAACCGGCGTCTCTGCCGACACGTTCTGGACCGGTGCGGAGGCCGTGATCAACGACCTGGCGCCGAAGAATAAAGCCCTGCTCGCCAAGCGCGACGAACTCCAGGCCAAGATCGACGGCTGGCACCAGGCTCGCGCCGGCCAGGCCCACGACGCCGCTGCCTACAAGGCCTTCCTCGAGGAAATCGGCTACCTGCTGCCCGAGGCGGAAGACTTCCAGGCCGGCACCCAGAACGTCGACGACGAGATCGCCCGCATGGCCGGCCCGCAGCTGGTGGTGCCGGTGATGAATGCGCGCTTCGCCCTGAACGCCTCCAACGCCCGCTGGGGCTCGCTGTACGACGCACTCTACGGCACCGACGTGATCGGCGAAGAAGGCGGCGCCGAGAAAGGCAAGGGCTACAACAAGGTTCGCGGCGACAAGGTCATCGCCTTCGCTCGTGCCTTCCTCGACGAGGCCGCGCCGCTGGAGTCCGGCTCCCATGTCGACGCCACTTCCTACAGCGTGAAGAACGGCGCGCTGGTCGTCGCGCTGAAGAACGGCAGCGAAACCGGCCTGAAGAACGCTGGCCAGTTCCTTGCCTTCCAAGGCGACGCCGCCAAGCCGCAAGCGGTACTGCTCAAGCACAACGGCCTGCACTTCGAAATCCAGATCGACCCCAGCAGCCCGGTCGGCCAGACCGATGCCGCAGGCGTGAAGGACGTGCTGATGGAAGCCGCCCTCACCACCATCATGGACTGCGAGGACTCGGTCGCCGCGGTCGACGCCGACGACAAGGTAGTGATCTACCGCAACT
Organism: Pseudomonas sp. HMSC066A08; assembly: GCF_001813025.1. NCBI lineage: Bacteria > Pseudomonadati > Pseudomonadota > Gammaproteobacteria > Pseudomonadales > Pseudomonadaceae > Pseudomonas > Pseudomonas sp. HMSC066A08. The sequence continues at coordinate 163,612 of NZ_KV811295.1, forward strand.
GGCTGGGCCTGATGAAAGGCGACCTGGCCGAGGAAGTCAGCAAGGGCGGCAGCACCTTCACCCGCACCATGAACCCGGACCGCGTCTACATCAGGGCCGACGGTTCCGAACTGACCCTGCACGGCCGCTCGCTGCTGTTCGTGCGCAACGTCGGCCACCTGATGACCAACGATGCGATCCTCGACAAGGACGGCAACGAAGTGCCGGAAGGCATCCAGGACGGTCTGTTCACCAGCCTGATCGCCATTCATGACCTGAACGGCAACACCAGCCGCAAGAACAGCCGCACCGGCAGCGTGTATATCGTCAAGCCGAAGATGCACGGTCCGCAAGAAGCCGCCTTCACCAATGAGCTGTTCGGCCGCGTCGAGGACGTCCTCGGCCTGCCGCGCAACACCCTGAAGGTCGGCATCATGGACGAGGAGCGCCGCACCACCGTGAACCTGAAGGCCTGCATCAAGGCGGCCAAGGATCGCGTGGTGTTCATCAACACCGGCTTCCTCGACCGCACCGGCGACGAGATCCACACCTCCATGGAAGCCGGCGCCGTGGTGCGCAAGGGCGCCATGAAGTCGGAGAAGTGGATCGGCGCCTACGAGAACAACAACGTCGACGTCGGCCTGGCCACCGGCCTGCAAGGCAAGGCGCAGATCGGCAAGGGCATGTGGGCCATGCCCGACCTGATGGCCGCCATGCTCGAGCAGAAGATCGGCCACCCGCTGGCCGGCGCCAACACCGCCTGGGTCCCGTCGCCGACCGCCGCGACCCTGCACGCCCTGCATTACCACAAGGTCGACGTGTTCGCCCGCCAGGCCGAGCTGGCCAAGCGCACCCCGGCCTCGGTGGACGACATCCTGACCATTCCGCTGGCGCCGAACACCAACTGGACCGCGGAAGAGATCAAGAACGAGGTGGACAACAACGCCCAGGGCATCCTCGGCTATGTCGTCCGCTGGATCGACCAGGGCGTCGGCTGCTCCAAGGTGCCGGACATCAACGACGTCGGCCTGATGGAAGACCGTGCCACCCTGCGCATCTCCAGCCAACTGCTGGCCAACTGGCTGCGTCACGGCGTGATCAGCCAGGAGCAGGTGGTCGAGAGCCTCAAGCGTATGGCCGTGGTGGTCGACCGGCAGAACGCCAGTGACCCATCCTACCGGCCGATGGCGCCGAACTTCGACGACAACGTCGCGTTCCAGGCCGCCCTGGAGCTGGTGGTGGAAGGCACCCGGCAGCCGAACGGCTATACCGAGCCGGTCCTGCATCGCCGCCGCCGCGAGTTCAAGGCGAAGAACGGGCTGTAGGCCGTTCGCCGCAGCGCAACGAAAAGCCGCCCCGAGGGGCGGCTTTTTCATTTCTTCGGGTAGCCATGCACGCGCTCCCAACAGTCGTCGCGCAGCTCCTCGGCGTGGCTACGGATGCTGACCCAACCGTTCTGCCGCAGCGCCTCCCGGGCCTCTCGACGTACCGCCTGCCATCCGGGGTGGGCATAGATGTCGAAGTCGAAGCAGCCCAGCGCTTCCTCGGGCAGCTCGTTGCACAGCGCCCAGACACGCCTCAAGGCATCGCGAAAATTCCCGGCCTGGTGACCCGGACAGCCTTCGAGCCACTCGTGCAACGGCACGACCTTCTCCGACCAGGTAGAGCAGCCCGGGCAACTGCCGATGGTCTCTCTCTGCATGGCACCGTCAAGGGCCAGGAAATCGAGCGCCAGGAACGCCTCTGCGCTGAGCAGGACCCATCGATGCTCATCCTGCCCGTACCAAGCCCAGATGAAACTGCCCGGCTCGTTCATGTCGGCTCCTGCGCCGCGGGAAAAGGCGCGACGATAGCGTAATCAGTCTGCGCGGAGAAAGCTCAGCACCGCTTCCTCGAACGCCCATGGACACTCGACGTTCGACAGGTGCACTGCCGGCAGCGTAACCAGCCTGGCCCCGGCAATCGACGTGGCGATCAGCTCACCGTGGCTGGCGGCGGTGACCGTGTCGTACGCCCCTGCGATCACCAGGGTCGGCCGCTCGATCCGCGCCAGTTGCGCGCGCAGGTCGGTATCGCGCACCGCCGCGAAGGAGCCGGCCAGGCCGTGCCGGTTGGTGGCCATGAGCATCGCCCGGAAGCGCTCGACGACGGGTTCGGCGCGCTCCAGCAGCGTCGGCGGAAACCAGTTGCCGAGGAAGCCCGCGGCGGTCTCGCTCATGTCCTCGGCCTGCAGCACCGCGGCGATGCGCTCGTCCCACTGCGCCGCGGGGCCGAGCCAGGCCGAGGTGTTGGCCAGCACCAGCCGCTCGATCCGCTGCGGCGCATGCAGCGCCAGCCACTGGCCGACGATCCCGCCCAGGGACAGGCCGAGGAAATGCGCACGCCGCACCTCCAGCACGTCGAGCAGCTCCAGTACGTCCTCGCCCAGCCGGGCCAGGGTGTAGGGCCCCGGCGGCACGCTGGAGGCGCCATGGCCACGGGCGTCGTAGCGCAGGACGCGGAAGTGTCGGGTCAGTGCCGGGAGCTGCGCATCCCACATGTGCAGGGTGGTGCCGATGGAGTTGGAGAGCGCCAGCAGCGGTTTCTCCGCCGCACCGTCCAGGCGATAGGCGAGGCTGGCGCCATCGCTGGTAGCGAGAAAAGACAGGTTGCCCATGGGAGCCTCCGGGGTCAGGGTGATTGCCATGCACGCCAGGCTAGTTGCGACGGCCCCTGGGAAAAACTACAAAGAATGGAACGACTCTGTCAGGGAAGCTGACATGCACGACTTCACCCTCCACGACCTCCAATGCTTCGACGCGGTGGTCGACGCCGGCGGCTTCCAGGCCGCCGCACAGCGCCTGCACCGCTCCCATCCGGCGGTGTTCGCCGCCGTTGCCCGGCTGGAACGCCAGCTCGGCCTGGCGCTGCTGGAACGGGGCGGCTACCGGGTCGGCCTGACCGCCGCCGGTCGCTCCTTCCATCAACGTGCCCAGGCCCTGCTCTACGAACTGGAAGGGCTGCGTGGCCACGCCGCGCACCTGGCCCAGGGCGAGGAAAGCGAGCTGCGCGTGGTACTGGGCGACCTCTGCCCGCCGCGCCCGGCCCTGGCGCTGCTCGCAGGGTTCTTCGGCAGCCAGCCGCAGACCCGCCTGCAACTGCTGTTCGAAACCGTCAGTGGCCCGCTGGAGCGCCTGCTGGACGGCGAGGCCGACCTGATCCTGCATCGCGTGGACAAGTCCGACCCACGCCTGGAATGGCTCGACCTGTGCAGGGTCGGGCTGGTCCCGGTCATCGCCCCGGGCCTGCTCGGCGATCCTCCGCCGCGACCGGTGCGCCCGGAACAACTGCGCCCCTTCGCCCAGTGCGTGATGCGCGACAGCGCCCGCCATTCTCCGCCGACGGACTATTTCATGCTCGCCGGCGCGCGACAGTGCAGCGTGCCGGACCAGCGAACGAAGAAAGAGGTGATCCTCCAGGGCCTCGGCTGGGGGCACCTGCCGGACTTCCTGGTCGACGAGGAACTGGCCGACGGTCGCCTGCTCGCCCTGGCCGGGCCGCATCTGCCAGGACACAGCGAAGAGGTGGTGGCGGCGCGCCGGTGCGATCGCGCGCAGGGCCCGGTAGCGGAACGTCTGTGGGCGTTCCTGCGGGACAACGCTACAGCGCTACGGGAGAGCGGCATGGATACCGGTGGCGATGACTCGGCAGGCGCCAGGCGTCCTCGGTGAGAAACTGGCGGATATCGCCAGGCGCTATTCGCCCTCCCCCCACACACTCCCCCGGCATCGACGCCAGCTTGCCGCCAGGCCAGCTACTCCGCCATCTTGCGCAACGCCTCGCCATCCAGGCGATAGCGGACCCACTCGTCCTGCGGCAGCGCGCCGATGGAGCGGTAGAAGTCGATGGCCGGCTGGTTCCAGTCCAGCACGCTCCACTCCAGGCGTCCGCAGTCGTTGGCCACGGCCTCGCGGGCCAGCTCGCGGAGCAGCCGGCGACCGGCGCCGACGCCACGGTATTCCGGGGTGACGTAGAGGTCTTCGAGGTAGATGCCGTTGCGCCCCAGCCAGGTCGAGTAGCTGTAGAAATACACCGCATAGCCGATCGGCCGGCCCTCGCTCAGGCACATCAGCGCGCGGGTCGGCGAGCCTTCGGCGAACAGGCTGCGGCGGATACCTTCGACATCGGTGACCACCTCGTGGCGGGCGCGCTCGTAGTCGGCCAGTTCGATGATGAAGGCAAGGATCTGTTCGGCGTCGGCCGCTACGGCGGGACGGATTTCGAGAGTCATGGGCAATCTTCCGGTGGGGGATCCGGCCATCCTAGTGCGACTGCTAAGATGCATGAAGTGCATTCTTCTCATCGGCAACTGAATAACATGCATCCGCTGCTGCGCCGTCTCGATCTCAACCTGCTGCGGGTGTTCGACGCCCTGTACCGCCACCGCAACGTCGGCACCGCCGCCGGCGAACTGGCGATCAGCGCCTCGGCCTTCAGCCATGCGCTGGGGCGCCTGCGCCAGGGGCTGGACGACGAGCTGTTCCTGCGCCAGGGCAACCGCATGCAGCCGACCCAGCGTGCCGAGCACCTGGCCGCTGCGGTGGCCGCCGCCCTGCGCGCCCTCGGCGAGGGGCTGGAAGAGTGGCGGCCGTTCGTACCGGGACAGAGCCAGCGCACCTTCGTCTTCGCCGCCACCGACTACACCGCTTTCGCCCTGCTTCCGCCGCTGATGAACCGCCTGCAGCACAGCGCGCCCGGAGTGCGCCTGCGCCTGGTCAACGCGGAACGCAAGCTGTCGGTGGAGGCCCTGGCCAGCGGGCGGATCGATTTCGCCCTCGGCTACGACGAGGAACACGAGCGCCTGCCCGAAGGCATCCAGGCCCATGACTGGTTCGCCGACCGCTACGTGGTGGTGGCGCGGCGCGACCACCCGCGCCTCGCCGGGGCGCCGACGCTGGAGGGCTACCTGGCCGAACGGCATGCGGTGGTGACGCCGTGGAACGAGGACAGCGGGGTGATCGACCGGCTGCTGGCCCGCTCCGGCCTGCGTCGCGAAGTGGCGGTACAACTGCCGACGGTGCTGGCGGCGCTGTTCCTGGCGGGCTCCACCGATTTCCTGCTCACCGCTCCGCGCCATGCCGCACAGGCACTGGCGGAAGCCGCCGGCCTCGCCCTGTATCCCGCGCCGTTCGACATCCCGCCCTACGTGCTGCGGCTCTACAGCCACGTCCAGCATGTCGGGCGTGACGCCCATGCGTGGATGATCGGGCAGTTGACGAGCCTGGATATTTCCCGGACGGGCTGAGCTTCGCGACGCGCACCGTCGACGGGCACGGCGGTAACACTGGGCACAATTATTGTGCACAATTTTCCCAATACGCTCTCCGGGCGCCCCGCTTTTTTCCGCTCTCCCTCGTCCGTCCGCATAAGCCTATGAATCGGTTCGAAATTCTTACCTGATCGAAGCGACAGCCTTTTCCCAAGCGGTTTCAGGGGCTTGCCGCCGAAAGGCCGGTTTCCGCGGAACACGGAAAAGTCGGTCGAGGATCGGTTGGCACATAACTGGCTTAAATCTTCGAAATTCTTGTATACAAAAACAACAGACGAACCCGACCTCGCGCCGAGTTCTTCCGACTGCCGGAGGAGACCGCCATGTCCAGCACCCCGAAGCCGCCCGCCTCGCCCCGCGAGTTTTCTCCCTCGCTGCTCGACCTCGGCACCCTGGAAAGCCTCGACAGCCTGCCGCGCGCCGGTCAGCGGAGCGCCGAGTTCTCCGCCTCGCTGCTCGACCTGGGCACTCCGGCCAGTCTCGACTGCCTGCCCCGCGCCGGGCTGCGCGCAGCGGAGTTCTCGGCGGCGCGCCTGGACCTGGGTACTCCCGCCAGTCTCGATTGCCTGCCCCGCGCCAGCCATCACGCCGGCACCGAACTGCCGCCGCTGAGCCCGCGCCTGTACAGCGCCGATCTCGCCCCGACCAAGGCCGAAGGGCGCCGCTGGGGACGCTACAGCCTGTTCGCGCTGTGGACCAACGACGTGCACAACATCGCCAACTACTCCTTCGCCATCGGCCTCTTCGCCCTCGGCATGAGCGGCGCGCAGATCCTCGCCGCGCTGGCCCTCGGCGCGCTGATGGTCTACGGGCTGATGAACCTGTCCGGCTACATGGGCCAGAAGACCGGGCTGCCCTACCCGGTGATGTGTCGCATCGCCTTCGGTATTCACGGCGCGCAACTCCCCGCGCTGATCCGCGCGGTGATCGCCATCGCCTGGTTCGGCATTCAGACCTATCTCGCCTCCATCGTCCTGCGCGTGCTGCTGACGGCGATCTGGCCGGGGCTCGCAGCCTACGACCAGGACGCCATCCTCGGCCTGTCGAGCCTGGGCTGGGCGACCTTCGTCGCCATCTGGTGCGTACAACTGCTGATCTTCGCCTACGGCATGGAGATGGTGCGTCGCTACGAATCCTTCGCCGGACCGGTGATCCTGCTCACCGTCGCCGCCCTCGCCGCCTGGATGTACCTGCGCGCCGGCGCCTCCATCGCCTGGTCCAGCGGCGAACCCATGAGCGGTTCGCAGATGGGGTTGAAGATCTTCGGCGGCGCGGCGTTCTGGGTCACCCTGTACGGCACCATGATCCTGAATTTCTGCGACTTCGCCCGCGGCTGCCCGGACCGCCGCACCATCAGCGTCGGCAACTTCTGGGGGCTGCCGGTGAACATCCTGCTGTTCGGCCTGTTCGCGGTGGTCCTCGCCGGCGCCCAGTTCAGGATCGACGGCCAGCTCATCCAGAGCCCCACCGACATCGTCGCCGCGATCCCCGACACCCTCTTCCTGGTGCTGGCCAGCCTGGCGCTGCTGATCGTCACCGTGGCGGTGAACATCATGGCCAACTTCGTCGCCCCGGCCTACGTACTCACCAACCTGGCGCCGAACCTGCTGAACTTCCGCCGCGCCGGGCTGATCAGCGCGACCATCGCGGTGCTGATCCTGCCCTGGCACCTGTACAACAGCCCCGGGGTGATCCTCTACTTCCTCGGCGGCCTCGGCGCGCTGCTCGGCCCGCTGTACGGGATCATCATGGTCGACTACTACCTGGTGCGGAAAGGCCGGGTGAACCTGCCGGAGCTGTACACCGAAAGCCGCGCCGGCGCCTATCACTACGCGCGAGGGGTGAACCCGCGGGCCATCGCCGCGTTCGTCCCGGCGGCGATCATCTCCACCCTGCTGGCGTTGTTGCCGGCATTCGCCGAGCTATCGCCGTTCTCCTGGTTCTTCGGCGCCGGCCTGGCCGGCCTGATCCACTACGCCCTGGCCAAGCGCCGCGCGGCGTACCGCGAAGTCTCCGGCGAAGCGATCGCGGTGGACAGCGTGCAACACTGACGGATACCTGGCCGGCCTGGGCGCGACACCCGCCTAGGCCGGCAGCAGCGCCTGCAATTCTTCCTCGATCGCGTCCAGCGCCTGGAACGACCGCTCGACGCGGGCCACCGCGACCGCCCCCTCCAGCGCCGCGAGGATCAGCCAGGCGCGCGAGGCGGCGAGCTTTTCCGCCAGCCCGTCGGCGCGCAACGCACGCTCGATGCTGGCGTGCCAGGCGCGGAGCGCCCGGCGGCATTCGGCGTGCACCGGGGCCAGTTCGGCGTCGATGCTCAGGCTGGTGGAAAACACCGGGCAGGCCTCTTCGAAACGCGAACGTTCCAGCCAGCCACGCAGGGTCGTGGTGAACTGGCGGAGGACGTTGCGCGCATGGGGGGCCTGGGTCCCGGCGCGGTCGAGGAAGGACGCCACCTCGGCGGCGACGAAGCCGATCGCGGCGCTGGCGATCTGCGGCTTGCCCTCGGGGAAATAGTGATAGAGCGAGCCTTTCGGCGCCTCGGCGCGAACGATGATGTCGCTCAGCCCGGTGCCGAAATACCCGCGGCTGGCCAGCAGCGAGGCGGTGGCATGGACGATCCGTTCGGCGGCATTGGACTTCTTCGGCAAACCTGACTCCCCAACTCACGGCAGACGACCGGGCAAGCATGCCCGAGCCTCAGGGCAGATGAAACACGCCGCTGGCGCTGGCCACCAGGCGCTCGTCGCTGTGCAGCCGGGCCGAGGCGAAGGCCATGCGCTGGCCGAGCTTGTCGACCCGGGTATGCACCTCCAGCCAGTCGCCGACCCGCGCGACCCCGCAGAAGTCCAGGCGCAGGCCGACGGTGACCATCGGCTGCGGCGGTTCACGGGAGAACGCCATGGCGTAGCCGAGGCCAACGTCGGCCAGGGTCGAGAGCAGGCCGCCGTGGGCGGTGCCACCGTGGTTGCAGTGCTTTTCGTCGATGCGCAGCGCCACCACCAACTGGCGCTGGGCGTCGTGCCGGCAGAAGAAAGGACCGAGCAGGTCGAGCAACGGACTGCTGCGGAACAGCGGCTGGAACCCTTCGGGGACGTTCATCACGGTGCGGCCTCCGTTTTATATAGACTGGTCTATATAGAACATGCTCGGACGCTGAATCCACCAGCGCCGCGAAGGTCTTATCGAGGCGCTGAATAGCGCTTCATCAGGACGGCGCCAAGGCGCCGCCCACTCTCCCTCTCAGCGGCTCATCGGACCGCGCACCGGCCGCTCGCGGGCGTGGCTGGTCTCGCTGAGCGGCGCGCCGGCCTCGCGCAGCACCTGGCGCTGTTCGGCGACCGGGGTCTGCGCGGTGGCCTTCTCGAAACGCGCCAGATGCTGGAAAGCCGGCAGGGCGAAAGCATCAGCCAACAGGCGCGCCAGGCGCGGCCAGCGCTCGCCGTCGACCTGGTAGCGCGCCAGCTGGGCATTGCGGAACAGGCAGGCAATGGCGACATCGGCGATGGACAGCTCGCCGAACAGCCAGCCGCTTGGCGGGACCCGCCCTTCCAGGTAGTTGCAGATCGATGGCAGGTCTTCGTCGTAGGTGCGTTGCAGGATCGCCTGGTCGGGTTCGCGCTGCCAGATGCCACGGTTGATCACCAACTGGTGGAACAACTGCCAGATGATCACCTGGCCCAGCCGCGAATCGGCGTACTCCTCCAGCCAGCGGGCCTGGGCGCGCTGGCCGATGTCGGCGGGATACAGGCTCGGCTGCGGGTAGCGCTCCTCCACGTACTGGCAAATCACGCTGGAATCGTTAAGGACGAAGTCACCCTCCACCAGCACCGGAATCTGGCGCAACGGACTGAGGCGCTCGAAGGCCTCGTCGCCGAAGAACGGCACGATGGGGTCGATGCGGTAGGCGATGCCTTTCAGCTCCAGCAGCACCAGCACCTTGCGCACATAGGGGGACAGATAGGAACCGATGATCAGCAAAGGTTCGGCCACGGCGAGACTCCTGTTCTTGTTATGGGAACGCCGATCCTCCGGCAAACCACCGGGGCGACTCAAGTGGCTTCCCGACGGACGCCAATTGCAGGGATAGTCGCACTTTGCGATCATTTGCGAATAATTCTCGTTTTTCCATTCAATCCCGTTTCGGGATGGGGAGCGGCCGTGTCGGCGGGTGACGTCAGCAACAGCGAATTCGTGGGTAGCCTGTACCGGGACCACCGCGGCTGGCTGCTTGCCTGGCTGAACCGCAACCTCGGCTGCCGCCAGCGCGCCGAAGACCTCAGCCAGGACACCTTCGTTCGCCTCCTCGGCCGCCCGGAGCTGCCCGGCCTGCGCGAACCGCGCGCGTTCCTGGCGAAGGTGGCGCGCGGCCTGATGATCGACCACTTCCGCCGCGCCGCCCTTGAGCAGGCCTATCTCGCCGAACTGGCGCTGGTTCCGGAAGCGGAGCAGCCTTCGGCCGAAGAGCAGTACCTGATTCTCGAGGACCTCCGCGAGATCGATCGCCTGCTTGGCACGCTGTCGCTGAAGGCGCGCAGCGCGTTTCTCTACAGCCGCCTGGACGGCATGCCCCACGCGGAGATCGCCGAGCGTCTCGGGGTCTCGGTGCCGCGCGTGCGCCAATACCTGGCCCAGGGCCTGCGCCAGTGCTACATCGCCCTCTACGGAGAGCCCCGGTGAGCACCGCCGATCATCATTCTCCGGTACGCGCGCGGGTGCTCGACGAAGCCATCGCCTGGCAATTGCTGCTCGACTCCGGCGAAGCCCATCCCGACGATCACCGCGCCTTCCACCGCTGGTACGCGGCGCATCCCGAACACGAACGCGCCTGGGAACAGCTCGGCGGCCTCGACCGGTACCTGGCGAGAGCCGCCAACGGGCCGGCACGCAACGCCCTGCTGTCCGGCAACGCACGCTTCAAGCGCCGCCTGCGCCGGCTCGGCGGCAGCGCCCTGGGGCTAGTACTGGCGCTGGGCGTGGGGCTCGGCGTGGCCAACCGCTACGTCCCGGTCCGCTACCTGCTGGCCGATGCCTACAGCGCCACCGGCGAGCAGCGCGAGCTGACCCTCCCGGATGCCACTCATGTACGCCTGAACAGCCGCAGCGCCATCGACGTCCGCTTCGACGGCGAACGCCGCCAGGTCGTGCTACTGGCCGGCGAGATCCTGGTGGAAACCGCCCATGGCGACCCGCGCCCCTTCGTGGTCAGCAGCGCCGATGGCGACATGCGCGCCCTCGGCACGCGCTTCCTGGTGCGCCGCGAGGAACCCGGCACGCGCCTCACCGTGTTGCAGTCGGCGGTGGCCGCGCGCGCGGAAACGCTCAGCGAAGAGCGTGTGATCAAGGAAGGCCAGCAGGTGCTGATCCTGCCGCAAGGCCTGCAGGCCAGCGAAGCGGCCCCGGTCCTGGCCGGCGCCTGGGCACAAGGCATGCTGGTGGTGGAGAACGCCCGGCTGGCCGACCTGGTGGCGGAACTGGGGCGCTATTCGCCGGCGCTGCTGCGGGTCGACCCGAGCATCGCCGACCTGCGCGTCACCGGCAGTTTCCCGCTGAAGGACACCCGCCTCGCCCTTCAGGCTTTGGAGCCGAGCCTGCCGGTGCGCAGCCTGAGGCACAACGCCTGGTGGTTCGACGTGGTGCCGCGCTGAACCGAACGGGCCGGCGAAAAATTTTTCCGCCGGCCCTATCACTTTTTCCGACTCGTCCGGCAAGGAGGCATTGAGACTCGTTTCCACCCAGGAGCCCCGCACATGCCCCGCCCGACGTTCCGTCCCGGCCTGCTCGCCCTAGCCATCGCCCTCGCCGTTCCCGCACCGTTCCTCCACGCCGCCCCGGCCGAACAGGCCAGCGTGCGCGACTACCGCATCGCCGCCGGGCCGCTGGCGGGCACCCTGAACCGCATCGCGGCCCAGGCCGGCCTGGTCCTCACCCTGGAACCGGCGCTCGCCGAAGGACGCAGCGCCCACGCCGTGCAAGGTCGCTTCGACGCGCCCGGCGCATTGCGCGAAGCGCTCAAGGGCAGCGGCCTGGAGCTGGTGGAAAATGCCGGCGGCACCTACAGCCTGCGCAAGGTGCCGGAAGACACCCTGTCGTTGCAGGCGATGACGGTCAGCGGCGCCGAGGAAGACCCATTGGGGCCGACCAGCGGCTACGTGGCCAAGCGCAGCATGACCGGGACCAAGACCGATACGCCGATCCTCGAGACCCCGCGCTCGATCTCGGTGGCGACCCGCCAGCAGATGACCGACCGCGCCGTGCACAACCTCGACGACGCGGTGCGCTACATGCCCGGCGTCGTCGCCAGCAGCTTCGGCAGCGACACCCGCTCCGACTGGTTGAAGGTGCGCGGCTTCAAGCCGACCCAGTTCCTCGACGGCCTGCCGATGGCGGTCGGCGTCTACAACAACCCGAAGCTGGAAACCTGGAACCTGGAGCGTGTCGCCCTGCTCCGTGGCCCGGCCTCCTCGGTCTACGGCCAGACCCCGCCCGGCGGCATGCTCGACATGGTCAGCCTGCGTCCGCAGAACGTCGCCAGTCACGAGGTGAAGGCCGAGGTCGGCAACTACAACCACAAGCAGGTCAGCTTCGACAGCACCGGCCCGCTCGACGACGAGGGGCGCTTTCTCTATCGCCTTTCCGGCGTGGTGCGCGACAGCAACACCCAGGTCGACCATATCGACGACAAGCGCTACAACATCGCCCCGAGCCTGACCTGGAACATCGACGACGATACCCGGCTGACCTTCCTCGGCCAGTTCAACCGCGACGATACCGGCATCACCAGCCAGTTCCTGCCGCTGCGCGGAACCAAGTACGACGCGCCGTTCGGCAAGGTTTCCCATCACAAGAACCTCGGCGATCCGGACTGGGAATACTACGACCGCACCTACTACTGGCTGGGCTACGCCTTCGAGCGGCGGATCAACGATGTCTGGCAGTTCCGCCAGAACCTGCGCTACCTGCGCAACGACCTGTCGTTCCAGGGGCTGACTCCAGCCGGCTATTACGCGGCCGCCAGCGACGACGGCACCCTGCAGCGCATCAGCACGTCAGTGGACGAGGACATCAGCCAGTTCGTGGTGGACAACAACTTCCAGGCCGACTTCGACACCGGGGCGCTGCGCCACACTCTGCTGCTGGGCCTGGACCACAACCGGACCAGCAACGAATACACCTCGATCTTCGGCTTCAGCGTACCGCCGACCAACATCAACAATCCGATCTACGGCCAGCCGATTCCCAAGCCGCCGCGTTCCGATGCCCTCTACGACTACAAACAGAAGACCTACCAGACCGGCCTCTACGTCCAGGACCAGGTCGCCCTCGACAACTGGCGCCTGACCCTCGGCGGACGCGAGGACTGGGTACACACAGGCGCCACCTTCTACAACAAGGGCGACGCCACCAATACCAGCCGCGACAAGAAGTTCAGCGGCAACGCGGCGCTCAGCTACATCTTCGACAATGGCGTGGCGCCGTACATTTCCTATGCCGAGTCGTTCCAGCCCACCACCGGCGCCGATATGAACAGCACCAGTTCGCTGAAGCCGACCGAAGGCAAGCAATGGGAAATCGGCGTGAAGTACCAGCCGGTGGGCTCCGACTCGCTGTTCACCGCCGCGGTCTACGATCTGCGTCAGGAGAACGTCAGCGTGTCGCAGAACATAGGCGGCACGCCGGTCACTTCGCAGACGGGCGAAGTGAAGGTCTCCGGGATAGAACTGGAAGCCACCAGCAACGTCACCGACAACCTGAAGATGATCGGCGCCTATAGCTACACCGACACCGAAGTGAAAAAAGGCCAGTACGCAGGCAACCGCCTGCAACAGGCGCCGCGCAACCAGGCCTCGCTATGGGCCGACTACACCTGGCACGAGGGTACGCTGAACGGTTTCAGCGTGGGTGCCGGCGCCCGCTACGTAGGCTCGACCTACGGCGACCAGGCCAACACCTACGACGGCTACGCCGGCTCGTACACCCTGTACGACGCCGCCGTGCGCTACGACCTGGGCCAATTGAACGGCAGCCTGAAAGGCGTCAGCGTGGCGGTCAATGCCAACAATCTGTTCAACAAGGACTACCTGGCGTCCTGCGACGGCTACTACTGCTACTACGGCGACCAGCGCAGCGTGGTGGGCAGCGTCAGCTACAAGTGGTAAGCGACGCGTCACAGGTGCGCAACGGCGGATAACCGCTTCGCGGTTATTCGCCCTACCGCAGAACGTACCTTCCGGGCACCGGATGCCCTCCTCCCGCCTGAGGGAGAGGACCGGGATATCGGCAGCCGGCGCAATGGGGAGGACCTGTATTCCGGGCGCCGGAGATCGTCGTTCACCCCGCGATCCGCCCCCACAGCGCGCTGGCGTCGTCGTGGATCTTGAAACGCGGGAAAGCCAGGGCCTGGTCGTCGCCCTGTTCGATCTCGCGCAACTCGTCGAGCATGGCGCTCACTCCGACGTCCTCGAGGCGCCGCAGCAACTGTTCGTCGGTATAGCGGCGGAAAGGCTCGACCAGCCGGTCGAAGCCGTCGGTCATCAGCACGAAGGAACGCAACGCGGCGAGCGGCAAGGTCTCGCGCTGCACCTGGCCGAGCCAGCGGTCGCTGATGTCCAGCGCCCAGTAGCCCTCGGGCTTGTTCATCAGCAGGCGGTTCTGCCGCACGCGCGGGCGGCTGGCCTTGAACAGTTCGGCGTGGTCCCACTGCGGATGTTCCTCGCGCATCCGGCAGAAATGCGCCAGGGATTGCCGATCCAGTTCGTGCAGGGCCGAATCGCCGAAGCTGCGCACCTGGCCGTCGGCGCCTTCGACGAGGATCCGGCTGTCGCCGATGTTGAGCAGTTCGATTTCTCCGCCGCGAATCCGCAGCAGGCTCAGGCAGGCCGCCGGCATGTCTTCGAGGTCGTGCCAGTCGCGGCCGCTCTGGGCGCGGAAGTCGCCCTGGATATCGTTGAGCAGGCGCCGCAGCAGGGTCTCGCTGGATTGCTCGGGCTCGACTTCCAGCAGCAACCGCAGGTGCCGGTCCACCGCCTGGGCCAGCCAGCGCGCGTCGCTTTCCACGCCCAGCACGCTGCGACCGATGCTGGTAGCACCGTCGATCACCCAGGCGGCCTGCGCCGTACAGCCCAGCGCATCGTCGTTCACCGCGCCCCCCGCGCGGCATTCCGCCCCGAGTATTTCCACTGTGGCCATTCGCAGTTCCTCCTAAGCTCAATGCGCTGCCAGAATAGCAAGACAGAGCCTTTCCACGTTCCGCTCGTCGTTCCGGGAGAACCGTATGCGTCACCTGTCCCACCCGCTGCTGGGCCTGCTCCTGGCCCTGTCGTCGACCGGCGCCGCCCTGGCCGGCGAACAGTACTACCCGCTGGACAAGGGCTCCGCGCCCTACGCGGTCGCGCCCAGTGCACAGGGTGCGGTCTGGTACGGCGCGGACGGCGGGCATTCGCTGGGGCGTCTCGACCCGACCAGCGGCGAGAGCGTGCAGGTGCCGCTCGGCGAAGGCGCGCGGCCGCGAGCCATCGTCAGCGACGAGAGCGGCAACGCCTGGGTGCTCGACAGCGGCCTCAACGCCATCCTTCGCATCGGCGGCGAGCGCCTGGGCAGCGAACGTTTCCCGCTACCGGCCAAGGCCGCGCCGGCCGGGCTCGAGTCCGCGGTATTCGACGACGACGGGCGCCTCTGGTTCACCGGCAGCCGCGGCTTCCACGGTCGCCTCGACCCAGCCAGGCGCCTGGTGGAGGTCTGGCCCTCGCCCCAGGGCAAGGCGGCGAACGGCATCTGCGTCACCCCGGACGGCGAGGTCTGGTACGCGCAGGACGACGCGCTGGTGCATGTCGATCCGCTCGACGGCAGCGCCGAGCGGTTGCCCGCGCCTGAAGGCACGAAGGCCTTGCGCGGGATCGGCGCCGACTCCATCGGCAGGCTCTGGGCCAGCGACAGCGGTGGCGCCCGGCTGTACCGCTACGATCCCAGCGATGCCTCGTGGCAGAGCTGGCCGCTGCCGGACAGCCAGGCCCGCCCGGACAGCCTGCGGGTCGACGCCATGGACCGTGTCTGGCTGCACGACGCCGCCAGCGGGGCGCTCTTGCGTTTCGACAGTGGGCAGGCGACATTCCGCGTCCTGCCCAGCGACCGGCCGGCGCCCGGCAACGCCCTGCTCGGCGGTCGCCCCGGAGAAACCTGGAGCGCCGAGCCTGCCGCCGATCGTCTGCGCGTCGTCCGCGACTGATCCTTCCAAGGAGCCCGCATGAGCGCTACCCATACGCTGTTCTACGCCGCCGCCTCGCCCTTCGTGCGCAAGGTCCTGGTCCTGCTCCACGAAACCGGCCAACGCGAGCGCGTGGCGCTCGAGGAAGTCACGCCGACGCCGGTCGCGCCCATCCGGCAGCTCAACGCCAGCAACCCGGCCGGCAAGATTCCCGCCCTGCGCCTGCCGGACGGCCAGGTGCTGCACGACAGCCGGGTGATCTGCGACTACTTCGACCAGCAGCACGTCGGCGAACCGCTGATCCCTCGCGAAGGCAGCGCCCGCTGGCGACGCCTGACCATCGCCTCGCTGGCGGACGCCGTCCTCGACGCCGCGGTGCTGACTCGCTACGAAACCTTCGTCCGCCCCGAGGAGAAGCGCTGGGACGCCTGGCTCGAAGCACAGCGGGAAAAGATCGCGCGGTCCCTGGCGTGGCTGGAGGGCGACTGTATCGCCGAACTGCAGGCGCGCTTCGACATCGCCGCCATCGGCGTCGCCTGCGCCCTGGGCTATCTCGACCTGCGCCAGCCGGAGTGGGACTGGCGCGGCCGCTACCCGCGACTCGCCACCTGGTTCGCCGAAGTCAGCCAGCGCCCGTCGATGCAGGCCACCCGCGCCTGACCCCGAGGCCCGCCGACGCCTGCTGCCGCCGCAGGCGCTCGGCGCGTTGCAGCCAGGCCGCCGAGGGGCCGGGGAACAGCAGGCCGATCCGCGCCGCCAGGCGCTCGCCATCGCGACGGTCGTCGCGCAGGCCGACATAGCCGTTCATTTCCAGCACACCAGGCGGAACAGCAGCAGGCCCAGCAACAGCGCGCTCTGTCCGAGCCCCATGCAAAGCTCCAGGAAGGAGCGCACGTGCGGATTGCCGGCGGCGCCCTCGATGCCGCTGAGGCCTTCCCAGAATCCGTCCGGCATCAGCACCAGCATGGTGTGGGCCAGGGGCTTGCCGCTGGCGATCCAGTACTCGATCAGGCCGAACTTGCCGAAGAACAGCAGGAAGATCAGGATCACGCCGCTGACCAGCAGGCCGAGGGCGGCACAGAGAGTGAACTCGAAGAACAGGCGCATGCTTTTCCTCCTTGGAAATCGGCGGCGGCCGGCGCCGCCGCCCTCGTCGTCAGGCCTTGGCGGGTACGGCCGGGAGGTCCTTGCGGCCAACCCCGTACCAGTCCAGGCGGCGGGTCAGCACCATCACCGCGGCAAGCACCGCGAACAGCAGCAGCGAGCCCATCAGCAAGGCGTAGTCCTCCGCGCTCAGCAAGCCGTAGAGCAGGCCGTACAGCCCTGCCAGGCCGGCGCTGAAGCCCAGCCCTCGGGCCACGCTGCGCAGGACGAAGCACAGGTAGAAGCCGATCAGGCCGACGCAGGCTCCGGCGGAGACCAGGTAGGCCAGCTCGAAGCCGACGTGCTCGGCCAACGACAGCAGCAGCAGGTAGAAGAACGCCAGCGCCAGGCCGACCAGCGCGTACTGGATCGGGTGTACCGCCAGGCGCTTGAGCACCTCGAAGAGGAAGAAGCCGGCGAAGGTCAGGGTGATGAACAGCAGCGCGTACTTGATCGCGCGGTCGGCCTTCAGGTACTGGTCCACCGGATCGACCAGGCCGACGCCGAAGGCGCGCGCCTGGAAGCCGTCGCAGCGCTGATCCTCCACGCAACTGCGCAGCGCCTCTTCCATGTTGGTGGCGAAGAAGCTGGTCTGCCAGCGCGCGGTGAAGCCCTCGGCGGTGATCTCCCGCTCGCTGGGCAGGAACTCGCCGCCGAAGCTCGGGTGCGGCCAGTCGGCCTTCAGGATGACCTGGCTGTCGCGGCCCACCGGCACGATGTCCAGCCGCTCGCTGCCGAGCAACGACAGGTCGAAGGCGTACTCCAGGCGCTGCGCCTGGCGCCCGTCGACGCCTTGCAGCGGTGCGTGCACGCCGCTGCCGAGCAGGCCGACCCGGCTACCCGGCTCGAAGTCGACGCTGGCACCGTCGAGGGACAGGCGCAGGGCATTCTCGATGCCGCGGATGTCGCTGATACCCATCGCCAGGAACGGCGTTTCGAACTGGTAGTCCTCCAGGTCTTCTTCGATGCCATAGTGCGCAGGCACCTGGAAGTAACCGGCAACCTTGTTGTCGACGTGGTACAGGCGCGCCTGGTAGATGCCGCGGTAGCGCAGCTCGGTGCGCATCTGCCCGTCGAGGGCGAAGCGGTCGGGCAGGAAGTACAGCTCGCCGCGCTGCTCGCGCTCCTGCAACACGCGCTTCTCGGTCTTCTCCTCGGTGACCCACTCGCGCACCGTCCTGCGGTACGGCACCACCAGCAGCGGGCCGGTGAGGCGCTGGCTGTAGCTGGAGCTGCGGGCGATATCCTGCAGCACGCCGTCACGAACCTCCTGGCGATCGCGGATCAGGCCGTCGATCATCAACAGGGGAATCAGCAATAGCAGGATGAGTAGGGCGATGGCGCCGAGCTTGTAGGCTAGCGTGCGGTTCATGGGGGGACTCTCCGTCGGGGTGATGGCGGAAAGTCTGCGGTGCCGCGATGGCGGGCTTCGGGTCGCCGTGTGGAGAGTCGATGGAGTTTCCGTGGAGACGCCTCAGCCGCGCGGCAGCCAGAGCAGCGCCTCGACGCCGTCGTCGCGGTTGCCGACCTGCAACCGGCCGCCATGCAGTTGCGCCACCTCGGCGACGAAGTTCAGTCCCAGCCCGGTGCTCTTGCGCCCGCTGGCCGGGCGCGGCAGCGAGTAGAAGCGTTCGGTGAGGCGCGCCAGGGCATAGTCGGGAATCGCCGGCCCCTGGTTGAACAGGCGCAAGGCGATACCCTCGCTGTCGGCCTCGGCGAGCAGGCGAAGGATGCCGCCGGGCGGGGTGAAGTCGAGGGCGTTGTCGAGCAGGTTGGCCAGCGCCTGGCGCAGCAGGAACTGCTCGCCGCGTACCTCGCAGGGACCTTCCAGGCAGTTCTCCACCCGCAATCGCTGGCGTTGGATACGCGCCGCCTGGCCTTCCAGCAGGGACGCGGCGATCTCCCGCAGGTCGACCTTGCCGACCTCCTCCAGGCCTTGCCGCTGCTCCACCTGGGCCAGGCTCAGCAGGCGCTCGATCAGTTGTTGCAGGCGCTCGCTCTCGCCGGCGATGTTGCCGACGAAGCGCGCCCGCTGTTCGGCCGGCATCTCGCCGTCGAGCAACTCGGCGGCGCCACGGATCGCCGCCAGCGGGCTCTTCAATTCGTGGGTCAGGGTATGCACGTAGCGCTCGACGTAGTCCTTGCCCTCCAGTTGCGTGCGCATGCGCTCCACCGCGTCGGCCAGTTGCGCCATCTCGCCGCCGCGATAGCGCGGCAGCTCGGCGCGGCGCCCCTCGCTGACCGCCTGGGCATACTGGGTAAGGCGCCGCAGCGCGCCGCTGAGCCACCAGGAGAGCAGGCCGCCGACCAGCAGGCCAAGGGCGATCAGCCCGGCGCCGAGCCAGGCCAGGCGCCGCTGCGAGCGATCGATGTAGGGTTGCAGGCTGCTGTTCGGCTTGGCCACCGAAACCACCCCGATGATCTTCCCGGCATCCTTGATCGGCGCCGCCACGTACATCACCGAGGAGTCCGGGTCGTCCGGGTCTTCGCGGCTGGAGCGCGCGCCGTACTGGCCCCGGAGAGTCAGGTAGACGTCGTTCCAGCGCGAATAGTCCTGGCCGACGGCCACGCCGGTGGAGTCCAGCAGCACCTTGCCGCGGGCGTCGGTGACGTAGATGCGGTGGTTCACGGCCTCCTTGCGCAAGCCCCAGATGTCCGCCTGCGGCACCCGCTTGCCGTAGTCCTCGAGCATCTCCGGCAGGTCGCTCTGTGCCAGGGTGCCGTTCTTCACGTCCTGGCGGAGGATCTCGGCGAGCAGGTTGGCGGTGTCCACCAGGGTTTCCTCGGTGGACTGGCGCACGCCGGGGCGCACTTCGTCCATCACCGTGCTCAGCACGAAGTAGCCGGTGAGACCGACGAACAGGAAGTAGACCAGGAAGATCCGAACGCCGAGCGGCATCAGGCGTGGTCCGGGCTGTAGCTGTAGCCCAGGCCGCGATGGGTCTGGATCGCTTCGCCGCGTTCGTTCACCTGGCGCAGCTTGGCGCGCAGGCTCTTGATGTGGCTGTCGATGTTGCGCTCGTAGCCGGCCTCGCTGGCGACGCCGAGGGCATCGAGCAACTGCTCGCGACTGAATACCCGCTCGGGCTGCCCGAGCAGCGTCTGCAGCAGGCGGAACTCGTGGCGGGTGAGGTTGAGCGGGGTGTCGCGGTAGTGGATCCGCACGCGCTCCTCGTCGACCTGGAACGGCCCGCTCGGCGTGGCCTCTTCCAGCGCCGCCAGGCGCGGCGCCATGCGCTTGAGGATGGCCTTGACCCGCGCCGCCACCTCGCGCGGACTGAACGGCTTGACCACATAGTCGTCGGCGCCGATTTCCAGGCCGACCACGCGGTCGATCTCGGCATCGCGCGCGGTGAGGAAGATCACCGGCACCTCGGAGAACCGCCGCAGGCGCTTGCAGGCCTCGAAACCGCTGATGTCCGGCAGACCGACGTCGAGGATCAGCAGATCCGCCGGCTGGCGCTCCTGCAACGCCAGCGCCTCGCCGGCGAGGGTCACCCAGGTGGTGGCGAAGCCTTCGGCCTGCAGGGCGTAGAGCAGGGTGTCGGCAATCGCGGCTTCATCTTCGACGATCAGGATATGCGGCATGGCGTGACGGCGGCTGACGGGAATGCCGGAACGGTGCCGCAAGCCGGCGCGCGCGTCAATCGCGCCGCCGGTGGCGTAGGACGCTTACTTGCAGGTGGGCTTGTCGGCGACGAAGCGCTCGGAGGGATCGACCGCGACGTGGAATTTGCGCAAGCCCTTGGTGCCCATCAGGAACGGATAGTTGAAGGCGCTGCGGTCGGTGAGGTTGACCTCGATGGTCTTCATCGCTCCGCCCAGGCAGACCTGCAGGTCGATCACCGGGCGTTCGCTCAGGCGGTCCTCTTCCTCGTCCTCGCCGTTGCGGTTGTCGGCGCGGTTCTTGATCTTGCCGATGCGCGCCAGCTTGTGCTCGAACACCGAGCCGTCGGCCTCCTTGGTGGCCAGGCGGAAGCGCACCCACTCCTCGCCGTCGCGCTGGAACAGCTCGATGTCCTTGGCCGACAGCGAGGAGGTATAGGCGCCGGTATCCATCTTCGCCTGCAGGGTGCGGTCCAGCTCCGGCAGGGAGACCCATTCGTAGCGGCCGTAGAGGTTGGGCTCGGCGGCGAGGACCGGCAGGGCGAACAGCGAGAGCAAGGCAAGGGCACGCTTCACGCGGGCATCTCCTGAAGTGATACGAGGTCCACATAGGACTAGCACGGCGCGGTTTCGTTCGCCACGCCAGCGGCTTGGGCGGCGCGGCGCGGATGCGTATGATGGGCCGCGTCGACCCACACCCAGGACAGGGAAACCAACCATGCGGGAACTGTTGACCGGCCTGACCAGCAGCCTTCTGCTGCTTCTCAACACGCTGATCCTGATCGGCCCGATGATGCTGATCGCGCTGCTCAAGCTGGTGCTCCCCGGCCAGCGCCTGAAGGACCTCTGCTCCAGGGGCGTGATGTGGATCGCCGAGACCTGGGCGGAGATCGACAAGTGGATCTTCGCCACCTGCACGCCGACGGTCTGGGACGTGCGCGGCGCCGGCGACCTGCGCCAGGACACCTCGTACCTGGTGGTGAGCAACCACCAGTCCTGGGTCGACATCCCCGCGTTGATCCAGGTGTTCAACCGGCGCACCCCGTACTTCAAGTTCTTCCTCAAGAAGGAGCTGATCTGGGTGCCCTTCCTCGGCCTGGCCTGGTGGGCACTGGAGTATCCGTTCATGAAGCGCTACTCCAAGGCCTTCCTGGAGAAGCACCCGGAACTCAAGGGCAAGGACCTGGAGATCACCAAGGCCGCCTGCGAGAAGTTCAAGCGCATCCCGGTGACCGTGGTGAACTACCTGGAAGGCACGCGTTTCAGCGAACAGAAGAAGGCCCGGCAACAGTCGCCCTATCGCCACCTGCTCAAGCCCAAGGCCGGCGGGGTCGCCTTCGTCCTCGCCGCGCTGGGCGAGCAACTGGACGCCCTGCTCGACGTCACCGTGGTCTACCCGAGCGACAAGGTGCCGGGATTCTGGGACCTGCTCTGCGGACGGGTGCCGAAGGTGATCGTCGACATCCAGACCCGGCCGATCGATCCCGCCCTGTGGCAGGGCGACTACGAGAACGACCCGGTGTTCCGCCAGTACGTGCAGGAATGGGTCTCGCGCATGTGGGAGGAAAAGGACGAACGCATCGCCCGCTTGCGCCAACTGCGCTGAAGCACCGGCCGAAGCACACCCATCTCGTAGGGCGAATAACCGCAACGCGGTTATCCGCCG
>NZ_KV811296.1:0-32624 GCF_001813025.1 Pseudomonas sp. HMSC066A08
CCGTTGGTGCCGGCGTGGTTGCCAAGATCATCGAGTAATCGCTGATCCTGCCATCAGAAAAGGGGCCCTTCGGGGCCCCTTTTTTCGTTCGTTGGTTAAATATTGACACCCTGTGGGGGCATCCGTACAATTGCGCCTCCTTTTAACGGGCGTAGTCCGTCCGTTGGGAATGGTAAATTGGAGTCTGAGGTCAAATGCAAAACCAACAAATCCGGATTCGGTTGAAGGCTTTTGACCATCGCCTGATCGATCAATCAACCCAGGAAATCGTGGAAACCGCGAAACGTACTGGTGCTCAGGTGCGTGGTCCAATCCCTCTGCCGACCCGCAAGGAACGTTTCACCGTGCTGATCTCTCCGCACGTCAACAAAGATGCGCGTGATCAGTACGAAATTCGTACACATAAGCGTGTACTGGACATCGTCCAGCCGACGGATAAAACCGTCGATGCGCTGATGAAGCTCGATCTTGCTGCAGGCGTTGAAGTACAGATCAGCCTCGGCTAATGCCTTCGGCATTGGTCGTGTAACGCTCTGAAATGGGCGGCCATAGCGGGTGAAAGCCCCGTACACTCAAGAGGTTTACAACATGACAATTGGTGTTGTCGGTCGTAAATGCGGCATGACCCGCATTTTCACCGAGGAAGGTGTCTCTATTCCGGTTACGGTCATCGAGGTCGAGCCGAATCGCGTCACCCAGTTCAAGACTGAAGAAACCGATGGCTACCGTGCAGTGCAAGTCACCGCCGGCGAGCGTCGCGCTTCTCGCGTTACCAAAGCGCAAGCTGGTCACTTTGCCAAGGCGAATGTCGCCGCCGGTCGCGGCGTGTGGGAGTTCCGTCTGGGCGAAGAACAGTATGCCGCTGGTGACCAGATCACTGTCGATCTGTTCCAGGCAGGCCAGATGGTAGACGTTACCGGCGAGTCCAAGGGTAAGGGCTTCGCGGGCACCATCAAGCGCTGGAACTTCCGTGGTCAGGATAACACCCACGGTAACTCCGTTTCCCACCGCGTCCCGGGTTCCATCGGCCAGTGCCAGACTCCTGGTCGA
Source organism: Pseudomonas sp. HMSC066A08 (assembly GCF_001813025.1). Lineage (NCBI taxonomy): Bacteria > Pseudomonadati > Pseudomonadota > Gammaproteobacteria > Pseudomonadales > Pseudomonadaceae > Pseudomonas > Pseudomonas sp. HMSC066A08. The sequence continues at coordinate 1,051 of NZ_KV811296.1, forward strand.
GTGTTCAAGGGCAAGAAAATGTCCGGTCATCTGGGTGCGGAGCGGGTAACCGTTCAATCCCTGGAGATCGTGCGCGTCGATGCTGAACGCAATCTGCTGCTGGTCAAGGGTGCCGTTCCCGGCGCTACCGGCGGTGATGTGATCGTGCGTCCGGCAGCCAAGGCTCGCGGTTAAGGGGGAAGCTGAGATGCAATTGAATGTGAACGGCGCTCAGGCTATCGAAGTCTCCGAGCGTACCTTTGGTGGCGAATTCAACGAGACCCTGGTGCACCAGGCAGTCGTGGCCTACATGGCTGGCGGCCGTCAGGGCAGCAAGGCGCAGAAGACTCGCTCCGAAGTCTCTGGTGGTGGCAAGAAGCCGTGGCGTCAGAAGGGCACCGGTCGTGCTCGCGCTGGCACCATTCGTAGCCCCATCTGGCGTGGGGGCGGCACCACTTTCGCCGCTAAACCGCGTAGCCACGAACAGAAGCTGAACAAGAAGATGTACCGCGCAGCACTGCGCTCCATCCTTGCCGAGCTCGTTCGTCTGGACCGTCTGGTCGTCGTTGCCGACTTCGCTGTCGATGCACCGAAAACCAAGGGCCTGGTTGCCAAGCTGGACGCCCTGGGTCTGAAAGACGTGCTGATCGTGACCGATGGTGTCGACGAGAACCTGTACCTCGCTGCGCGCAATCTGGCGCACGTCGATGTACGTGATGTCCAAGGTTCCGACCCCGTCAGCCTGATCGCCTACGACAAGGTGCTGGTCACCGTGTCCGCCGTGAAGAAGTTCGAGGAGCTGCTGGGATGAACCAGGAACGCGTATTCAAAGTGCTGCTTGGTCCGCACATCTCCGAGAAAGCCACGGGTCTCGCGGACGGCAAGAGCCAATTCGTTTTCAAGGTTGCCACCGATGCAACCAAGCTGGAAATCAAGAAGGCCGTAGAAAGCCTGTTCAGCGTGAAGGTACAGCGCGTCACTACCCTGAACGTCAAGGGTAAGACCAAGCGCACCGCTCGCGGTCTGGGCAAGCGTAACGACTGGAAAAAAGCGTACATCGCTCTCCAGCCGGGCCAAGATCTCGATTTCGCCACCAGCGCTGAGTAAAGGGGTGCATCATGGCAATCGTTAAGTGCAAACCGACTTCCGCTGGTCGTCGCTTTGTCGTCAAGGTGGTGAATCAGGAGCTGCACAAAGGCGCTCCCTACGCACCGCTGCTGGAAAAGAAATCCAAGTCTGGCGGCCGTAACAACAACGGTCGTATCACCACCCGTCATATCGGTGGTGGTCACAAGCAGCACTACCGTCTGGTCGACTTCCGTCGCAACAAGGATGGCATCCCTGCCATCGTTGAGCGCGTCGAATACGATCCGAACCGCACTGCACACATCGCTCTGCTGAAGTATGCGGACGGCGAGCGTCGCTACATCATCGCCCCCAAGGGCGTTGCTGCAGGTGACCAGCTGATCTCCGGTATCGGTGCGCCGATCAAGGCAGGCAACAGCATGCCTCTGCGCAACATCCCGGTGGGTAGCACTGTTCATGGTATCGAGCTGAAGCCGGGTAAAGGCGCTCAGATCGCTCGCTCCGCTGGCGCTTCCGCCCAGCTGGTCGCGCGTGAAGGTGCGTACGTAACCCTGCGTCTGCGCTCCGGTGAAATGCGTAAAGTCCTGGCTGAGTGCCGTGCGACCCTGGGCGAAGTCTCGAACTCCGAGCACAGCCTGCGTTCGCTGGGTAAAGCCGGTGCTACGCGCTGGCGTGGTGTTCGCCCGACCGTTCGCGGTGTGGCGATGAACCCGGTCGACCACCCGCATGGTGGTGGTGAAGGCCGTACCTCTGCTGGTCGTCATCCGGTATCGCCGTGGGGTCTTCAGACCAAGGGTAAGAAGACTCGCTCGAACAAGCGTACCGATAACATGATCGTCCGCCGCCGCAAGTAAATAGAGGGATACCACAGTGCCACGTTCACTGAAAAAAGGTCCGTTTATCGATCTTCACCTGTTGAAGAAGGTCGAAGTCGCGGTGGAAAAGAACGACCGCAAGCCGATCAAGACCTGGTCGCGTCGTTCGATGATTCTGCCGCATATGGTTGGTCTGACCATCGCCGTGCACAACGGCCGTCAACACGTACCGGTTCTCGTCAACGAGGACATGGTCGGCCACAAACTGGGCGAGTTCGCCGCTACCCGCACCTACCGCGGGCATGCTGCGGACAAGAAAGCCAAGCGTTAAGGGGTAAGGAAGATGGAAGTAGCCGCTAAGCTGTCGGGCGCTCGTATCTCCGCCCAGAAAGCCCGCTTGGTCGCCGACCAGATCCGCGGGAAGAAGGTGGGCGAAGCGCTCAACCTCCTGGCTTTCAGCAGTAAGAAAGCCGCCGAGATCATGAAGAAAGTGCTGGAGTCGGCCGTTGCCAACGCTGAGCACAACGAAGGCGCCGATGTGGATGACCTGAAAGTCTCCACCGTCTTCGTCAACGAAGGTCGTTCGCTCAAGCGCATCATGCCGCGTGCCAAAGGCCGTGCTGATCGCATCGTGAAGCGGTCTTGCCATATCACGGTCAAGGTTGCGGACAAGTAACGGAGTCGACAGATGGGTCAGAAAGTACATCCCAATGGCATTCGCCTGGGTATCGTCAAGGAGCACACCTCCGTTTGGTACGCAGACCGCAAGAACTATGCGGATTACCTGTTTGCCGACCTGAAGGTGCGTGAGTACCTCCAAGACAAACTAAAAAGCGCGTCCGTAAGCCGTATCGATATTCATCGTCCGGCTCAAACCGCACGCATCACCATCCACACCGCTCGTCCCGGCATCGTGATCGGCAAGAAAGGTGAAGATGTTGAGAAACTGCGCCAGGACCTGACCAAGCAAATGGGTGTGCCCGTGCACATCAACATCGAGGAAATCCGCAAGCCGGAACTCGATGCCATGCTGGTTGCGCAGAGCGTAGCCCAGCAGCTGGAGCGTCGCGTAATGTTCCGTCGCGCCATGAAGCGCGCCGTACAGAACGCCATGCGCATTGGTGCCAAGGGCATCAAGATTCAGGTCAGCGGTCGTCTGGGTGGGGCTGAAATCGCCCGTACCGAATGGTATCGCGAAGGTCGTGTGCCCCTGCACACCCTGCGCGCCGATATCGACTATGCCACCTACGAAGCGCACACCACTTACGGTGTGATCGGTGTCAAGGTTTGGATCTTCAAGGGCGAGGTCATCGGTGGCCGCCAGGAAGAGCTGAAGCCGGTAGCACCCGCTCCTCGTAAAAAAGCTGCTAGGTAAGGAGTACGCAAATGCTGCAACCCAAGCGTACGAAGTTCCGCAAACAAATGACCGGCCACAACCGTGGTCTGGCTCATCGTGGTAGTAAGGTCAGCTTCGGTGAGTACGCACTGAAGGCCACTAGCCGTGGCCGCCTTACTGCTCGTCAGATCGAGTCCGCGCGTCGTGCGCTGACCCGTCACGTGAAGCGTGGCGGCAAGATCTGGATCCGCGTATTCCCTGACAAGCCTGTCACCAAGAAGCCCCTCGAAGTTCGTATGGGTAAAGGTAAGGGTGGGGTCGAGTACTGGGTAGCCCAGATCCAGCCGGGCAAGGTCCTGTACGAGATCGAGGGTGTTTCCGAAGAGCTGGCGCGTGAGGCTTTCGCCCTGGCTGCTGCAAAGCTGCCCCTCGCCACCTCCTTTGTTAAGCGGACGGTGATGTGATGAAAGCGAATGAACTTCGTGAAAAATCCGTTGAGCAGCTGAACGAGCAACTGCTCGGCCTGCTGCGCGACCAGTTCAATCTGCGCATGCAGAAAGCAACTGGCCAGTTGGGGCAGTCTCACCTGCTCTCGCAGGTTAAGCGCGACATCGCTCGCGTTAAAACTGTGCTCAATCAGCAAGCAGGTAAGTGATCATGGCTGAAGCTCAGAAAACCGTCCGTACGCTGACCGGCCGCGTCGTCAGCGACAAAATGGACAAGACCGTCACCGTACTGATCGAGCGTCGCGTCAAGCACCCGATCTACGGCAAATACGTCAAGCGTTCGACCAAACTGCACGCACACGACGAATCCAATCAGTGCCGCATTGGTGACCTGGTCACCATTCGCGAAACCCGTCCGCTGGCCAAGACCAAGGCCTGGACCCTGGTTGATATCGTTGAACGCGCGGTGGAAGTCTAAGGACTAGGGGTCGGAGAAATTATATGATTCAGACTCAATCCATGCTCGATGTCGCTGACAACAGCGGCGCGCGTCGTGTGATGTGCATCAAGGTGCTCGGCGGTTCCCATCGCCGTTACGCCGGCATCGGCGACATCATCAAGGTCACCGTCAAGGAAGCGATTCCGCGCGGCAAAGTGAAGAAGGGCCAGGTCATGACTGCCGTGGTCGTTCGCACCAAGCACGGCGTACGTCGTACCGACGGTTCCATCATCCGCTTCGACGGCAACGCCGCCGTCCTGCTGAACAACAAGCAGGAGCCGATCGGCACCCGTATCTTTGGGCCAGTGACTCGTGAACTCCGTACCGAGAAGTTCATGAAGATCGTCTCGCTCGCCCCCGAAGTGCTGTAAGGAGTAGCCGTCATGCAAAAGATTCGTCGTGACGACGAAGTAATCGTCATTGCCGGCAAGGACAAGGGCAAGCGTGGCAAGGTGCTGAAGGTTCTCGCTGACGACCGTCTGGTCGTCGGCGGGGTGAACCTGATCAAGCGCCACACCAAGCCCAATCCGATGCTCGGCCAACAGGGCGGTATCGTCGAGAAGGAGGCGCCTCTGCATGTCTCCAACGTCGCCATCTTCAATACTGAAACCAGCAAGGCTGACCGCGTTGGCTTCAAGGTAGAAGACGGTAAGAAAATTCGTGTCTTCAAGTCGACCCAGAAACCGGTTCAGGCTTGAGGCTGCTAGGTAGATCACCATGGCACGATTGAAAGAAATTTATCGGAAGGAAATCGCGCCCAAGCTGAAAGAAGAGCTTCAGCTGGCGAACGTGATGGAAGTTCCGCGCGTTACCAAAATCACCCTGAACATGGGTCTTGGCGAGGCGGTCGGTGACAAGAAGATCATCGAGAACGCCGTAGCCGATCTGGAAAAGATCACTGGTCAGAAGCCGGTCGTGACTTACGCTCGTAAGTCCATCGCAGGCTTCAAGATCCGTGAAGGCTGGCCGATCGGCGTCAAGGTCACCCTGCGTAGCGACCGGATGTACGAGTTCCTGGATCGTCTGCTGTCCATCTCCCTGCCGCGCGTGCGTGACTTCCGCGGCCTGAATGCCAAGTCCTTCGATGGTCGCGGCAACTACAGCATGGGCGTGAAAGAGCAGATCATCTTCCCGGAAATCGATTACGACAAGATCGATGCGCTGCGTGGCCTGGACATCACCCTGACCACCACCGCTCGTACGGATGACGAAGGTCGCGCCCTGCTGCGTGCTTTCAAATTCCCGTTCCGTAACTGATTGGAGTAGGAACATGGCTAAAGAGAGCATGAAGAACCGCGAGCTGAAGCGTCAGCTGACGGTAGCCAAGTACGCCAAGAAGCGTGCCGAGCTGAAAGCGATCATCGCTAATCCGAACTCCTCTGCGGAAGAGCGTTGGAATGCCCAGGTCGCCCTGCAGAAGCAACCGCGTGACGCCAGCGCCAGCCGCCTGCGTAACCGTTGCCGCCTGACCGGTCGTCCGCACGGCTTCTACCGCAAGTTCGGCCTGAGCCGTAACAAGCTGCGCGAAGCCGCCATGCGCGGCGACGTACCGGGTCTGGTGAAGGCCAGCTGGTAATCGCAGCGAACGGTGTCGCCAGCCGGCACCGTTGATCGCGACATCGAATCAAGCCCCTCATGGGGCTTGATTCGTTTTGGCGCGATCTCTAGAATACCCGGCTCCCCTGAGCCTGGGTTTGTTTCGCCTGGCGTTTATGGGCGAATTGAAGTTGAAGGCTTATTCTTTTGTATCAGGAGCGTTAAGCCCATGAGTATGCAGGACCCGTTAGCAGACATGCTAACTCGCATCCGTAATGCCCAGATGGCTGAAAAGACCGTCGTAAGCATGCCGTCCTCGAAACTGAAAGCGGCGGTGGCCAAAGTCCTGAAGGACGAAGGCTATATTGCGGATTTCCAGATCAGCTCGGAAGTAAAACCCCAGCTGTCCATCGAACTGAAGTACTTCGAAGGCAAGCCTGTCATCGAAGAGGTCAAGCGCATCAGCCGTCCTGGCCTGCGTCAGTACAAATCCGTTGAGCAACTGCCGAAAGTTCGTGGCGGCCTCGGTGTGTCGATCGTCTCCACCAACAAAGGTGTGATGACCGATCGTGCTGCCCGTGCTGCTGGTGTTGGCGGCGAAGTGCTCTGCACTGTGTTCTAAGGGGAATCAGCATGTCTCGCGTTGCTAAGAACCCCGTCAAGCTGCCTGCCGGCGTTGAAATCAAACTGGCTGGTCAGCAACTGTCCATCAAGGGCGCCAAAGGTGCTCTGGAGCTCAAGGTCCATCCTTCGGTCGAAGTGATCCAGGACAGCGGTGAGCTGCGTTTTGCTGCGCGTAACGGCGACCAGCAGACTCGCGCCATGGCTGGTACCACCCGTGCTCTGGTGAACAACATGGTAGTCGGCGTCAGCCAGGGCTTCGAGCGCAAGCTCCAGCTGGTCGGCGTTGGTTACAAAGCGCAGGCCAAGGGCCAAGTGCTGTCCCTGTCCCTCGGCTTCTCCCATCCGGTTGATTACGAACTGCCGGCCGGCATCGTCGCTGAGACCCCCAGCCAGACCGATATCCTGATCAAGGGTATCGACAAGCAGCTGGTCGGTCAGGTTGCTGCCGAAATTCGCGACTTCCGTCCGCCGGAGCCTTACAAAGGCAAGGGCGTGCGTTACGCCGACGAAGTCGTCCGTCGTAAAGAAGCCAAGAAGAAGTAGGGCATAGCAAATGAGCGTCAAGAAAGAAACCCGTCTGCGTCGCGCTCGCAAGGCACGCCTGAAGATGCGCGAGCTGGAAACCGTACGCCTCTGCGTGTACCGCTCTTCCCAGCACATTTACGCCCAGGTCATTGCGGCCGACGGCGGCAAGGTCCTGGCCAGCGCCTCGACCCTGGACAAAGACCTGCGCGAAGGTGCCACCGGCAACATCGATGCAGCCAAGAAAGTTGGTCAACTGGTCGCCGAGCGCGCCAAAGCGGCCGGCGTCACCCAGGTGGCGTTCGATCGTTCTGGCTTCAAGTACCACGGCCGTGTGAAAGCGCTGGCTGATGCCGCTCGTGAAGGCGGACTGGAGTTCTAAGTTATGGCAAACAACGAGCAAAAGCGCGACGAAGGCTACATCGAGAAGCTGGTTCAGGTTAACCGCGTCGCCAAAACCGTAAAAGGTGGCCGTATCTTCGCTTTCACCGCACTGACCGTGGTAGGTGATGGCAAGGGTCGCGTTGGTTTCGGTCGTGGCAAGGCGCGTGAAGTGCCGGCCGCCATCCAGAAAGCAATGGAAGCCGCTCGCCGCAACATGATCCAAGTCGATCTGAACGGCACCACCCTGCAATATCCGACCAAGTCCGCCCATGGCGCCTCCAAGGTGTACATGCAGCCGGCTTCGGAAGGTACCGGCATCATCGCCGGCGGCGCCATGCGTGCCGTTCTGGAAGTGGCTGGTGTACAGAACGTCCTGGCCAAGTGCTATGGCTCCACCAATCCGGTGAACGTGGTTTACGCCACCTTCAAGGGCCTGAAGAACATGCAGGCCCCGGAAGCAGTAGCGGCCAAGCGTGGCAAGAGCGTCGAGGAGATTCTCTAACCATGGCAACTGTCAAAGTCACTCTGGTCAAGAGCCTGAACGGCCGTCTGGCCAACCACAAGGCTTGCGTCAAGGGTCTCGGCCTGCGTCGCATCAATCATACCGTCGAAGTTCAGGACACTCCTGAGAACCGCGGCATGATCAACAAGGCCTACTACCTGCTGCGTGTGGAGGGTTAATCCATGCAACTGAACGATCTGCGTTCCGCGCCGGGTGCCCGTCGCGAAAAGCACCGTCCGGGCCGTGGCATCGGTAGCGGTCTGGGCAAGACCGGTGGCCGTGGTCACAAAGGTCTGACCTCCCGCTCCGGTGGCAAGGTCGCTCCGGGCTTCGAGGGTGGGCAACAGCCTCTGCACCGTCGTCTGCCGAAGTTCGGCTTCGTTTCCCTGAAGGCCATGGATCGTGCTGAAGTACGCACCTCCGAGCTGGCCAAGGTCGAAGGCGACGTCGTCAGCCTGCAGACCCTGAAGGATGCCAACCTGATCAACCAGCACGTACAGCGCGTCAAAGTCATGCTGTCCGGCGAAGTTGGTCGTGCGGTCACCCTGAAAGGTATCGCCGCCACCAAGGGTGCGCGTGCGGCTATCGAAGCAGCTGGCGGTAAATTCGAGGACTAAATGGCTAAGCAAGGTGCTCTCTCTGCGCTAAGCAACGGCGGTCTGTCCGAGCTCTGGGCACGTCTGCGTTTCCTGTTCCTGGCGATCATCGTCTATCGGATCGGCGCGCACATCCCAGTTCCGGGCATCAACCCCGATCGCTTGGCGGCACTGTTCCGGCAGAACGAGGGGACCATTCTTAGCCTCTTCAACATGTTTTCCGGCGGCGCGCTGGAGCGCATGAGTATCTTTGCACTGGGGATCATGCCGTACATCTCGGCATCGATCATCATGCAGCTCATGACCGCTATCAGCCCGCAGCTGGAGCAGTTGAAGAAAGAGGGTGAGTCTGGGCGTCGCAAGATCAGCCAGTACACCCGCTACGGTACTGTAGTCCTGGCACTGGTCCAGGCCATCGGCATGTCCGTTGGCCTGGGCAGCCAGGGCGTAGCCTTCTCCAACGACTTCGGCTTCTACTTCGTGGCTGTCACCACCTTCGTGGCTGGTGCCATGTTCATGATGTGGCTGGGCGAGCAGATCACCGAGCGCGGTGTCGGCAACGGCATCTCGATGTTGATCTTCGCTGGTATCGTTGCAGGCCTGCCGCGCGCCATCGGTCAGTCTTTCGAGTCTGCCCGTCAAGGTGACATCAACATCTTCGCCCTGATCGGCGTCGGCCTGCTGGCCGTGGCGATCATCGCGTTCGTGGTGTTCATCGAGCGTGGCCAGCGTCGCATCGCGGTGCATTACGCCAAGCGCCAGCAAGGCCGCAAGGTGTTTGCAGCGCAGACCAGCCATCTGCCGTTGAAGGTGAACATGGCGGGTGTGATTCCCGCGATTTTCGCCAGCAGTATCCTGCTGTTCCCGGCGTCCCTGGGCTCCTGGTTCGGTCAGTCGGAAGGCTTGGGTTGGTTGCAGGACGTCGCGCAAGCGATCGCTCCGGGGCAGCCGCTGAACATCTTGCTGTTCACTGCAGGGATCGTTTTCTTCTGCTTCTTCTATACAGCGCTGATGTTCAACCCGAAGGACGTGGCGGAGAACCTCAAGAAGTCCGGTGCATTTATTCCGGGCATCCGTCCGGGCGAACAGTCCGCTCGCTACATCGATGGCGTGCTGACCCGTTTGACCATGTTCGGTGCTCTGTACATGACGGCTGTCTGCCTGCTGCCCCAGTTCCTGGTGGTTGCGGCGCACGTGCCGTTCTATCTTGGCGGGACCTCGCTGTTGATCGTGGTCGTGGTTGTCATGGACTTTATGGCCCAGGTGCAATCTCACCTCGTTTCTCACCAGTATGAATCCCTGATGAAGAAAGCCAACCTGAAGGGCTACGGCAGCGGCATGCTGCGCTGATAGACCCGTAAGGTTCGAGGAGTTGGTGATGAAAGTTCGTGCATCGGTCAAGAAGCTGTGCCGTAACTGCAAAATCATCCGTCGCGATGGCATCGTGCGGGTGATCTGCAGCGCGGAACCGCGTCACAAGCAGCGCCAAGGCTGATTGTGATCCACGCGTGATAACCCGGCAGCTAGTGTGCTGCCGGGTTGATTATTTGCTATTACAGCGCTAATATCCGCGCCCTTTCTTGGCTTCCTGGGCGCAGGGTAGCTGTCAATTGGAGTTTTTCTGAATGGCCCGTATTGCAGGCGTCAACATTCCGGATAACAAGCACACTGTTATCTCGCTGACCTACATCTATGGTGTTGGTCGCACTACTGCTCAGAGCATCTGCGCAGCCACCGGCGTAAACCCGGCTGCCAAGATCAAGGACCTGAGCGACGAGCAGATCGATCAGCTGCGTAACGAAGTCGCGAAGATCACCACCGAAGGTGACCTGCGTCGCGAAATCAACATGAACATCAAGCGTCTGATGGACCTCGGTTGCTACCGCGGTCTGCGTCATCGTCGCGGTCTGCCGGTTCGCGGTCAGCGTACCAAGACCAACGCGCGTACCCGCAAGGGCCCGCGTAAGCCGATCCGCAAGTAATCGCGTAGGAATCTAGTCATGGCAAAACCTGCTGCTCGTCCCCGTAAGAAAGTCAAAAAGACAGTGGTCGATGGGATCGCCCACATCCACGCGTCTTTCAACAACACCATCGTGACCATCACCGACCGTCAGGGCAACGCACTGTCCTGGGCGACCTCCGGTGGTTCCGGTTTCCGCGGCTCGCGTAAGAGCACCCCGTTCGCTGCCCAGGTAGCGGCCGAGCGTGCCGGCCAGGCTGCCCTGGAATACGGTCTGAAGAACCTGGACGTCAACGTCAAGGGCCCGGGCCCGGGCCGCGAGTCCGCCGTTCGCGCTCTGAATGCTTGCGGCTACAAGATCGCCAGCATCACCGACGTAACCCCGATCCCGCATAACGGCTGCCGTCCGCCGAAAAAGCGTCGCGTGTAATAGGAGACAGTGAGAAATGGCTCGTTACATTGGTCCCAAGTGCAAACTGTCTCGCCGTGAAGGCACCGACCTGTTCCTGAAGAGCGGCGCCCGCGCCCTCGACTCGAAGTGCAAGGCTGAAAACGTTCCCGGCCAGCATGGCCAGCGTCGTGGCCGTCTGTCCGACTACGGTCTGCAGCTGCGTGAAAAGCAGAAAGTACGTCGCATCTACGGCGTGCTGGAGCGTCAGTTCCGCGGTTACTACCAGGAAGCTTCCCGTCGCAAGGGTTCTACCGGTGAGAACCTGCTGCAACTGCTCGAGTGCCGCCTGGACAACGTCGTATACCGCATGGGCTTCGGTTCCACTCGTTCGGAATCCCGCCAGCTGGTATCCCACAAGGCCATCACCGTCAACGGTCAGACCGTCAACATCCCTTCCTACCAAGTGAAGGCCGGTGACGTCGTAGCTGTTCGCGAAAAATCGAAGAACCAGCTGCGTATCGCTCAGGCTCTGGAACTCTGTGGCCAGCGCGGTCGCGTCGAGTGGGTCGAAGTCGACCTCGACAAGAAGGCTGGTACCTTCAAGAGTGCTCCGGCTCGCAGCGACCTGTCCGCTGATATCAACGAAAACCTGATTGTCGAGCTCTACTCCAAGTAAGGGCTAGAAAATAGGTGCATCCATGCAGAGTTCGGTAAATGAGTTCCTGACCCCCCGCCACATCGATGTGCAGGTGGTCAGTCAAACCCGCGCCAAGATCACGCTCGAGCCTCTCGAGCGTGGTTTTGGTCACACCCTGGGCAACGCGCTGCGTCGCATCCTGTTGTCCTCCATGCCTGGCTGCGCAGTGGTCGAGGCCGAGATCGACGGCGTACTCCACGAGTACTCGGCGATCGAAGGTGTGCAGGAAGATGTAATCGAGATCCTGCTGAACCTGAAAGGTCTGGCCATCAAGCTGCACGGTCGTGATGAAGTGACGCTGACCCTGGCTAAGAAGGGCTCGGGTGTTGTGACTGCTGCCGATATTCAGCTGGATCACGATGTTGAGATCATCAACGGTGACCACGTTATCGCCAACCTGGCAGACAACGGCGCGCTGAACATGAAGCTGAAGGTAGCTCGTGGCCGTGGCTACGAGCCTGCCGACGCACGTCAGAGCGATGAAGACGAAAGCCGCAGCATCGGCCGTCTGCAGCTCGACGCATCGTTCAGCCCGGTCCGTCGTGTCTCCTACGTGGTGGAAAACGCCCGTGTCGAGCAGCGCACCAACCTGGACAAACTGGTCCTGGACCTGGAAACCAACGGCACCCTGGATCCCGAAGAGGCTATCCGTCGCGCCGCTACCATCCTGCAACAGCAGCTGGCAGCGTTCGTGGACCTCAAGGGCGACAGCGAACCCGTCGTTGAAGAGCAGGAAGACGAGATCGATCCGATCCTCCTGCGCCCGGTCGATGACCTGGAACTGACCGTACGTTCGGCCAACTGCCTGAAGGCGGAAAACATCTACTACATCGGTGACCTGATCCAGCGCACCGAAGTGGAGCTGTTGAAAACGCCGAACCTGGGCAAGAAGTCCCTGACCGAAATCAAGGACGTTCTGGCTTCCCGTGGTCTGTCCCTCGGTATGCGCCTCGATAACTGGCCGCCGGCAAGTCTTAAGAAAGACGACAAGGCCACTGCCTGATCGTCGTAACTACCGAACGTAAAGTTTGGAAAGGAATTGAACCATGCGCCATCGTAAAAGTGGTCGTCACCTGAGCCGCACCAGCGCGCACCGCAAGGCTATGTTCCAGAACATGGCGGTGTCGCTGTTCGAACACGAACTGATCAAAACCACCCTGCCCAAGGCCAAGGAACTGCGTCGCGTTGCCGAGCCGCTGATCACCCTGGCCAAGGAAGACAGCGTCGCCAACCGTCGTCTGGCTTTCGACCGTACCCGTTCGAAAGCTGCCGTTGGCAAGCTGTTCAACGACCTGGGCAAGCGCTACGCCAACCGTCCGGGCGGCTACCTGCGCATCCTGAAGTGCGGTTTCCGCGCTGGCGACAACGCCCCCATGGCGTACGTCGAGCTGGTTGATCGTCCTGTCGGCGGTGAAGTCGTAGAAGCTGCCGAATAAGGCATCTGCTGCACAAGAAACCGGGCCTAGGCCCGGTTTTTTATTACCTGCATTAAAGTTTTTATCTATCGGATCGCTGTCTTTAATAAATTGGATTGCGGGAGGGCTGTCATTCATCCTTAACCTGCTTTTACGAAAAGCTACGTTCGGATAAGCGAGATCAATGCAAAGGGCGCTTGGTCATCTGACAGGTTGTCCTCCGCCAATCCCTGGTCCACGCTGATGATTTCCGTGTAGCCGCTTCGCTTCATAGCACGTTAGCCGTTGAGGAGAGAGTAAATGGAAGAGAAGACCCGCCTGACCACTGCCGCTGGCGCACCGGTGGTCGATAACCAGAACGTGCAGACCGCCGGTCCGCGTGGCCCGATGTTGCTGCAGGACGTGTGGTTCCTCGAGAAGCTCGCCCACTTCGATCGCGAAGTGATCCCCGAACGCCGCATGCATGCGAAAGGCTCCGCGGCCTACGGCACCTTCACCGTCACCCACGACATCACCCCTTACACCCGGGCGAAGATCTTCTCCCAGGTCGGCAAGAAGACCGATATGTTCCTGCGCTTCTCCACCGTCGCCGGTGAGCGCGGCGCAGCGGATGCCGAGCGTGACATCCGCGGCTTCTCCATGCGTTTCTACACTGAGCAGGGCAATTGGGACCTGGTCGGCAACAACACCCCGGTGTTCTACCTGCGCGACCCGCTCAAATTCCCCGATCTCAACCACGTGGTAAAGCGTGACCCGCGCACCAACCTGCGCAATGCGACCTTCAAGTGGGACTTTTTCTCCCACCTCCCCGAGTCGCTGCATCAGTTGACCATCGACTTCAGCGACCGCGGTCTGCCGAAGAGCTATCGGCACATCCATGGTTTCGGCAGCCATACCTTCAGCTTCATCAATGCGAACAACGAGCGCTTCTGGGTCAAGTTCCACTTCAAGACCCAACAGGGCATCGAGAACCTGACCAACGCCGAGGCTGCCGAAGTGATCGCCCAGGACCGCGAGAGTTCGCAGCGCGACTTGTACGAGAGCATCGAGAAAGGCGACTTCCCGCGCTGGAAGATGTACGTGCAGATCATGCCCGAGAAGGAAGCGGCCACCTATCGCTACAACCCGTTCGACCTGACCAAGGTCTGGCCCCACGGCGACTACCCGTTGATCGAAGTGGGTTTCTTCGAGCTGAACCGTAACCCGGACAACTACTTCGCCGAGGTCGAGCAGGCCGCTTTCACGCCGGCCAACGTGGTGCCCGGTATCGGTTTCTCGCCGGACAAGATGCTCCAGGGCCGTCTGTTCTCCTACGGCGACGCCCATCGCTATCGCCTGGGCGTCAACCACCACCAGATCCCGGTGAACGCCGCGCGTTGCCCGCACCAGGTCTACCACCGCGACGGCGGCATGCGGGTGGACGGCAACAACGCCCATCAGCGCGTCACCTACGAGCCGAACAGCTTCAACCAGTGGCAGGAGCAGCCTGACTTCTCCGAGCCGCCGCTGAGCCTGGAGGGCGCGGCGGACCACTGGAACCACCGGGTGGACGACGACTACTACAGCCAGCCGGCCGCGCTGTTCCATCTGTTCACCGACGAGCAGAAACAGCGACTGTTCGCCAACATCGCCGAAGACATCCGCGATGTACCGGAACAGATCCAGCGTCGCCAGATCGGCCTGTTCCTCAAGGTCGATCCGGCCTACGGCAAAGGCGTCGCCGACGCCCTCGGCCTGAAGCTGGACTGATGGCCTGATGAGGCCCCCGGCCCCCTTCCTGCGAAGGGGGCTTTTTATCTGCATTGGCTTGACCCGGATCAGGCGGAGCCGGGAGCATATGCGGCTAGATTCCTAGTTTTCTCCAGGGAGAGCCCCCCGATGCAAGGCCATCCGGAAGTCATCGATTACCTCAACACGCTACTGACCGGCGAGCTGGCCGCGCGCGACCAGTACTTCATCCACTCGCGGATGTACGAGGACTGGGGCTTCAGCAAGCTCTACGAGCGCCTCAACCACGAGATGGAGGAGGAGACCCAGCACGCCGATGCCCTACTGCGCCGTATCCTCCTGCTCGAAGGTACGCCGCGCATGCGTCCCGACGATATCCACCCGGGCACCACGGTGCCGGAGATGCTCGAGGCCGATCTCAAGCTCGAGCGCCATGTCCGCGCCGCTCTGGCCAAGGGCATCGCCCTCTGCGAGCAGCACAAGGACTTCGTCAGCCGCGACATCCTCAAGGCCCAGTTGGCCGACACCGAGGAAGACCACGCCTACTGGTTGGAGCAGCAGCTTGGCCTGATCGCCAGGATGGGCCTGGAGAACTACCTGCAATCGCAGATCTGACCCCCACCCCGCGGATACGAAAAAGCCCCTGCGCCTCACGGTCGCAGGGGCTTTTTCATGAGCGCCCGGCAATCAGGCGCGATCGCGTTCCAGCAGCGGCTTGAGGAAATGGCCGGTGTGCGACTGGGGCATCTCGGCCACCTGCTCCGGCGTGCCGTTGGCGATGATCTGGCCGCCCTTGGAGCCGCCCTCGGGGCCGAGGTCGACCAGCCAGTCGGCGGTCTTGATCACGTCCAGGTTGTGCTCGATCACCACCACGGTGTTGCCGTGGTCGCGCAGGCGGTGGAGCACGTCGAGCAGTTGCTGGATGTCGGCGAAATGCAGGCCGGTGGTCGGTTCGTCGAGGATGTACAGGGTCTTGCCGGTATCGCGCTTGGACAGCTCGCGGGACAGCTTGACCCGCTGCGCCTCGCCGCCCGAGAGGGTGGTCGCGCTCTGGCCCAGCTTGATGTAGGACAGGCCGACGTCCATCAGCGTCTGCAGCTTGCGCGCCAGGGCGGGGACGGCGTCGAAGAACTCGCGGGCTTCCTCGATGGTCATCTCCAGCACCTCGTGGATGCTCTTGCCCTTGTAGCGGATCTCCAGGGTCTCGCGGTTGTAGCGCTTGCCCTTGCAGACATCGCAGGGAACGTAGATGTCCGGCAGGAAGTGCATCTCCACCTTGATCACGCCGTCGCCCTGGCAGGCCTCGCAACGGCCGCCCTTGACGTTGAACGAGAAGCGGCCGGGACCGTAGCCGCGCGAGCGGGCCTCCGGCACGCCGGAGAACAGTTCGCGGATCGGCGTGAACAGGCCGGTATAGGTCGCCGGGTTGGAGCGCGGGGTACGACCGATCGGGCTCTGGTCGATGTCGACCACCTTGTCCAGGTGCTGCAGGCCGTCGAACGAGTCATACGGCGCCACTTCCAGGGTAGTCGCGCCGTTCAGCGCGGTGGCGGTGATCGGGAACAGGGTGTTGTTGATCAGCGTCGACTTGCCGGAGCCCGAGACCCCGGTGATGCAGGTGAACAGGCCGACCGGGATTTCCAGGTTGACGTTCTGCAGGTTGTTGCCGCGGGCGCCTTTCAGCTTCAGCAGCTTCTTCTTGTCGCGCGGGGTGCGCTTGGCCGGAACCGCGATTTTCTTGCGCCCGGAAAGGTACTTGCCGGTCAGCGAGTCGGGGTGGTTCATCACTTGGTCGGGCGTACCTTCCGCCACTACCTGGCCGCCGTGCACGCCGGCGCCCGGACCGATGTCGACGACGTAGTCGGCGAGTCGGATCGCGTCCTCGTCGTGCTCGACCACGATCACCGTGTTGCCGAGGTTGCGCAGGTGGGTGAGGGTGCCGAGCAGGCGCTCGTTGTCGCGTTGGTGCAGGCCGATCGAGGGTTCGTCGAGGATGTACATCACTCCCACCAGGCCGGCGCCGATCTGGCTGGCCAGGCGGATGCGCTGGGCTTCGCCGCCGGACAGGGTGTCGGCGCTGCGGTCGAGGGTCAGGTAGTCGAGGCCGACGTTGACCAGGAATTGCAGGCGGTCGCGGATTTCCTTGAGGATCTTCGCCGCGATCTCGCCACGGCGGCCGGTCAGGCTGAGTCCGGCGGCATACTCGCAGGCTTCGCCGACCGGCATCGCGGTGATCGCCGGCAGCGTCCGGTCGCCGACCCACACATGCCGCGCCTCGCGGCGCAGGCGGGTACCGTGGCAATCCGGGCAGGGCTGGGTGCTGAGGAACTTGGCCAGCTCCTCGCGGACCGTGGCCGACTCGGTCTCGCGGTAGCGCCGCTCAAGGTTCGGCAGGATGCCTTCGAAGGGGTGCGAACGCTTGACGATGTCGCCGCGGTCGTTGAGATAGCGGAAGTCGACGTTTTCCCGGCCGGAGCCGTAGAGCACCACCTTCTGGTGTTCGGCGCCGAGTTCGTCGAAGGGTTCTTCCAGGCTGAAGCCGTAATGCTGGGCCAGCGAACCGAGCATCTGGAAGTAATAGACGTTGCGCCGGTCCCAGCCGCGGATCGCGCCCTCGGCCAGGGTCAACTCGCCGTTGACCACCCGGCGCGCGTCGAAGAATTGCTTCACGCCGAGGCCGTCGCAGGTCGGACAGGCGCCGGCCGGGTTGTTGAAGGAGAACAGCTTGGGTTCCAGCTCGCTGATCGAGTGGCCGCAGACCGGGCAGGCGAAGCGCGCTGAGAAGATGATCTCCTCGACATCCTCGTCCTCGTCCATCGGTGCTACCAGGGCGATACCGTCGGCCAGGGACAGGGCGGTCTCGAACGACTCGGCCAGGCGTTGCTGGAGGTCCGCGCGAACCTTGAAGCGGTCCACCACCACATCGATGCTGTGCTTCTTCTGCTTATCCAGCTTCGGCACTTCGTCGAGTTCGTAGAGCTTGCCGTCGACCCGGGCGCGGACGAAGCCCTGCGCGCGCATCTCGTCGAACACCGCCAGGTGCTCGCCCTTGCGCTCGCGGATCACCGGCGCCAGCAGCATCAGCTTGCTGCCTTCCGGCAGGGCCAGGACCTGGTCGACCATCTGGCTGACGGTCTGCGCCTCCAGCGGGATGTCGTGGTCCGGGCAGCGCGGGGTACCGACGCGGGCATAAAGCAGGCGCAGGTAGTCGTAGATCTCGGTGATCGTACCCACGGTGGAGCGTGGGTTGTGGGAAGTGGACTTCTGTTCGATGGAAATCGCCGGCGACAGCCCTTCGATGGTGTCCACGTCCGGCTTTTCCATCATCGACAGGAACTGCCGGGCGTAGGCCGAGAGGGATTCCACGTAGCGCCGCTGGCCTTCCGCATAGAGCGTGTCGAAAGCCAGGGAAGACTTGCCGGAACCGGAAAGACCGGTGATCACGATCAGTTTGTCGCGTGGCAGTGTGAGGTCGACGTTCTTCAGGTTGTGGGTACGCGCCCCACGAATCAGGATCTTATCCACAGCGGCCTCGCATGGCGGGCGAAAACCGCTGATTATACGGCTGGCCGCTAGCGCGCGGCAAAGTGGCGCGCCTGTGCCGCGAGGGGGCGGACTGGTAGAATGCGCGGCATTTTTCCGGCGCGGGCATTGCCCCGGCCGCCCAGGAGCGGGCGGCGGCGCCATCGGCAGGGGCATGAGGCCTTGCCCTGCAGCGGTTTCTTCCATGAGGGTGTTATGCACGACTCACATACTGAGCGGATGAGCGGTACCGAAACGCGCGCGGCCGTCGGGCTGTCACTGGTATTCGCCTTCCGCATGCTCGGCATGTTCATGGTCCTGCCGGTGCTGGCCACCTACGGCCAGGACCTGGCCGGCGCGACCCCGGCGCTGATCGGCCTGGCCATCGGCGCCTATGGCCTGACCCAGGCGATCCTGCAGATTCCCTTCGGGACCATTTCCGACCGCATCGGCCGGCGCCCGGTGATCGTCGTCGGGCTGCTGATCTTCGCCGCCGGCGCGGCCCTCGCGGCCAATGCCGACTCCATCTGGGGGGTGATCGCCGGCCGCGTCCTGCAGGGCGCCGGGGCGATCTCGGCGGCGGTGATGGCACTGCTCTCCGACCTCACCCGCGAGCAGCACCGGACCAAGGCGATGGCGATGATCGGCATGAGCATCGGCGTCTCCTTCGCCGTGGCCATGGTGCTCGGCCCGGTGCTGACCCATCTGTTCGGCCTGCATGGGCTGTTCTGGTTCACCGCCGGGATGGCGCTGGTCGGCCTGCTGCTGATCCTGTTTTTCGTCCCGCAGCCGGACCACATGACCCAGCACCGCGAATCCAGCGTGGCGCGCCAGGCCCTGCTGCCGACCCTGAAGCACGGCGACCTGCTGCGCCTGGACGCCGGCATCCTGATCCTCCACGCCATCCTCATGGCCAGCTTCGTCGCCTTGCCGCTGGCACTGGTGCACGAGGGTGGCCTGCCCAAGGAGCAGCACTGGTGGGTCTACCTGACCGCGCTGCTGGTCGGTTTCTTCGGCATGGTGCCGTTCATCATCTACGCCGAGAAGAAGCGTCGCATGAAGCGCGTGCTGACCGGCGCGGTGGCGACCCTGCTGGCCTGCGAACTGTTCTTCCTGGTCTTCGGTCACAGCCTGGCCATGCTGGTGGTCGGCACGGTGGTGTTCTTCACTGCCTTCAACCTGCTCGAAGCCTCGTTGCCGTCGCTGGTCAGCAAGGTCTCGCCGGCCGGCGGCAAGGGCACGGCAATGGGGGTGTATTCCACCAGCCAATTCCTCGGCGCGGCGCTGGGCGGCATCCTCGGCGGCTGGATGTTCCAGCACGGCGGGCTGAGCATGGTGTTCATCGGATGCGCGGTGCTCGCTGCCCTCTGGCTGGCGATTGCTGTTACCATGCGCGAACCGCCTTATGTGACCAGCATTCGCCTGCCGCTCGCGCCCGCCGCGCTGCAGGACGCGGCGCTGGTCCAGCGATTCAGGGCGTTGCCCGGTGTGGCAGACGCCGTGGTGGTGGCCGAGGAGGCCGCCGCCTATGTCAAAGTGGATACCCAACAAGTGGATCGCACCGCCCTCGAGCGCCTGGCCCAGGCCGCGCCGGGCGGATGCTGAACCTTAGGAGAACGTCATGGCCCGTGGGGTTAACAAAGTCATTCTGGTTGGTAACGTCGGTGGTGACCCGGAAACCCGCTACATGCCCAACGGCAATGCGGTGACCAACATCACCCTCGCCACCAGCGAGAGCTGGAAGGACAAGCAGACCGGCCAGCAACAGGAGCGCACCGAATGGCACCGCGTGGTGTTCTTCGGCCGCCTGGCGGAGATCGCCGGCGAGTACCTGCGCAAGGGTTCCCAGGTCTACGTCGAAGGCAGCCTGCGCACCCGCAAGTGGCAGGGCCAGGATGGTCAGGATCGCTACACCACCGAGATCGTGGTCGACATCAACGGCAACATGCAGTTGCTCGGCGGCCGCCCCTCCGGCGACGACTCGCAGCGTGCCCCGCGCGAGCCCATGCAGCGCCCGCAGCAGGCCCCGCAGCAACAGTCGCGTCCGGCCCCGCAGCAGCAACCGGCGCCGCAACCGGCCCAGGATTACGACAGCTTCGACGACGACATTCCGTTCTGAGCGAAGCCCTTGCGGCGCGGCCCGCCCGCGCCGGGCAGACCTTCGAAGACCCCCTGCCGCCCTCGGGCCGCAGGGGGTCTTCGTTTTCAGGCGACGCCGCGTTGCAAGGGCACTTCGTCCAGGCCGCCTATAGCGGATAGAGCGTCCCGCATGGCACTGAGCTTAAGGCAGGTTTCGCGATACTCGTGGGCCGGTTCCGAATCGCCTACCAGGCCGCAGCCGGCGAACAGGTAGCCCCGGCCCGGCGTGAGCAGGGCCGAGCGCAGCGCCACCAGGAAATCGCCGTTGCCTTCGCCGTCGAGCCAGCCCAGCGGCGCGGCGTACCAGCCGCGGTCCATCCCTTCGTGCTGGCGGATGTAGTCCAGCGCCGCGCTGCGTGGGTAGCCGCCCACCGCGGGGGTCGGATGCAGCGCCTGCAGCAGGCGCAGGATGCCGCCTGCGTCGGCGAGGCGGGCGCGGATCGGCGTGTTCAGGTGCTGGACTCGCGCCAGTCGTTTCAGGTCGGGCGCATCGGGGATTTCCAGCGCCTCGCTGAAGGGTTCCAGGGCCGTGCGGATCGCTTCCACCACCAACTGGTGTTCGTGCCTGTCCTTGGCGCTGTCCAGCAGGGCCTGTCCGAGCCGCGCATCTTCCTGGGCATCGCCGCCACGGGCGATGGTCCCGGCCAGGGCATGGGTGAGCGCCTCGCCGGCGCGAATGCGGACCAGGCGTTCCGGGGAGGCGCCGAGGAAGCAGGCGTTGCCGCGGCGACAGGCGAACAGCTGGGCGTCGGCATGTTGCAGACGCAGGTGTTCGATGACCTGCCACGGCTCGATGTCGCCGAGAGGCCGGGCCTGGGTGCGGGCCAGCACGACCTTGCCGAAGCGTCCCTGGCGGACACTGCTTACCGCGTCGCTCACCTTGGCTTCCCATTGCCTGCGCTCCAGCGCCGAAGCGTCGCCCTGCGCGCCAGCGGTCGGCCCCGGGGGCCGGCGCCTGGCCGCCTGCCTCAGGCGCAGTAGCGCCGAGCAGTGGTAGGCGGCCAGGGCCAGGGCATCTTCGCCGGGTTTGGCCAGGTGTTGGCAGAGTACCCGGTAGCGTTCGCCCTCGCGCAGCACGGTGATGCCGGCGAGCATCAGGCTGGCATCGGCGAAGGCTTGCCAGTGTTCCTCGCGCGGGCCGCGCGGATCGAAGCGGAATCCGCCGCACAGGCGCGGCGCCAGCGGGCCCTCGACGACGGCGTCGGCGCAGAGCAATTGCCAGTTTTCCTCGATCCGGGCGAAGCGTTGTTCGCCGTGGCCTTGCAGCTCCAGGACGCAGCCCCAGGCGAAGAACGCCAGCTCGGGCTGTTCCCAGTACAGGCAGGGCGTTTGCCGGTCGTCCCAGGCACCGAATACCTGCAGCGGGTCCAATGGGTCGATCTCGAACGACGCCGCCACCAGGACCGGACGATCGAGTGCCTGCGCCTGGCCGATGGCGCGCTCGAAGGTGCTGCGCAAGGCGTGCAGGCACTGGCTCAGGGGCGCCAGCCGGCTCATGCGGCACCCCGTGTCTGGCGCCAGTACTTGATCTGCTCGGCGATGTACCAGTGGATGATCTGCGCGAACAGTCCCTCGACGAAGGGCGCGTCGAGTCCGTTTTCCTCGGCCCAGCGGGCGCGCTCGGGGAGCATCGCGGCGACCCGCTCGGGCGCCGGAATCGCCGCTTCGCTGGCCTTGAAGCGCGACGCCGCCTTGACGTAGTCCATGCGGCGGCCGAGGGCCTGGACGATATCCAGATCGATCCGGTCGATGGCCTCGCGGATGTCCGCCAGGCCGGTGCAGTCTTCGGGGGTTTTCATCATGCAACCTCTCGGGAAAGGGTGTCGGGATGTGCGAGGCGGCGCAGCAGGTGCTCGATCACCGCGTCGCGCCCCTCGCTCAGGTAGAAGTGGCCGCCAGGAAAGCGCCGCAGCCTGGCGGGAGTCCGGCTGGCGTCGCTCCAGGCCTGCGCCTCGGCGGCGCTGACTTCCTCGTCGTGCTCGCCGAGGAGGAGGTCGAGGGCGCAGGCCAGGGCGATGGGCTGCGCCCGTCGGTAGGTCTCGATCGCCTGGTAGTCGGCGCGCAGGATCGGCAGGAACAGCGCGCGCAGATCGGCGTCCTCGAGTAGCTCGCTGGCGCCACCCTGGCGGCGGATATCCTCCAGCAGCGCCGCCTCGTCGCCGCGGTGCAACGCGCCGCCGCGTTGCCGGTGCGGTGCCGGATGGGCGGAGACGAACAGGTGGCGCAGCGGCGCGCCGGCGCTTTCCAGGCGCAGGGCGGTTTCGTAGGCCAGCGCCGCGCCGAGACTGTGGCCGAACAACGCCAGGGGCGCGTCGGCGAAATCGCGCAGGGCGAGGGCGGCGCCGTCGGCGAGGTCTTCCAGGCGGGTTGCCGGCGCTTCGTTGAAACGGTCCTCGCGGCCCGGGTACTGCAGGGCAAGCAGGTCGATGTCTGGCGGCAGGTGTTCGCTCCAGCTACGGAAGAAGCTGGCGCTGCCGCCTGCATGGGGGAAGCAGGCCAGGCGCAGGCGCGGCATCGGCGTCAGGCGGAACGGCCGGACCCAGGCGGCGCTCATGCGCGGGCCTCCAGCTCGCGGCGCAGGCGTTCGCGCAGGTCCTTCTTGCTGATCTTGCCGATGCCGGTCTGGGGGAAGGCCGGGACCAGCTCGATGCGGTCCGGCACCTTGAACGCGGCCAGCCCGCAGGCGTGCAGGTATTGCTTCAGCTTCAGCGCCGAGGGCGCCGGCTGGCGCGGAATGACGAAGGCGCAGGTGCGCTCGCCGAGCAGGCTGTCGGGCATCGCCACGACGGTGGCGTCGTGTACCTGCGGATGGGCGATCAGCAGGTTCTCCACCTCTTCCGCGGCGATCTTCTCGCCGCCGCGGTTGATCTGGTCCTTGTCGCGGCCCTCCACCACCAGATAGCCGTCCTTGTCGCGGCTGACCCGGTCGCCGGTGCGGTAGAAGCCGTCCGCGCTGAAGGCCTTGGCGTTGTGTTCGGGCAGGCGGTAGTAGCCGCGGATGGTGTAGGGACCGCGCACGGTCAGTTCGCCGACCTCGCCGGGGCCGACCTCGCGGCCCTCGGCGTCGACCACCCGCACTTCGTCGTCCGGCGACAGCGGCCGGCCCTGGGTATGCAGCACGCGTTCGGGCGGATCGTCCAGGCGGGTGTAGCAGATCAGCCCCTCGGCCATTCCCAGCACCTGTTGCAACTGGCAGCCGAGCACCGGTTCGACGCGTTGCGCGGCACTGCTGCCGAGCCTGGAACCGCCGACCTGGAGCAGACGCAGGCTGGATAGATCGGCGCGACGGCTTTCCTGGGCATCCAGCCAGAGCATCGCCAGCGGCGGTACCAGGGCGGTGTGGGTGACCCGTTCACGGGCGATCAGTGCGAAGCAATGCTCGGGATCGGCGCGCTGGCTGACCACCACGCGGCCGCCGGCCAGCAGCGTGCCGATCACTCCGGGGCAGCAGAGGGTGAAGTTGTGCGCCATCGGCAACCCGGTGAGGTACACCGTGTGCTCGTCGAAGCCGCAGACCTCGGCGCTGGCGCGGACGTTGTAGAGATACTCGCGATGACGCCGGGGAATCAGCTTCGGCGTGCCGGTGGTGCCGCCGGACAACTGGAAGCAGGCGATATCCTCGGCGCGGGCGGCGCAGTCTTCCAGCGCGTCGGCCTGGTACAGCGGTGCCAGCGCTTGCAGCGGCGCCTCGGCCTCGCCGTGGATCAGCGCCATCCGGCAGGCGCCGCTGGCGAGCAGCTCGCGGGCCATCGGCCGTGGGTCGAAGCCGTCGATCCGTTCGGCGCCGATGTAGGCCTTGGCCTCGGCGAAGCGGCAGAAACCGCTGATCTCATGCTGGCGATGGGCGGGGAGGGCGAGCACCGGGCGTACGCCGAGCTGGAACAGGGCGAAGCAGGTCTCGACGAAGGCGATGCCGTTGGGCAGGTGCAGCACTACCGTGTCGCCATGTGCGAGGCCGGCCTGGCGCAGTCCGGCTGCCAGGCGGCGGCAGCGTTGGAGCAGGTCGGCATAGCTGAGCCGCTGGTCTTCGTCGCAGAGCGCGATCCGCCGCGGATGGCGCGCGGCGCTGGCGGCCAGGGCTTCGGCGAAGCTCTGGTCCTGCCAGTGGCCGGCGTCGAGATAGCGGCGGACGAAGGCGGCGGGCCAGTCGGGGGCGTCGTCGACGGCCGATGGGGTGACGGGCGAGGAAGTCATGCGATCTCCGTGGATGCGGTCGATTGCCATTGCTGGGAAATGAGATTTATTATCATTGGCGGGCGGCAGGGACCGCGCAAGCCCGCGCCTTTCGATTGCGGGGCTTTTTCATTCGCTGCAGGGGCGGAGTGCAGGGCGCTTTGTCCATCTCCGCTAAAAAGTCCCCCTGCCCCCACGTATCCAGGAAGGCGTCGCCGCGTCGGCAGCGCCCGGGCTACAGGAAAACCTGATGACCATCACCATCATTGCTCCGCCACAGGCCGATGCCGCCGCGCCGGCACCGGGCAACCGGCCCGGCGTCGCGCACATCGATCCGAACATGAAGCTGGTGACCGGAACCTTCTGTTCGGCCAGCGAGGACTGGTTCGAGGAACCGCTGGAGCGCGGCCTGCGCCTGATCCTCGTGCAGAGCGGCCAGTTGCGCTGCCGGATCCCCGGCCAGCCCGAGCACCTCATCGAGGGGCCGAGCCTGTGCACCATCGCCAACGACGGCGACTTCACCTCGGCGCAGATCTACGGCACCGACAAGCCGTTGCGCTACACCATCGTCCAGCTCGGCGTCGAAGCCCTGGACAGCCGCCTCGGCTGGCTGCCCGAGCAACTGATACGCCGCCCCGGCGGCGATCCGCGGATCATGAGCTGCCCGGCGCCGCGGGCGATGCAGGCGTTGGCCTCGCAGATCGCCACCTGCCAGATGCTCGGTCCGACCCGCGATCTCTACCTCGGCGGCAAGGCCCTGGAGTTGGCCGCGCTCAGCGCCCAGTTCCTTTCCGGCGAGGGGCGCCCCGGCGAGGAGCCGCGCATCACCTGCTCGGAGGTCGAGCGCATCCACGCCGCCCGCGACCTGCTGGTCGGCGCCTTGCAGGAACCGCCGTCGCTGGACACGCTGGCCAGCCGCGTGGGCATGAACCCGCGCAAGCTGACCGCCGGCTTTCGCAAGGTGTTCGGCGCCAGCGTATTCGGCTACCTGCAGGAATACCGCCTGCGCGAGGCGCACCGGATGCTCTGCGACGAAGAGGCGAACGTCTCCACGGTGGCCTACCGAGTGGGCTACAGCCCGGCGCATTTCTCCATCGCTTTCCGCAAGCGCTACGGCATCTCCCCCAGCGAGATCCGCTGAGTCTCCGCGACGACCCCCGACCCGGCCACGGGAGGGGCGTCGCCGCTGCGGGATGACGCTGCATCTAACGAAACAGTCCGGCTGTCTAAAGCATTGTCGGACAGGCCTCCCAGGCAAGTGAGATAAGGTCGCATTTGATAATCGTTGCCAGGAACTGGCAGCCGACCTCAGATGCTTGCCCTAGGGAGCCCCCATGGATCTGCCCCCCGATTCCCGTACCGCCCTGCGCGACTGGCTGACCGAGCAACTCGCCGACCTGCTCGGCGAACCGCTTGCCGACGTGCGCGCCCTGGCGGACGACGACGACCTGCTGGGCTGCGGCCTCGACTCGATCCGCCTGATGTACCTGCAGGAACGCCTGCGCGCGCGTGGCTCGACGCTGGACTTCGCGCAGTTGGCGCAGCGCCCCTGCCTGGGGGCCTGGCTCGACCTGCTGGCCTGCGCGGACCGGCTGTCCGCCCCGGCAGCGGTCGCGCTGCCGACGGCGCAGGATCGCGACCAGCCGTTCGAGCTGTCTTCCGTGCAGCAGGCCTACTGGCTGGGACGTGGCGCCGGCGAGGTGCTGGGCAACGTCAGCTGCCATGCCTTCCTGGAATTCCGCGCGCGGGATGTCGACCCGCAACGCCTGGCCGCGGCGGCGGAGTGCGTGCGTCAACGCCACCCGATGCTGCGGGCGCGCTTCCTCGACGGTCGCCAGCAGATCCTTCCGACGCCGCCGCTGCCCTGCTTCGACCTGCAGGACTGGCGCACCTTGCAGGTGGACGAGGCCGAGCGCGACTGGCAGGCGCTGCGCGACTGGCGCGCCCATGAATGCCTGGCGGTGGAGCGTGGCCAGGTGTTCCTGCTCGGGCTGGTGCGCATGCCGGGCGGCGAGGATCGCCTCTGGCTGAGTCTCGATCTGCTTGCCGCCGATGTCGAAAGCCTGCGCCTGCTGCTGGCCGAACTGGGCGTCGCCTACCTGGCGCCGGAGCGTCTGGCGGAGCCGCCGGCGCTGCATTTCGCCGACTACCTGGCGCGCCGTGCGGCGCAACGCGCCGAGGCCGCGGCGCGGGCCCGCGACTACTGGCTGGAACGCCTGCCGCGCTTGCCGGACGCGCCGGCCCTGCCGTTGGCCTGCGCGCCGGAAAGCATCCGCCAGCCGCGCACCCGGCGCCTGGCATTCCAGCTTTGCGCCGGCGAGAGCCGGCGCCTGGAGCGTCTTGCCGCGCAGCATGGCGTGACCTTGTCCAGCGTGTTCGGCTGCGCCTTCGCGCTGGTCCTGGCGCGCTGGAGCGAAACCGCGGAATTTCTCCTCAACGTGCCGCTGTTCGATCGGCATGCCGACGACCCGCGTATCGGCGAGGTGATCGCCGACTTCACCACCCTGTTGCTGCTGGAGTGCCGGATGCAGGCCGGGGTGTCCTTCGCCGAGGCGGTGAAGAGCTTCCAGCGCAACCTCCACGGAGCCATCGACCACGCCGCATTCCCCGCCCTGGAGGTGCTCCGCGAGGCGCGCCGGCAGGGCCAGCCGCGTTCGGCGCCGGTGGTGTTCGCCAGTAACCTGGGCGAGGAGGGCTTTGTCCCGGCGGCCTTCCGCGACGCTTTCGGCGATCTCCACGACATGCTCTCGCAGACTCCGCAGGTCTGGCTCGACCACCAGCTCTACCGGGTGGGCGACGGTATCCTGCTGGCCTGGGACAGCGTCGTCGGCCTGTTCCCCGAAGGCCTGCCGGAAACCATGTTCGAAGCCTACGTGGGGCTGCTCCAGCGTCTCTGCGACAGCGCCTGGGAGCAGCCCGCCGATCTGCCGTTGCCCTGGGCACAGCAGGCGCGCCGGGCCCTGCTCAACGGCCAGCCGGCATGCGCCATGGCGCGTACCCTGCATCGCGATTTCTTCCTTCGCGCCGCCGAGGCGCCGGATGCCGACGCGCTGCTCTATCGCGACCGACGTGTCACCCGTGGCGAACTGGCCGAGCGTGCGCTGCGCATCGCCGGCGGCCTGCGCGAAGCCGGGGTGCGCCCTGGCGACGCGGTCGAGGTCAGCCTGCCGCGCGGACCGCAGCAGGTCGCGGCGGTATTCGGCGTGCTAGCCGCAGGCGCTTGCTACGTGCCGCTGGACATCGACCAGCCGCCCGCACGGCGGCGCCTGATCGAAGAGGCCGCCGGGGTATGCCTGGCGATCACCGAGGAGGACGATCCGCAGGCCTTGCCGCCGCGCCTGGATGTCCAGCGCCTGCTGCGCGGCCCGGCGCTGGCCGCCCCCGTGCCGCTGGCGCCGCAGGCGAGCGCCTATGTGATCTACACCTCGGGCTCCACCGGGGTGCCCAAGGGCGTCGAGGTCAGCCACGCGGCGGCGATCAATACCATCGACGCGCTGCTCGACCTGCTGCGGGTGGATGCATCGGATCGCTTGCTGGCGGTCTCCGCGCTGGACTTCGATCTGTCGGTCTTCGACCTGTTCGGCGGCCTCGGCGCCGGTGCCAGCCTGGTCCTGCCGGCCCAGGAACAGGCGCGCGATGCCGCCGCCTGGGCGGAGGCTATCCAGCGGCATGCGGTGAGCCTGTGGAACTCGGCGCCGGCCTTGCTGGAGATGGCCCTCAGCCTGCCGGCGAGCCAGGCCGACTATCGCAGCCTGCGGGCGGTGCTGCTGTCCGGCGACTGGGTGGCCCTGGACCTGCCCGGCCGCCTGCGCCCGCGTTGTGCCGAAGGCTGCCGCCTGCATGTGCTGGGTGGCGCTACCGAAGCGGGCATCTGGTCGAACCTGCAGAGCGTCGATACGGTGCCGCCGCACTGGCGTTCGATTCCCTACGGCCGGCCATTGCCGGGACAGGCCTACCGGGTGGTCGACACCCACGGGCGCGACGTGCCGGACCTGGTGGTCGGCGAGCTGTGGATCGGCGGCGCCAGCCTGGCCCGCGGCTATCGCAACGATCCCGAACTCAGCGCCCGGCGCTTCGTCCACGATACCCAGGGCCGCTGGTATCGCACCGGCGATCGCGGTCGCTACTGGGTCGACGGTACCCTGGAATTCCTCGGTCGGGTCGACCAGCAGGTGAAAGTGCGCGGCCAGCGCATCGAGTTGGGCGAGGTGGAGGCCGCGCTGTGCGCCCAGGCTGGCGTGGAGAGCGCCTGCGCGGCGGTGCTCGGCGGTGGCGTGGCAAGTCTCGGCGCGGTGCTGGTACCGCACCTGGCGCCACGGGCCGAAGGCTCCATGGAACTGCCGGCCGCACAGCCCTTCGCCGGCCTGGCAGAGGCCGAGGCGGTACTCACTCGGGAAATCCTCGGCGCGCTGCTGGAGGCGCCGCTGGAGCTGGACGACGGTTTGCGCCGGCGCTGGCTGGACTGGCTGGCGGACTCCGCCGCCAGCGCGCTGCCGCCGCTCGACGAGGCGTTGCGCCGGCTCGGCTGGCAGGCCACGGGGCTTACCGCGATGGGCAACGCCCTGCGCGGCCTGCTCACCGGCGAACAGGCGCCGGCCGCGCTGCTCCTCGATCCCTGGCTGGCGCCGCAGGCAGTGGCCGCGCGCCTGCCGGACGGCCGCGAGGCCCTGGCGCGCCTGCTCGAAGCGCTGCCGACGCCGGCAGCCGGCGAACGCCTGCGGGTGGCGGTGCTGGATACCCGCGCCGGGCTCTGGCTCGACCAGGGCATGGCCTCGCTGTTGCGCCCGGGGCTGGAACTGACCCTCTTCGAACGCAGCCGCGTCCTCCTCGACGCCGCCGCCACCCGTTTGCCGGAACGGATCGCGGTGCAGGCGCTGGACGACGGCCTGCTACCTGCCGAGCACCTCGGACGCTACGACCGGGTGATCAGCTTCGCCGCGCTGCACACCTACGAGGCCAGCCGCGAAGGCCTGGCGCTGGCGGCGGCGCTGCTGCGCCCGCAGGGCCGCTTGTTGCTGGTGGACCTGCTGTGCGAGTCGCCGCTGGCGCTGCTCGGTGCGGCCCTGCTCGACGACCGGCCGCTGCGCCTGACCGAGCTGCCGAGCCTGTTGGCCGATCTCGCCGCTGCGGGACTGGCGCCGCGTTGCCTGTGGCGCAGCGAACGGATCGCCCTGGTCGAGGCGCTGGCGCCGGGACTCGGGCTCGACGTCGCCGCGCTCCAGGCCGGCCTGGAGCAACGCCTGCCCCAGGCGATGCGGCCCGAACGCCTGTGGTGCCTGCCAAGCCTGCCGTTGAACGGCAATGGCAAGGTCGATCGTCGCCGCCTGGCCGAGAGCATGACCCGCGCACTCGGCGAGTGTCGTGACGAGCCCTCGGTGGAGGAGCCGCTGGAAGCCCATGAGCAGGCGCTGGCCGAGTGCTGGGAAGCGGTCCTCAAACGCCCGGTGCGTCGTCGCGAGGCGAGCTTCTTCAGCCTCGGCGGCGACAGCCTGCTGGCGACCCGCCTGCTGGCCGGCATACGTGAGCGTTTCGGCATACGCCTGGGCATGGCCGACTTCTATCGCCGGCCGACCCTGGCCGGGCTCGCCCGCCACCTGCAGGCGCAGACCGTCGAGATCGAGGAAACCCAACTGGAAGAGGGCGTGCTATGAGCCTCGGCGAACTGCTGGAAACCTGCCGCAGCCGGCGCATCGAACTCTGGAGCGAGGCGGGCCGCCTGCGCTATCGCGCCCCCCAGGGCGCCCTCGACGCCGGCCTCGCCGAACGCCTGCGGGCCGAGCGCGAGGCCCTGCTGGAACATCTGGAAGGCGGCCCTGGCTGGCGTGCCGAGCCCGACCTGGCCCACCAGCGCTTCCCGCTGACCCCGGTGCAGGCCGCCTACGTGCTGGGTCGCCAGGCGGCCTTCGACTACGGCGGCAACGCCTGCCAGCTGTACGCCGAGTACGACTGGCCGGTCGACACCGATCCGGTGCGCCTGGAGGCCGCCTGGAACGCCATGGTCGAGCGCCACCCGATGCTGCGCGCGGTGATCGAGGACAACGCCTGGCAGCGCGTACTGCCGGAGGTGCCCTGGCAGCGGTTGACCGTGCATGCCTGCGCGGGGCTCGACGAGGCCGCTTTCCAGACGCACCTGGAGCGGGTCCGCGAACGCCTCGACCACGCCTGTGCGGCGCTCGACCAGTGGCCGGTCCTGCGCCCCGAGCTGAGTATCGGCCGGGATGCCTGCGTGCTGCACTGCTCGGTGGATTTCACCCTGGTCGACTACGCCAGCCTGCAACTGCTGCTTGGCGAATGGCGCCGCCGCTATCTCGATCCGCAATGGACGGCGGAACCGCTGGAGGCGACCTTCCGCGACTATGTCGGCGTCGAGCAGCGCCGACGCCAGTCGCAAGCCTGGCAGCGCGACCGCGACTGGTGGCTGGCGCGTCTCGACGCGCTACCGGGGCGTCCCGACCTGCCGCTGCGGGTGCAGCCGGATACCCGGTCCACGCGCTTCCGGCACTTCCATGCGCGCCTCGACGAGGCCGCCTGGCAGGCGCTCGGCGCGCGCGCCGGCGAACACGGCCTGAGCGCTGCCGGCGTGGCCCTGGCAGCCTTCGCCGAGACCATCGGTCGCTGGAGCCAGGCACCGGCGTTCTGTCTCAACCTGACGGTACTCAACCGGCCGCCGCTGCATCCGCAGCTGGCGCAGGTGCTCGGTGACTTCACCGCGCTCAGCCTGCTGGCGGTGGACAGCCGCCACGGCGACAGTTTCGTCGAGCGCGCCCGTCGCATCGGCGAGCAGATGTTCGACGACCTCGATCACCCGACCTTCAGCGGCGTCGACCTGCTGCGCGAACTGGCGCGCCGGCGCGGTCGCGGCGCCGACCTGATGCCGGTGGTGTTCACCAGTGGCATCGGCAGCGTGCAGCGCCTGCTCGGCGATGGCGAGGCGCCGCGCGCGCCACGCTACATGATCAGCCAGACCCCGCAGGTCTGGCTGGACTGCCAGGTCACCGACCAGTTCGGCGGCCTGGAGATCGGCTGGGACGTACGCCTCGGGTTGTTCCCCGAGGGCCAGGCGGAAGCCATGTTCGACGACTTCGTCGGGCAGCTCCGGCGCCTGGCGCAGAGCCCGCGCGCCTGGACCGACGGCGATGCCACGGAACCCGTCGAGGCGCCGCCGCAGGCGTTGCCCGGTAGTGCCCGGAGCATCGCCGCCGGTTTCGCCGAGCGTGCCCTGCT